>NZ_VCKX01000467.1 GCF_005889725.1 Nonomuraea zeae
GCCTTCCGTTTTACTTTCGCTTTCTCTCGTATAGCTTTCTTCTCTTCTGCTCTCTCCGCTTCGGTTTCTTTTTTCCAAGCAGAAGACGGAATACGAGTTGTCTTAGGCTCTCGTGGGCTCGGAGATGTGTATAAGAGGCAGGCCCCTACCAGCGTCGCTCGGGACCCGCCTGGTCTGGAGCCGGCACGGATATGGGACCGCACACCGGCACTCGGCGCTCTGGCCACTGAGCTACACAGCCGAGGCTGCGGCGGGATTCGAACCCGCGACCTCCCCATTAGAAGTGGATAACCGACGCGCTTCGACCCGTGCCGACACCAGACCTGACGGCCCATCACCTACGTGATCAGCCACCTTCACCTTAACCCGCACCCACCGCGACCCACACCCGGTTTTCCGCCCACGGCCGGCGCTCCCCCACCCCCTCCCCAACCGAGACCCGATTATGATCCACATGGGCTCCAACAACCATGCCGGGCATGGAATGATGTCCGCGGAGACTCGTCTCCCGTTCGGCCGGGCACCACGACCGGATCCGATGCTCTAGCCTTAGCATGCGCAAGGGCTCGGCATGATCCTCTCCAGGTCCGCCGCACGCCGTACAACTTCATCCAGGGGCGGTAGCTCAGCCGGTCAGAGCATCGGACTCATAATCCGTGGGTCGTGGGTTCAAGTCCCACCCGCCCTACCGATATCACCGCAGGTCAACGGCCTATTTTTGGGCGATGCTCGCGAGTGGTTACTGATCACCTCAAGATCATGTTCCCCCAATGTTCCCGCATCTCGCCACGCGGCAGTCGGTGTTTGATCATGCTGCGCGCGTCCCTGCCGCCCGCCAGCCCCGGCGTCCGTCACCATGCCACCAGCACGTCAAAGGGGGGACACAGGTGGCGAGAATCATCGAACGCACGGCCAAGAACGGCGCGAAGTCTTGGCTGGTCAAATGGCGCATCGGCGGCGGCAGGAACAGCAAGGAAGACTTCGAGACCTGCTATGACCGCCAGGTCGCCGACGACTTCGCCTCCCTAGTCACGCTCAGCGGCGAGAACAGGCCGCACGGCTACCCCAAAGGCTGCCGCGGCATCGAAGACCCCAACTACGACCCCACACACGACCCTGACATGCCGAACTTCGAACACTACGCCGGCCACAACTACGCCACCCGCCTCGGCGCCTCCCCCACCCAACGCGCCACTTACCTCGCCGAAGCCGAACGCCATGTCTTCCCCCGCTTCGGCCACCTGCCACTCAACCAGGTCACCCGCCGCGTACTACGCGAATGGGTCGAATGGATGCTCGCCAAACCCTGTGCCGCTCGAATATTGAGTTACGTGGTCTGAGCTGCGGTTAAGCGGCGTGGTGGTATTCGTTGATCGTGCCTGTGGCGACGGGTTTTCGGCGGATGGATCGTAGGTCGGTCAGGTCGCGGGCGGGCTGCGATGCGATGTCCGGGGGACGCTGTTGCCGTGACTGGTGCGGCCGGTGCCCGTTGTAGTGGATCAGATATTCGCGGAGCACGAGTACCAGGTGACGTTCGTTGAGGATCAGGATGCGGTCCAGGAGTTCGCGGCGTAGGGTGCCGATGACGCGCTCGCAGATGGCGTTCATCCTCGGCGTCCGCGGCAGGGTGGTGATGTCCCGCAGCCCTTCGGCGGTGAAGACCTCCCGGAAGGCGGAGGTGAAGAGAGGATCCCGGTCGTGGATCACGAACCGCAGCCCGGATATGCGATCGCCCAGGTCCATCACGAGATTGCGAGCCTGCTGCACCGTCCATGCCCCGGTTGGGTGCGCGGTCACTCCGGCAAGGTGCAGTCTCCGGGTGCCGTGCTCGATGAAGACCAGCACGTACAACCGTTTGAGCAGCATGGTCTCGACCACCAGGAAGTCACACGCGATGATCGCGTGGGCCTGGGCGGCCAGGAACTGCCGCCAGCTCGGCCCCGCCCGGCGGGGCACCGGGTCGATACCGGCCGTGTGCAGGATCTCCCACACCGTGGATGCTGCGATCGGGTAACCCACGCGAGCCAACTCGCCTTGGATCCTCCTGTGCCCCCAGGTCGGGTTCTCCCGCGCCATCCGCACAATCAGTGCCTTGACTGGTCGGCGGGTGCATGGCCGTCCAGGGCGCCGCCTGTCGGTGAAGGTCCACTTACGCGCTACCAGGTTGCGATGCCAGCGTAAGATCGTCGCCGGCGTGACCGGGAACACCTCCGCCCACCGGCGGCGGCGAACCAGCCTCGACAACGCTGTGAGCCAGAGCCGGTCGACGTGTCCCCACCGCGGCCGGTCACCGAGCTGACGACGCAGCACCTGATTCTCATGACGGAGCACCAGCAGCTCAACGTCCTTGGATAGATCGGAGCGGACCAGCACCGCCAGCAGGCCGAACAAGCACCTCACCAACCGGTAGACAAGCGACAACAACACCTTGCGATGGTCGCAGCCGTCGCTCTGATCACGCAGCAAAACCCCAGCTCACAGCATGAAACCGTGTTTTCGAGCGGGACAGGTCAAGGACGCTGTACGGCTCTCTGCTGGAGGTGATACAAGACTGCTGCGAGTCAAGTCCGCCCGGGGAATCACTCAGATTGCCGCGGCCGCGAAGTTGCCGGCTCCAACGCTGTCCGGTAACTCTGCCACATATACCGATGCCTACGGCAAGGGCATCGACTTGGTGCTTGAGGTCACACCGGCAGGGATTCGACAGAAGACTGTCATCAGGCAACGGCCCATACGGCAGCCGACTTTCCGGGTCGCACTTGATCCAGGTGATGGGTTGAAGTACCGCAACAGGTCAGGCCGCGCCGAGGTGTTTGACGGCGGCGACAAGAAGGTTGCTGAGCTTACACCCGCCTTGATACTGGACGCCGCCGCTACCGCGTCACTCGCCGCCGGAAAGATAAGCGCCGTCGAAACCGAACTTGACGGAACCGAGCTCATCCATAAGCCGGATATGACGCTCCTGGCCGATCCGGCGACCACGTATCCAGTGACTCTGGTGAGCAATCCTACTCCCTGGTACGGTGCCGGATTTCCTACGGATACCTTTGTCAGCAACGACTCCCGGTTCACCATGGGAAGTGGCCAGCAGTACATGGATTCGCTGCTTGCCGGCCGTAACAATTTCGACGGAGCAAGCTCCTACTACATCTACCGTTCTTACCTCAAGTACGATCTAAGTAATGCCCCGTGGTACGGGCGCCCCATTATCAACGCTGACGTACGTCCCTGGAACTACATCACCACCCATTGCGGAGGTGACGAGAACACCCCGAAGATGGTCGTCCGGCGTGTCACCAGCGACTGGTCGCTGAGTTCTTCCAGTTCGGTGAGCCTGCGCTGGGATAGGCAACCCTCGGTCACCACGACAGGCGAGGAAGTCAAGGGCGGTGGAGTCGGTCGCATCAGGAAAGCGAACGGCAGCTATGTCTATTGTTCCCAGCTTTCGCAGGAGTTGTACTACTCCATCGAGGACATCGTCCAGGCATGGGCAGACGGTGAGCCCAATTACGGTCTGCAGATCGCATCCTATGGCGACACTGGAGGCACCTCAAACTTCCGCGAGTTCCTAAGTACAGAATGGGCGGGTGTCGACGGCCGAGGGCCGGTTCTATTCGTGGAGTATGACACCCCGCAGGAACCGGAGGCAATCGTCTACTCTTATGAGGGCCCGGAGCTCACCGAGCCGCCGTCCTACACAGAAGCACTGGCGATGCAGATCGAGACGGTGCCGGAAGATCTGGATCCATCGCCCGTAACGGTCGAGGACTTGCGCGCCCGCATGGAAAGTGCTGCAAATAGGGACGCGGCGACTATTGTCGGCGCGGATGAGCTGCCACCGGCCGAACCGCAACCTGACACCACGCCGCCCTCGGTGATCGAGACAGTGCCGGCCGCGAACAGTGCGGACGCGCCCACGGCCACTATTGTCCAGGCCACTTTCAGTGAGACGGTTTCAGGAGCCCAGCTGACTCTTAAGGATGCGGCGGGAAATCCTGTTCCTGGTACGGCGAGCACTGAGCAGAGTGGTCAGTTGATCAGTTTCACGCCTGCCCAGGCTCTGGCTGCGAATACCGCTTACTCCGCAGAGGTGAGCGGTGCTACGGACAGCTCCGGAAATTCCATGAGCGCGCCTTACACGTGGACATTTACCACAGTTTCGGCGGCGCCCTGTACTGCCCTGGCATGGGATGCGCAGACGGATTACTGGTGGGGTGACCAGGTTTCGCACAACGGCCACCTCTGGGTGGTAGGGCAGGAGTGGGCCGATCCAGGCGACGAACCTGGTGTGCACCCTGCCTGGCAAGACCTCGGCCCATGCGACGGCAGTACACCGGTGCGAGCGATCAGAACACGACCGGCAGAGCCACGGCAGGCGCCATCAGCAGCGGCGGCGACAGAACCAGAGGAATTCAGTTACAAGCGAGTCTGGTTCAATGACTGCATTGCGGAGTCTCACATCTGGCATCACGTGAACACCTTCAACTGGTGCTATACCCACTACTATGGCATCACACTTTACGACAAGACCTCGAAGGTGCCGCTCGGATGGCTCCAATTCCGTGCGACGACCCTCATTCACACGCGCATCGGCAGCCAGAACAGTTTCCGCGCTTTCCGGGACGATGAGGCCAGTCTCAATACAGAGATCGATGTGCGGATGCAGATAAGCAGTCTGAAGAGGGCCGGACTCACGAGCGGGGTCGAATTAGTCGTCTCGCTGCACCGCGCCGGCTCGCCTACTCCACGCCAATGCGATCTGTACGGACCCAATGAGCATCACCGATCGGGCAGTATCGAGGACTGGATCGCATACGACCGTGCCGATTTCACCGCCGTGTCCGCCATGGACAGTAGTCTAGGGTCGGTACAGGTGGGTACTTGCACGCTCAGTCCGAAGCTCACCGTAAGGTCGCGGTATGGATCTGAGAGCTTCTGGCTGTACCGGGACGATCCACCTGTCGTCCGGTGCGATGAGGTTCCCTACATGAGCCAGCATCTCGGAGGTTGCATCGTCCCCAGCCCATCGCCACGCACGATGGCCTACGACACGACGAGCGCGAGCCATGCTGGGGTGGCCCTGCACATCCAGAAAGCGTTCAACGATGCGGGAAATACCACCCCGCAACAGAGCGGCAAGGAAGTGCCAGGTAATCTGGCCGCGAACATCTACAGTTTCCGGCACAAGCCGCTGCATCGAGTGGATACGGAAAGTGCAATAGCTGAGCAGACGGAGGACATTGTCGAGGCCACATGCGCCCCGCTGCCGCCGGTAGCGGGCGCGGACTGCGACGAATACCCCTTCCACTCGTCCTATGAGGGCGCAGGACGCGTCTACAAGACTGGCGCACTCACCAACAACTTCTCGGTGCAGCGCGTCAATTTGAATCAAAACCGTTCCGCCGGAACAAGCCTCAACTGGTTCTACTGGCGCTATCGCGTCCTGTACGATGATCCGTTCTGGAACATCATCATGACAAATGGCGTCATGCCCAAGTTCGAATAACAGCCAGAGGCGCGAAAGGGACTAACCCTTTCGCGCCTCACCGGCCCGCTCGATGGAGGCGTATCGAATGGATGTACAAGTAGAGTTCATTGAGGAAGCCTGCCTGCTTTATGCTTTCGAAGCGGATCCAAAAGCAGTAGAGAGGCTGATCGGAGCACGGCGTCTGCGACTGGACCACTATACGCCTTTATCGGACGGCATCACCCTTAGCGATTGGTCTGAGGACCCAAGACTGGTTACAGTAAATAAATGGGGGGAAGGTGCTTTGGTCTCGGAGGTGAACGGCGGCTGCCGTGGCGCGCAACCCGAGACACTAGCGAAGATCGCTGGCGCAGGGTATGAGGCTGTATCGGTATGCTGGCAGGGCGGAACTATACCTGGATGGGGCGGTTGGCGGCGGTTGATCGCGTACGCACGAAACGGCCACCTAGCCGTGGCCTTCGACCCCAGACGGCCCTCGAATCGCATCGGCGGAGACCTCGCCGCGATGGATGCGCAGTTGCACGGTCTTGACTGGGCAGCGGACCGTCGTCATGCTGCCCTGCGTCTGCTGGAACGATTCGCCGGCGCTGAGCTCTTAGAACGCTTCATCCGCGGCGGCCATAAGCCAGATGATTTTTTTATCATCGAGCAACCACCGCAACCGCTCGATGACAGCGCCTTTCGGGCATTTCTGGAGCCGCCCACTACCGGAAGCTAGAGGGCATCTGGAAGAAGTCGCTACAGCTCGCGATCGACTCCCGATCCGCCTGCTGTCTCCACACCGGCCTGGGAATGGGACTGTACGGTTTTCGGCTCTGTCGCAGAAACGGTGGTGACTGATCGTGATGTCACCCGAGCAGGATCCGGTGGCGTAGCAGCCAAAAGCCAGCCCGTCCGTACATCTGTCGTTTGATCATTTTTGTCTTGTTGTTGACGCCTTCGGTGCCGCCGTTGTGATGCGGGAGGGTGAGTCCGGCGTTGACGGCGGCGCGGTCCTGGTCGAGGCCGGTGCAGAAGCTGTGGAGGTGGGGCAGGTTCGCCTCGCGGGCCACGGTGATCCAGGAGTCGAGGCCTTCGGCATTGTCGGGGTCGGGTTTGAGCAGGGCGGCGAAGTCACGGACGGAGGTGGCAAGGATGGTCATCTCCGCGCAGCTGGAGCTGAGCTGGCCGGCCAGCTCACGGTCGGCGTCGGAGTGAGGGGCCACGGTGATTCCGGACAGCCGTGTTATGAGTGCAGCCTATGCGGCCGCTGGGGTTGAAAGGGCCTCGTTGAGAACCTCCAGGGGTGGCCGGTAGCCGAGCGCCGAGTGCAGGCGCCGAC
>NZ_VCKX01000468.1 GCF_005889725.1 Nonomuraea zeae
GCCGGCTACGGGCGTAGTTCGCCGGAGCCGCGGGCGATCAGCCGGGTGGGCACCAGCGACCTGCGGGCCTTGGACCGGTCGCCGTCCAGCCGCGACAGCCCCCCCGCCGCCGCCGCGGCCCCCAGCAGCCCTCCGGTCTTGCCGGCGGCCATCTCCACGTACTCGGCGAGGGTGACCTGGCGCGGCCCGTGCCAGGGCCGGTTCTCGAAGGCCATGTCGGCGGCCTGTCCCTGGACGAGTTCGACGAGAGCCGCCGACACCCATGTCATCGCCTCCGGCCGCTCCGCGACCTGCCTGACGGCCAGGGCCAGGAGCGCGTCCCCGGCCAGCAGCGCGGGCCCCACCCCGTACGCCTTCCACAGCGCCTCGCGGTGCCTTCGCCGCTCGTCGTGATCGATGATGTCGTCGTGCGCGAGCGAGAACGCGTGCACCAACTCCACCGCCACCGCCGCCGGCAGTGCCGACTCCGCGCCGGCGCCGACGGCCTCCGCGGCGAGCATGGAGACGGCGGGCCGCACGCCCTTGCCGCTGTCCCCTCTGTACGGCTTGCCGTCCGCATCAGACCAGCCCAAGGCGAATGCGGCCATCCTTGCGCCCCACGGATGCAGGACCGAAACGGCCTCCCGCAGAGCCGGTTCGAGCAGGCCGCGGCAGCGGGCGACGGCGCCGCCGGCCAACGGATGGCTGAAATTCAACAGGTGCTCCTACCTCAGTGCGATCTTGAATCTACATGCATAAGCATGTGATACTCCACTCAACGGTTGACATATGTCAGAAAATGTCCGATCAGTCGATGCGGGCATCATGGGAGGTCCGCAGTGACGTTCGGCGGCGTGCCGGTGCGTGAGGCTAGAACACTTCCCTTTCTGCGATCACTGGCCCGGCATGCGCGTACGCCCGTACAGGCGTTCGAGGACGCGAGCAACCGTGCGGGCGGTGAGCTCGTCCGGCTGAACATGGGCCCCTTCCGGCCCTACCTGGTCACCCACCCTGATCATGTCCAGCACATCCTCAAGACGAACCAGCCTAACTACGTCCGGTCCGGCATGTTCTGGGACCCCCTCGCCCCGCTGCTCGGCCAGGGAATCCTGTCGGACGGCGAGGGCTGGGCGGCCAGTAGGAAGATCCTCCAGCCGGTGTTCACCGCGAGATACCTCAACTCGCTCACCGAACGCATGGCGGAGATCATCGACCGGCTCGTCGAGACCACCGTGGTGCCCGGCCGGCGGTTCGACGTTGCGCAGGGCATCTCGGACCTGATCCATCCCACGATCGTGCGGCTGTTCCTGGGCGCCACGATCTCCGACTCGGACATCGAACGGCTGGCGCCCGCCTACGACACGGGCGTGACGGCGAGGTCGATCCGGTTACTCCTCCCGTTCGCGCCGGAGCGCCTCCCGCTGCCCGGCGACGGCGCGTTCAAGCAGGCGGTCAAGACCATCGACGAGGTCGTCTACCCGCGCATCCGCTACGCCAGGGCCCGCGGCGGCGAGGCGGTCGACCTGGTGTCCAGGCTGGTCAGCGCCCGCCGGGACGAGGCCAGTGCGGACCGGCTGATCAGGGACGACATGGTGGCCATCCACGGCGCCGCCACGGAGACCTCCGTCACCGCGCTCACCTGGGTCTGGCCGGTGCTGGACGCGCATCCGCAGATCGCCGCCAAGGTGTACGAAGAGGTGCGGCGGGTGGTCGGGCGCGGGCCGGTCACGGTCGCGCACCTGCCGGAGCTCACGTACCTGAAGATGTTCGTGGACGAGCTGGTACGCCTCTACCCGCCGGGCTGGATCCTGCCCCGTACGGCGGCGCGGGCCGACCGCATCGGCGACACCGAGATCGCGGCCGGCTCCACGATGGTGCTGAGCCCCTATCTGACGCATCGGCTGCCGGAGTTCTGGGATCGGCCGCACGAATTCGACCCCGAGCGATTCGCGCCGGGCAACGAGCGGGCAGGTCATCGCTACGCCTACTTCCCCTTCGCCGCGGGGCCGCACGTCTGCCTGGGGCCCCACCTGTTCCTGATGGAGGCGCTGCTGCTGATCGCCGGGATCCTGTGCAGGTTCCGGCCCGTTCTGCACACGACCGGACCCGTCACTCCCCGGCTGGCCTCCACGCTGCGGCCACCGGCGGGGCTGTCGATGACGCTCGTCCCCGTGGAGCACGCGTGACCGGCCTCAGCACGGCCGCCGAACTGGGCAGGTCCAGTGCGCTGGCCATCGAGTGCGCCCGCGACCTGGGCCGCCACGCCGCCGAACACCCCGACCTCTTCCCCGCCAGGCCGTTCGACGCGGGCTTCTTCCACTCGCTGGGGCTCGTGGGCGCCTTCGGCTCCCCTTGGGCTGCCCCGGATCAGCTACGCGCCGTCAACCGTGCGGCGCTGTGGGTGTTCGCGGTGGACCTGCGGGTCGATCACCTCGCCGTGTCCCGCGACGAGGTGGTCGAACTGATCGCCGAGTGCCTGGCGGTGGCGGGGGGCCAGGCGCCGGGCAGCCCGCTCACCCAGGTGCTCGCCGGGCTCCGCGACGAGCTGGACGGCGATCCGCGCTGGTGCGACCAGCTCGGACGCATGCTCGGCGCGATGCTCACGGAGTGGGATTGGCGCGAGGCGAAGGCCAGGCCGGGCCTGACCGAGTACCTGACGAACGCCGACAGCTGCGGTTCCTCCTTCGTCAACCTGTCCCACTGGCTCTACACGGGCGACGCGTGGACGCTGGGCAATCTCGACGTGGTCCGCGAGGCGAGCGACGAGGTGCAGCGTTACCTGCGGCTGCTGAACGACCTGAGCACGTACGACAGGGAAGCCGGCTGGGGCGACGCCAACGCGCTGACACTGGGCGCCGGGCGTGCCGAGGTGACCGCCCGGATGGCCCGTCACGCGCGCACGGCGGCCGAGCTGATCGCTCCCATCCGCGAGGCCAGCCCGAGGACCGCGCTCTACCTGGAGCGGCAGATCGGCTTCAACACCGGCTTCTACGGCGTATCGGACTACTGGGGAGAGCTGTGAACATCGCCCGCGAAGCGGATCTGCTGATCGCCACATTGATGGCCACGCCATGGGGTCAGGTCTCCGCGTCGATCTACGAGACCGGGCGGCTGGTGACGCTGGCCCCCTGGCTGACCGGCCACGACGAGCGCATCGACTACCTGGTGAGGACCCAGCGGCCGGACGGGTCGTGGGGCGCGCCGGACGGCTACAGCCTGGTGCCGACGCTGAGCGCCACGGAGGCCCTGCTCACCGCCGGGGCCGCGGAGCCCGCGGCCCGAGGACTGGCCGCCCTGCGCGAGTGGCTGTCGCAAGAGACCCCCCTGCCCGACATGCCGGCCGTCGACCTGATCGTCCCCTCGCTGATCGCCCTCATCAACGCTCATGACGTCGGCGAGCCGCTGCCGCTGCCGCCCGGCCTCGACTACTCGCGGATGGAACGCCTCCGGCACGTGGTGGCCTCGGGGGCCGAGCTCCCGGAGAAGCTGCTGCACTCGTTCGAGGTGGCGGGCATCGCGGCGGGCGGCGGAGGCTCCGTCCGGCCGACGATGATCGGCACGATCGGCGCCTCCCCCGCCGCGACCGCCGCCTGGCTCGGCACCGGCGCCCTGCTCGACGCCGATTCGGCCAGAAGTCACCTGGAGGCGGTCGCCACCCGGTACGGAGGGCCGGTTCCCGTCGGGTTGCCCATCACCGTGTTCGAGCGCGGCTGGGTGCTGACCTGGCTGGCGCGGGCCGGCGTCCCCGTCACGGTCCCGCCGGAGATGGTGGCCGACCTCAGGGCGGCGATCGGCCCGGCCGGCACGCCCGCCGGCCCCGGGTTGCCCGCGGACGCCGACACGACGGCCGTCGCCTTGCATGCTCTGGCGCTGCACGGCATGGCGCGCGATCCGGAGAGCCTGCTGGCGTTCGACACGGGCACCCACTTCTGCACGTGGCCGGGCGAGGATGGTTTCTCCGTCAGCGTGAACGCGCACGTCCTGGACGCGTTCGGCGCGTACGCGGCCACCCGGCCCGACCGGGCGGACGCCTACGCCGGCGTGCGGGAGCGGGTCGCGAATCTGCTCGCCGAGCGGCAGCGGCCGGACGGGAGCTGGGATGATCGCTGGCACGCCTCCCCGTACTATGCGACGCTGAGCTGCGTGCTCGCGCTCGGGGAGTACGCAGGGCCCCGATTCGCCCCGGCCGTGTCCAGGGCCCGCGAGTGGGTGCTGGCCAGGCAGCGTCCCGACGGGTCGTGGGGTCGATGGGAGGGGACACCGGAGGAGACCGCGTACGCGATGCAGGCGCTGTTGCTGCCGGAGGCGGTGCGCGGCGACGAGATCGAGGAACAGGCCAAGCAGGCCGCCGCTCGCGGCTACCAGTATTTACTGCGTACGGGCGAGATATCGGACTATCCGCCCCTGTGGCATGACAAGGACCTTTACACACCGATAGCCGTGGTGCGAGCCGCCATCCTGGCAAGCCGCTATCTTTTTGCAAGTATGATCTTAACAGCCTAAATCTGGACTTAACACCACGTATTGGTATTTACCTACCTTGAGCGGCTCCTGAGGCATTGCTAAGGTGTCCCAGGTGTCGAATCCAAGAAATGTTCACGTATGCCTTGACATCTGGCTTAACGCAATCCCCTGACCTGGACGGCTAAAATATGCGTTTCCGCAACTTCGGCGTGCGGGCAAAGGTGACGGTCCTGCTGGTGTCACTCGTCGCGCTCTGGGGCTTCGCCGCCTGGGTCACCCTGCGCGAAGGTGTGAACCTCGTCGGCGCCACAACCGTCGACAGCGGCGCGGTGCAACCCAGCGAGCGCCTGCTCGCCGAGCTGCAGCGCGAGCGCCGCCTCACGGTCGTGGCCCTGGGCTCCACCCAGCAAACACCTGACAAGGCCCTGCGTGACCAGCGGGCCAGGACCGACGCCGCGCGCCAGGAGTTCGCGGAGTCCGCGACCAGCGCCGGCGTCCGGTTCGCGGCCGATGCCGCGCTGACCCGCCGCATCGACGAAGCACTGAAGATCGCCGGCGGGATCGGCCCGGCCAGGAAGGCGATCGACACCGGCCGCTCAGGCCGTCCCCAGGCTTCCGACTCCTACAACCAGATCATCGACTCGCTCTACCGCATGTTCGACTCGGTGGCCGCCCTGGACGACAAGGAGATCGCGCGGGACGCCCGTACCATGATCGTGATCAGCCGCTCGGGCGAGTATCTGGCCCGCGCGGACGCGCTCGTCGCCGGCGCGCTGGCCAGCGGCGGGTTCACGGCCTCGGAGCACACCGAGTTCATGCGGCTGGCGGGCTTCTACCGCATCTCCCTGGAGCAGGCCGCGGCGCAGCTGCCGGCCGCCGACGCGGCCGCGTTCGACGCCTGGTCGAAGAGCCGCGCCGTGACCCAGCTCCGCGCGCTGGAGCAGCGGCTCGGCCAGCGCCCCAACATCGGCATGACGCCCCCGGTGACCGGCGCGGAGTGGCGCGCGGTCACCGAGCCGGCCCGTGCCGGGCTGGACAAGCTCATCACCGACGGCGGTGACCGGCTCGTCGACCGGGCCGTGCCCGGCGCCGTCGGCGTGGTCGTCCGCCTAGTGCTGGCCGGCGGGCTGGGCCTCATCGCCGTCGTGGCCTCGATCGTGCTGTCGATCACCACGACCAGGCAGCTCCTCGCCCAGCTCAAGAAGCTGCGCGACGCCGCGCACGACCTGTCGGACGACCGGCTCCCCGGCGTGGTCGAGCGCATCGGCCGCGGCGAGGAGGTGGACCTGGCCAAGGAGGTGCCCGCGCTGGACTTCGGTGACGACGAGATCGGTCAGGTGGGCCAGGCGTTCAACACCGTCCAGCGCACCGCGATCAGCGTCGCCGCCGAGCAGGCGGAGCTGCGCCGCAGCATCCGCGACATCCTGCTCAGCCTGGCCCGCAGGACGCAGGGCCTGGTCCACCGGCAGCTGACCGTGCTCGACGTGATGGAGCGCCGCGAGACCGACCCCGAGGAGCTGAAGGAGCTCTTCCGGCTCGACCACCTCGCCATCCGCATGCGGCGCAACGCGGAGAACCTCATCGTGCTCTCCGGCTCCTCCCCCGCCCGTACGTGGCGTCGTTCGGTCCCCATGGTCGACGTGGTCCGCGGCGCGCTGGCGGAGGTCGAGGACTACACCCGCGTCACGCTCATGCCGATGGGCGATGTCGTGCTCATCGGCCGGGCCGTCGGTGACGTCATCCACCTGCTGGCCGAGCTGATCGAGAACGCCGTGTCGTTCTCGCCCCCTTACACGAACGTGCAGGTCAGCGGCCAGCTCGTGGCCAACGGGTACGTGATCGAGATCGAGGACCGCGGCCTGGGCATGAAGCCCGAGGACCTGGACAGCGCGAACGAGCGCATCTCGGACCCGCCTGAGTTCCGCATCACCGGCACCGCCCGCCTGGGCCTCTACGTGGTCAGCCAGCTCGCCAAGCGCCACGACATCCAGGTCGTGCTCAAGGCGTCCCCCTACGGCGGGACGACCGTCGTGGTGCTGCTGCCGCAGGAGCTCGTCCAGCTCGACCCGACGCCCGAGCCGCAGGAGGGCGACAAGCGCGACCGGCTGCCGCGCAGGCAGGCGGGCGTGACCACGGCGGCGCGGCCGGTCGCGGCGGAGAACGTGCGCACGCTCAAGTCCGCGCGCCAGGCCGGGGCCCCCGTCTCGGAGGCCGCGCCGATCGTCCCCGCGCCGTCCCGATCTGTCCCCGCCGCGCGCCGCCCCGCAGCCCCAACCAC
>NZ_VCKX01000469.1 GCF_005889725.1 Nonomuraea zeae
GGGACGGGGACGGGGACGTCAAGATATGTCTTGACCATCATCCCAGACGCGACATATCGTGTCGCTCAACATAAACGCGATAGTACGCGTTACCGGAGGTGGAGAGCAATGGAGCAGGAGCGAGTATCCGTCCTGGTGGTGGGCGGTGGGTACGCAGGGCTGAGCGCGGCGGCACTCCTGGCCTGGCGCGAGATTCCCGTCATGCTGGTCGAACGCCATCCAAGCACCTCGATCCAACCCAAAGCATTCGGTGTCGGCCCGCGAGCGGTAGAGCTGCTGCGCCCCCTGCCAGGCATAGAGGAGGCGCTCAGCGACATCTGGGCAGGAATCGGGGAGAACATGCGCATCGCGATCGCGCAGACCCTCACCGACCCCAACCCCCACATGATCATCAACGACGAGGTCACCGAGCTGGCCTTCCTCCGCGACATCACCCCCGCGGTGAACGTAGGCGCACCACAGGCCGAGGTCGAGCGCGTACTGCGGGCCAAAGCCGAGGAGGTGGGCGCCGACCTGCGCTTCTCCACCGAGCTGCGTTCGCTCGAACAGGACGAGGACGGCGTCACGGCGCTGATCCGCGCGGAGGGCGTGGACCGCATGGTGCGAGCCGACTACGTGGTGGCCGCCGACGGCTACCGCAGCCCGCTGCGCGCCCTCCTCGACGTTCCCGTCTCAGGCAAGGGCGAGCTGGGGCAGCTGTGCTCGATCATGTTCGACGCCGACCTGACCGGCCTGGTCCGCGAACGCGAGGTCACGCTCTGGTACCTCCAGAACGACGTCTTCACCGGCGTGATCGTGACCGGCACCGGCGTGGGGGCACACGTGCTCGGCGTCAACTTTGACGCCTCGAAGGACGAGAGCGAGGCGGACTTCACCGAGGAGCGCTGCGTCGAGCTGGTACGGATCGGAACCGGCCGCCCGGATCTGGACGTACGCATCCTGGACAAGACGACGTTCGCGATGGCGCACGTGTTGGCCGACAACTACCGGGCGGGACGGGTGTTCTTCGCCGGTGACGCCGCCCACACGATGCCGCCCACCGGCGGGCAGGGCGGCAGCACGGCGCTCCAGGACGGCTGCGACATCGCCTGGCGGCTGTGGCTGGTGCTCACGGGCCAGGCGGGTCCCGCGTTCCTCGACTCCTACGATGCCGAGCGCCGCCCGATCGGCACGCTGACCGCCGACGCCCAGCTCGCGAATCTCGGCGTACGCATGCCGCCCGCGGCTCGCATCGGCTACCCGGAGCCCCTCGAAGACCCTGTGGGCGCACTCATCGGCTACCGCTACCACTCCACGGCGATCCTGGACGAACCCGGCGATGATGGCTCCCTCCTGGAGGATCCCCGCGTACCGAACGGCCGCCCCGGCAGCCGCGCACCCCACGTGATCCTCGACTGGGACGGACAGCACATCTCCACCATCGACCTGTTCGGCTCCGGCTTCGTCCTGTTGGCCGCCAAGCACGGGGGTCAGGCCTGGATGGACGCCGGTCGCCTGGTCAAGGAACGGCTGGGGGTCCAGCTGACGCGGGTGGTGGTGGACGAGGAGCTGATGGATGTGGAGGGACGATTCCAGGAGCGGTACGGCGTCCGCGGGGGCGGCGCCGTCCTGGTCCGGCCGGACGGGTATGTGGCCTGGCGCTCCGAGGACGCCGACTTGGATCCGGCGGCCACTCTGGAGCAAGTCATGCGCCAGATCCTCAGCCGCTGAAGCCGCCCCGGCACCCTCACCGTCTCATTCCCCCGGCCGACCCGAACCTGCACCATCTCCACCGGTCAGCCCGAACCCTCACCATCTCCACCGGTCCGCCCGACCCCTCACCACGTCCACCCAGCCGGCCCAGTCCCTCACCACGTCCGCAGATCGCCACGACCCCCTTAACGCTCCTTGCGGCCCGGCCACCCCACAGGCGACACGGCTCCCGCATAGGCCGGTCCGGAGCCCCTCGCCGCACCCATAAGCCGGTGCGGAACCCCTCGCCGCACCCATAAGCCGGCCCGGCGTCCTTCCACCTCCGGCGCCGGGCCTCACAACTCGGGCTCAGCCGAGCAGTATCTCCTCGCGGCGGGCCCAGAGGCGGTCGTGCAGGCGTTCCAGCTCCTGGCAGTGCTGCTCCAATCGCTCCACCAGCCGTTGGATGTCGTCGGGGCCACTAAGCAGCGTCGGCCGTTGGTTACTGTCGGCGCTCAAACCGTCGCC
Organism: Nonomuraea zeae; assembly: GCF_005889725.1. Lineage (GTDB taxonomy): Bacteria > Actinomycetota > Actinomycetes > Streptosporangiales > Streptosporangiaceae > Nonomuraea > Nonomuraea zeae. Next base: position 2,200 of record NZ_VCKX01000469.1, read on the forward strand.
GGCATCCGTTTGACCCGGAACGGCCTCGTCGTCCTGAATCTCGTCAGTACGTGAACCGGCACCCGCTGCGCGTGAATCGGCACCCACCTCACGTGAACCAGCACCGGCCGCGCCCGAATCGGCACCCGCCCCACGTGAAACGTCACCGGCTGCATGTGCGTCGGCACCGGCCTCGTGTGGATCGACATCGCCGCTCTCGGGCCCGGCCGTGCCGCGTGCGCCATCGGGCGCGGGTGGATCCACCATCAGGCCGAGTGCTCGCACCTGGTGGAAGAACTCGTTCAGCGCCTCCCGATCACCATGCTCGCGCAGGACCGCGAGGCCCGCCGCATGGGCGCGCTCTCGGGCGGGCAGCTCCACGTTCACCTCTGCCAGCAGCCGTCCGATCTCCAGCAGCTTGGCCCCTCGCGGGTCGGCCGATTCGGTCAGCCGGCGCTCCTCTCGTGCCAGCAACTCCTCATAGAGCTCCTGCGCCGGTCCGACCTCAGCCAGCTCCTGCTCCACGGCCGTAAGGGCAAGGGCGAACGCGCCCAGCCTGGCCTCCTCTGCGGCTACCGCCTCCTGATCCCACACTCCGACCGCATCGATCGCCCACCGGGCATCGCGTACCCGGTCGCCGATCGCCGCGCGGCGCTCGTTCAGCTCTCCCCAGCGGCGCGCCCTCCGACGCGCCGTTCGCAGATCTTCATCGATCATCTCAAACGGGATCACGTCACTTGGACGGCTTTAAGCCCCATTTCGGTTCAGGACGATCTACCATTTTTCCCAACAAATCGGGTCATAGCAGTACAGGCGCTTGTGGCTCTTGCTCTGCTGCCTCAGAGTAGCTAGAGCGTCACAACGGTCCCGAGCGACTCGGCTACGTAGCGCAGCGGCCGGAGGTGTCAGGCGGCAAAAGGCCGGTATGCGGGGTGTGATGAGCTCAGGCGGCGAGGGCGGGTGTGTGAGGGGTGACGAGCTCAGGCAGCGAGGGCGGGTGTGTGAGGGTCGATGAGCTCAGGCAGCGAGGGCGGGCGCCTGGGGGTCGATGAGTGTCAGGGTGGCGTGGCCGGCTTTCTGGGTCGCGCAGAGCCATTCGTTCAAGGAGCCGCTGAAGCCGGGAGGTGGGCCGACCTTGAGGCACGCCACCTGGCCCGTGCCCGGCGCGGGCCCGACCTTGAGCCTGCGGATGCTGCCGGCGCGCCCCAGCTCTCCCTGATCCGTGTCGTAGGGCGTCAGCTGGACGGCGAAGGGCCGGCCGCCGTCGGGCTGGTCGGACGGCTGGATCTGGAGGAAGTCGTCGATCTTGCGTTCTGCGGCCTCCGGGTGGGTGGTGACGTACGCCAGGTGGTCGGTGATCAGGCGGTTGGCCACCGTACGCAGGAGGTTGGTGGCACAGAGGTTGTGGGCGCAGGCGGCGCCGTCGAGAGTGATCTCCGGCAGGGCGAAGCGGCGCAGGCCGCGTGAGGTGACGCGGAGGCAGTCGCACACGCCCGTGTCGGCCGGATCCCACGGCGGGCAGGTCGCGGCGTCGTGGACCTGGACGTCCCAGGCCAGCCAGTCGTCGTTGAGACGGAAGCCGGTCGGCTCGCCCGCGCATCGTCCACAGGTGAGGATGGTCGAGCCGGTCAGCGGGTCGATCAGCAGGCCGTCGCATTCGCGCGCCAGGGCCCGGGCCGCCGCCCGTGCCGCCTGCACGCTGGCCGGGAGGTCGTGCGGGGGTGCCGTGGTGGACAGGATGACGTGGTGTTTCGTGCGTCGAAGGTGGCGTCTCTCCTCGTCCGTGAAGGTGGCCACGCCGGCCGGTCTCCATGGGGTGGGGTGGTGGGTGACGGTCAGGGCGCCTGTGCTCGTCGCGCTGATCGCCGCCTTTTTGTACGGGCCGCCGATGCGCCAGGGGACGAACGACTCGACGTCGAACATCAGGTGCTCCATGGCGACGATGAAGAGGGAGGTCAGCGTGCTTGGGAGAGCGAGAGAGATCTTCATGAGTGAATGCCTGCTTCCGGGTGACAGATCGGGATGGGATGCGGTGAGGCACTCAGGATCGAGGAGGTGGTGGGGTGGGGATGGGTCCGAATGTGGTTCTGTGGAAAACGTGGTTCGGGGAGCGTAGGGCCTGTGGATGAACGCACCACACGACACCGCAGCGCACGCCGGTGTACGCGCCGGGCGACCGCAGTGCCCCAATGTCCCAGTACCGCAGTGCCGCGGGTGCAGGTGTACGCATCGGGCGGCGGTGCCCGTCCCGGTGTGGTCTCGGTGTGGGCACCGCGCCGCAGCACCCACCCTGTACGGGGTACCGCGCCGGGCCACCGGTGTCCACGTGCGTGAAGGCGGCCTCTACCGGCGCTCTAGGTGCCTGGTGTGGCTTAAGGTCCCCAGTGGCCCAAGGCACCCCGCCGTTCGAGGTGCGCAGCCGCACCGCACTCGCACCCGCTACAAGGCGCGGCTACGCAGGACCACCCTCGCCGACGCCGGCTAGGAGTCGACGGTTCGGTAGATCACCATGGCCTGGCCGGGCAGGCGCAGGCCGTCCCGGTCCGCCACCACCGGCTCGTCCGAGGACAGCAGCACCGTGCCCGCCGTCAGCGGCAGCGTCACCGACTCCGGCGAGAAGTTCACCGTCACGGCGAGCGCCCCCCGCCACATCAGCAGCCACTTCCCCAGCGGATCCACCTCCACCCTGACCCGGTCCAGCCGTGGGTCCGACAGCTCGGGCAGTGCCTTGCGCAGCGCGATCAGGTCCCGGTACCAGCACAGCAGCGACCAGTGCGCCTCCTCCTTGACCTCGCTCCAGTCCAGCTTCGAGCGCAGGAACGTCTCCTCGTCCGACGGGTCGGGCGCGTCCCATACGTAGCCGAAGCCGTCGAACTCCCGCCCCCGCCGGTCCCCCTCGCTTTCCCGTAGCTGCGGCTCGACGTGGTCGGAGAAGAACAGGAACGGCGAGCGCGCCCCCCACTCCTCCCCCATGAACAGCATCGGCGTGAACGGCGAGGTCAGCAGCAGCCCCGCCCCCAGCTTGAGCGCGGACATCGGCAGCCGGTCCCCGGCCGGCCGGTTGCCGATCTGGTCGTGGTTCTGCAGGCAGGCCACCAGCCGGTGGCCGGGGACGCCGGCGAACGACCCGCCGTGCGAGCGTTCGCGGAAGCTGGAGTAGCCGCCGTCGTGCAGCACGCCGCTGGCCAGCACCTTGGCCAGCGCCGGGAGGTCGGCGAAGTCCGCGTAGTATCCGTGCCCCTCACCGCTCACCGCGCAGTGCAGGGCGTGGTGGACGTCGTCGTCCCACTGCGCCGTCATGCCCAGGCCGCCGGCCTCCAGCGGGCGCACCATGCGCGGGTCGTTCAGGTCGGACTCGGCGATGAGCGACAGCGGGCGGCCGACCGAGCACGCCAGCGTGTCCACCTCTTCCGACAGCTCCGCCAGCAGGTGCGTGGCGCGCCTGTCGTGCAGCGCGTGCACGGCGTCCAGCCGCAGCCCGTCGATGTGGTAGTCGCGCAGCCACTGCACGGCGTTGCCGATGAAGTAGCGCCGCACCTCGTCGGACCCCGACCCGTCCAGATTGACGGCCTCGCCCCAGTAACTGCCCTTAAATCCGGAAAAATAGGGTCCGAAGGGGTGCAGGAAGTTCCCCGACGGCCCCAGATGGTTGTAGACGACGTCCAGGATGACCCCGATCCCGGCCCGATGGCACGCGTCCACGAACAGCTTGAGCCCGTCCGGCCCCCCGTACGTCTCGTTGACCGCATAGAGGTCCACCCCGTCGTAACCCCAGTTACGCCCGCCGGGCACCGGCGCGACCGGCATGACCTCCACGAAGTCCACGCACAGCTCGACGAGGTGCGGTAGCTTCTCGACGGCCGCCACGAACGTCCCCTCGGGCGTGAACGTCCCCACGTGCAGCTCGTAGATCACCGACCCGCGCAGGTCCCGGCCCTTCCACTCGTGGTCGGACCAGGTGAACCGGGCGTGGTCGTAGACGGCGCTGTGCGCGAAGATCCCCTCGGGCTGCCTGCGCGAGCGCGGGTCGGGGTAGGGGCCGTCGCCGTCCACCACGTACGCGTATCTCGTGCCGTGCCCGGCCTCCGCCACCTCGACCGACCACCAGCCCCCTTCCCCGGGCGCCATGGCCCGGCGTCCGGGCTCGGCGCCCAGGACGTCCACCTCGACAGCAGTGGCCTTCGGTGCCCAGACCTCAAATATCATGTCTCTCCAGGAGTGAGACCGGATACTGACCGAGCAGGTGCGTGAGCGGGATGCGCCCGGTGAAGACGCCGCCGGTGAGCAGCTCACGCCAGCTCCCGGCAGGCAAGGTCAAGGTCGTCGCCCCCCAACCAGACCCCGAGCCGGCCTCCCGACCAGACCGCGAGCCGGTCC
>NZ_VCKX01000046.1 GCF_005889725.1 Nonomuraea zeae
AGATGTGTATAAGAGCCAGGCTCGGCGACGCCGCCTGCGACCGGGAAGGGGTGGGCGTCGCCGTCGGTGCGGGCGTGCCGAAGGGCGGCCAGGCGCCCAGCCCGGGGACCCTGCCGCAGCCGGCCAGGCTCAAGACGAGAGCCGCCATCAGCAGCGTTCTGCGCACCGGGCACCGACCCCCAAGACCGGAAAAGGACATGGCCGAAAGAGAACATATCGGACATCCGATCTAGGTGGCGCGTCCGGGCGGGCTACCGGGCCACGGCCAGGCGGTAGTTCTCGTCGGTGGCGAGCAGGTTGCGGTGGGTGTCCTCCGCGATGATGACGCCGTCGTCCAGGACCAGGACGCGGTCGGCGGCGTCCAGGAGCGCCGGGCTGCCGGCGATCACGATGGTGGTGCGGTCGCGGCGCAGCTCCGCGAGGTTGCGCGCGATGAGCTGCTCGGTGACCGCGTCGACCGCCGTCGTCGGATCGTGCAGGACCAGGATGTCGGCGTCGGCGGCGAGGGCGCGGGCCAGGGACAGCCGCTGGCGCTGCCCGCCGGACAGGTTCGCGCCACGGTCGCGGACGCCGTAGTCGAGCCCTTCGCGGTGCAGGGCGACGACGTCGGCCAGCATGGACGCCTCGACGGCCTCGGGGACCACCCGGCTGACGCCCGCCGGGTCGATGTTCGTGCGGAGGGTGCCGGCGAAGATCTCCCCGTCGTACGGGTTCACCAGCAGGTGCTCGCGGACCGCCTCGATCGACAGGTCCGCCAGCTCCCGCCCGCTGACCCGCACCACGCCCTCGTACGCGCCGGGCGGGACGCGTACGGCCAGGATCGAGGCGAGGTCGGCCGCCGCCTGCGGCTGGTAGACGGCGATCGCCACGAACTCGCCCGCGGACACGTGGAACTTCAGCTCGCGCAGGGACCCGTACCGGACGCTGTCGACCTCCAGGTCCCCGCCGGCGGACGGGCGCTCGGACCCCGGGGTCATCACCGCGGGCGCGGCCAGCACCAGCGCCATCCGCTCGGCCGAGACGCGCGCGGTCATCACGTATTTCGGCATCTCCGAGAACAGCTTGAGCGGCTCCATGATGAACTGCGCCAGCCCCACGGCCATGACCAGCTCCCCGATGCCGATCCGGCCGTCGAACGCCAGCCAGCCCGCCGTCAGGGTCACCGCGGCGGCGAGGATCGCGTTGAGCGCCAGCGCGGTGCCGGCGTACGCGCCGTTCACCTTGGCGACGGTGATCGCCTGGCTCTTCGCCTCGGTGCTGACCTTGCGGTAGGACAGGAATGCCGGGTGGTTGCCGCCGAAGCCGTGCAGCGGGCGCAGGCCGGTGATCAGGTCGGCGACCTTCGCGCCCGCCCGCGCCACCCGGGCCTGCTGCTCGCGGGTGCCGGCGCCGATCCGCCTGGACAGCACGCTCAGGATCGACAGGATCGCGATGGTCCCCACGATCACCAGCAGGCCGAGCTGGAGGCTGGCCAGGCCCAGCGCGACCGCAGTGATCAGCACCGCGACCAGCGAGCTGATCAGCAGCGGCACCACCTCGATGATGTCGGCGGTCTGGTCGGCGTCCTCGGTGGCGATGGTCAGGATCTCGCCGGACTTGAGATCGACGTTCCTGGCCACCGGCTGGAGCCCGCAGGCCGCGACCCGCACCCGCCAGCGGTGCGCCTCGGTCGTGTTGGCCTTCTGCAGGATGCGCATCCCGAACCGCCACGACAGCGACACCGTCGTGATGATCACGGCCAGCGCGGCGATCGACACGGCGAGCGAGCCGAGGCTGCGCTCCTGCAAGGTGTGCTCGACTATCAGGCCGAGCGCGATGGGGAAGGCGGTCTCGCCGGCCTGGTACATACCCATGAGGACGGTGCCCCAGGTCATGGCGCCGGCGTTGCGCCGCAGCGCGGTCCGGAGGATGCCGGACCCCGTGCTGGGCCGCTGCTGGTCAGGACTGATCATCAAGGTGGTGGGCAATCGCTTCCGGGGTCCGCAGGGCGAGCAGGTCACGAACGGTGATCACGGGGCCGTACTCGCGGCGGAGCAGCCCGATCAGCCGCACCGCCAGCATGGAGTGCCCGCCAAGGGACGTGAAGTCGCTCACCGCGCTCACCTCGTCGTCATCCAGGTCCAGCGCCTCGGCAAAGAGCTCGCACACCACGGTCTCCGTCTCGGTCTCCGGGCCGCGCTCGCCCGAGGTGGTCAGCGCGCCCAGTGGCCTGGCGTCCGGCAGTGCCTTGGCGTCGGCTTTCCCGTTCACTGTCAGCGGGATGCTATCGACCTGCGCGTAGTGCGTGGGCCGCAGGTAGTCCGGCAGCCCGGCGCCCACCTCGGCGGCGACCGCCGCCAGGTCACCGTCCCCCAGGACGAGGTACGCGGCCAGCCGGTAGGCCCCGTCCACCTGCGGGTCAGCCTGGGCGACCGCGGCGGCGAACCGCACCGCCGGGTGCGCCGCGAACGCGGCCTCGACCTCGCCCAGCTCGACCCGGTGCCCCCGGATCTTGACCTGCTGGTCGGTCCGGCCCAGATACGTCAGGTTCCCGTCGGGCCGCCGGGCCGCGAGGTCCCCGGTGCGGTACATGCGCTCGCCGGGCTCGCCGAACGGGCACGCGACGAACCGGTGCGCGGTCTGGGCGGACTGCCCGAGGTAGCCGCGGGCGATGCCGATGCCCGACACGTACAGCTCGCCGGGCACGCCGTCCGGCACGGGCCGCAGCCACGGGTCCAGCACGTACACGTCGGTGTTGTCGATCGCGACGCCCACCACCGGGTCCTGGCACTCGAAGGTGCCGACGCCGAGGGTGTTGATGGTGTACTCGGTGGGTCCGTACAGGTTGTAGCCGACCGTCCCCTCGGTCTCGGCGAGCCGCCGCCACAGCGCCGGGGTGACCGCCTCGCCGCCCAGCAGCACCAGCGCGGGCCGCCGCGCGGGGTCGTCGAGCAGCCCCTCGGCCGCCAGCTGCTGGGCGTAGGTGGGGGTCACGTTGATGACGTCGATCCCGTGCTCAAGGCAGTACTCGACCAGGCGGGGCGCGTCGCGCCGCAGCTCCTCGTCGCAGATGTGCACCTCGTGGCCGTCGGCGAGCCACAGCAGCTCCTCCCACGACATGTCGAACGCGAACGACACGGTGTGCGCGATCCGGAGGACCCGGTGGCCGTGCTCGGCCAGCACCGGCTCGAAGATCCGGCGCTGGTGGTTGATCAGCATGTTGGTGAGCCCGGCGTACTCGGTCACCACGCCCTTGGGCTTGCCGGTCGAGCCCGAGGTGTAGATCACGTACGCGGGGTGCCGCAGGCGGTCCGGGTCGTCCGGCGCGAACGTCACGAACGGCTCGGCCGCGGGCAGGGGGCGGTCCAGCTCGATCAGGTCGCCGGTCAGCCGGGGAGAGACGGCGCTCACGGTGAGGATCGCGTCCGGGCGGGCATCCGCGACGATCGCGGCGATCCGCTCGTCCGGGTGGTCCAGCTCCAGCGGCACGTACGCGGCCCCGGCGCGCAGCACGGCGAACAGCGCCACGATCGAGTCGAGAGAGCGCGGGATCGCCAGGCCCACGGTCGACTCGGGGCCGATGCCGCGCTGGGCGAGCACCCCCGCCACTGCCCGGCTGCGCTCCCTGAGCTGGGCGAACGTCATGGTCCTGCCGTGGGCGACGAGCGCGACCCGGTGCGGGCTGCGCTCGGCCGCCTGGTCGAACCGGTCGACCACGGTGTCCGTGCCGACGTCCGCCCGCTCGCCCGGCTCGGGCTCCGGCCCCAGTCCCCGCAGCGCGCCCACCGGCCCGGTCGAGCGGGCCACGTCGTCGAGCACGCGCAGGTAGTCGTCCAGGAGGCCACGGGCGCGCTCCGCGTCGTCGCCGCCGTGCTCCAGCTTGATCGTGAGCCGGTCGCCGGGCGTGACGACCCAGGTGAACGGGTAGTGCGTGGAGTCGTCGGCCCGCACCGAGGTGATGCCGTGCCGGGCGTTCAGCTCGGCGAGCGCGTCCAGGTCCAGGAAGTTCTGCAGGACGAACAGGTTGTCGAACAGGACGTCGTGCCCGCCGGCCCGCTGGATCTCGCCCAGCCCGAGGTGCTCGTGCTCCATCGCCGAGACCCTGGCCGCCTGCACGCTGGACAGGTACTCCCGCACCGTGTCCTCCGGCCGGGCCCGCGTCCACATGGGCACGGTGTTGAGCAGCACGCCGACGATCCCGGCCAGGCCCTCGCCCTCCCGGCCTGAGACGGTCACGCCGAACACCGCGTCGCTCCGGCCGGTGTGCGCGCCGAGCAGCAGGCCGAACGCGCCGGTCAGCACCGAGTTCAGCGTGACACCGTGCGTTCTGGCCGCCGCTCGCAGCAGCTCCGACTGCTCGGCGGTCAGCGTGTGCACGAGCGCGCGCGGCAGATCGCCGGGAAGCGCCGGTGACGGCCCGGCGAGCAGCGTGGGCCCGGGCAGGCCGGTCAGGTGCTCTGCCCAGAAGCGTTCCGACGCGGAGTGGTCCCTGGCGTCGAGCGCCCGGGCGTGGTCCTCGAAGCCCGGCGTGGCCGGGGCCGGGTCGAGCGGCTCCCCCGCGACGACGGCCTGGTAGGCGTCGAACAGGTCCCGCAGCACGATCTCGCGTGACCAGCCGTCCCACAGCAGCAGGTGGTAGCTCAGCAGCAGGCCGTCGTGGCCGCCGGGCCTGCGCACCACGGTCAGCCGGATCAGCGGCGGCTCGTCCGGGTCGAAGCCGGTGCCGCGGTCCTCGGCGCGCAGGGCTTCGACGTCCGCGTCCGACGGCAGGAACACCGTGCGGACCTTGACCCGCCGGCCCGCCGCCAGGACCTGGACCGGGTTGCCGCCGGCGTCCGTGGTGAAGCCGGCGCCGGCCACCGGGTGCCGCGCGATCACGTACGCCATCGCCTCGGCCAGGGCGTCGGCGTCCAGGCGCCGGTCGAAGGTGAAGTAGCTCTGGGCTACGTAGTGCCCGGCCGGGCCCGTGAGCTGGGCCTGGAAGTACAGGCCCCTCTGCAGCGGGGTCACCGGCGCCGTCCGCTCGGCCGTCGCGCAGGCGTCCGCGATGCGCTCCAGCGCGTGCCGCCAGTGCTCGGTCAGCTCGTCGGGGATGCCCGCGGCGAGGGTGAAGGCCGCGCGCAGGCGTCCGGTGGCGGCGTCGATCCACGCGTTGACCTCGACGGCGTACGGGCTGCCTGGGTCACCAGCAGCGGTGGGCCGGGTGATGGACAGGGCTTGGGACTCGCTGCCCCGGCCGAGGTAGTTGAACAGCACCTGCGGGCGGGCGGTCAGCAGCGGGGCCGTCTGCGAGTTGAGGTATCTGAGCCGGCCGTAGGCGACATGCCCGCGCTCGTCCGGCTGGCGGTCCGCGACCTCGCGCGCCGCCGCTACGGGGTCGGTGTGCGGCGTGAGCCGTACGGGTGCGATGGAGGTGAACCAGCCGACCGTACGGCTGTAGTCGTGGTGTTCGAGCGCCGGGACCCGGCCGTGCCGCTCCAGCTCGATCGCCAGATCGGCGGGCGTCGGCTGGATGCGCGTCAGCGCGGCCCGCAGCGCGCCGCACAGCAGCTCGGTGAGGCCGACGCCGAGCGCGGCGGGCGCGGTGCGCGTCACGAGGGCGGTCACGTCGGGCCCGGCCTCCACGATGACCTCGCGCTGCTCCTCGATCGCGGGCAGCAGCGGGGGCGCTTCGAGCGTGGTGATCCAGTGCCCGAGGTCGTCGATCGCGTGGGCGGACTCGGTCGTCAGCGCGTCGGCGTACTCGGCGTAGGACGTGGTCGGCGGCGGCAGGGCCGCCCCGCGCATGGCGGCGGTCAGGTCGTCCAGCAGGACCAGCCAGGACACCGAGTCGACGGCGAGGTGGTGCACTACGACCACCAGGGTCCGGCTCGCCGCCAGCCACGAGAACGCGACCACCTCGCCCGCCTCGGGATCGAGCCGGCCGGCGGCTTCGTTCGCCGCGGCAGTGGCGTCGGCCACATGGGTCGCGGGGGTCTCGTGCGTTGCGGCGGTCGCGGCGGTTGCGGCGGTTGCGTGGGTCACGGCGGTTGCGTGGGTCGCGGCGGGCGTGTCCGTTCGGACGACGGTGACCTTGCGGGCGGGCTCGGTGTGCAGCGTCCACACCCCGTGCTCGGCGCGCAGCCGCAGCCGCAGCATCGGGTGCGCGGCCACGACGGCGTTCGCGGCGCGCTCGGCGTCGGCGAAGCCGGCACCCTCGGGCGCCACCAGCGCCCTGGCCTGGGCGAACCGGGCGAGAGAGCCGCCCAGCTCGCGCTGGCGCAGGATGATCGGCGTCGGTGCCAGCGGGCCGTCCTCCGGGCGGGCGGGCCCGGTCTCGGCGGCGTCCGCGGCCTGCGGCGCGCGCGGCCCCAGCTGTCCGGCGAGCGCGCGGGGCGTCCTGAACAGGAACACGTCGCGCGGGGCGATCGGCAGGCCGAGTGCCCTGGCCCGGTTGACCACGGTGATGGCGACGATGCTGTCGCCTCCGGCCCGGAAGAAGTCGGTGTCGCCGTCCGCGTCTCCGCCGGGCAGCGTCTCGGCGAAGATGCCGACCAGCGCGGCGAGCGCGGAGTCGCTCGCGGGCGCCGGGAGGTCGTCGTGCCGCGCGGCGAGCGCGGAATCGTTCGCGGGCAGCGGGAGGTCGTCGTGCCGTGCGGCGCGCTCGCTCAGGGCCTTGCGGTCCAGCTTGCCGTTGACCGTCAGCGGCAGGGCGTCGACCAGCCGCACCGAGCTCGGCACCATGTGCGCGGGCAGCTTCGCCGACAGCAGGCCGGCGAAGTCACCGGGCACGCGGCCCACGACATGCGCGACCAGGTGATCGCCCCCACCTGCCACAGCGCCGCCCGCAATGACACCCGCAGCGTCACCAATAGTGACGGCCACGTCGACCACGCCGTCGAGCTCCCTGATCGCGGACTCCACCTCGCCGAGCTCCACGCGGAACCCCTTGAGCTGCACCTGGTCGTCGGCGCGGCCCACGAACTCCAGCTCGCCGCCGAGCGTGCGCCGGGCGAGGTCGCCCGTGTGGTACATGCGGGAGCCGTCCCCCGCGAACGGGTCCGCCACGAACCGGCTCGCGGTGAGCTCCGCCCTGCCCAGGTAGCCGAGCGACACCTGGTCACCAGCGACGTAGATGGCGCCCACCCGGCCCGGCGGCACCGGCCGGAGCCGGTCGTCGAGCAGGTGGGTGACCAGGCCGGGGATCGGGCCGCCGATCGGGCTGACGTCGTCGCCGCCGGCGAAGTCCGCGCCGGTCAGCACCCGGTGCGTGACGTGGACGGTGGTCTCGGTGATGCCGTACATGTTGACCAGCTCGGGCGAGGCCGTGCCGTGCCGCTCGACCCAGCCGCGCAGCCGCCCGAGATCCAGTGCCTCGCCGCCGAAGATGATCCGGCGGAGCGCGGTGACCGGCTCGGCGGCGTGCCGGTCGGCCTCGATGAACTGGTAGAACGCCGACGGCGTCTGGTTGAGCACGCTCACTCCGCGCTCGCGGACCAGGCGGTGGAAGTCGACCGGGGAGCGGGTCAGGGCGTACTCCGGCACCAGCAGCTCACCGCCGTACGCCAGCGCGCCCCACAGCTCCCACACCGCGAAGTCGAAGGAGTAGGAGTGGAACTGCACCCACACGTCGTCCGGGCCGAAGCCCATGTCGGGCTGGGTGTTCGCGAGCAGCGTCACCACGCTGGAGTGCGGGACGACGACGCCCTTGGGCCTGCCGGTCGAGCCGGAGGTGTAGATCACGTACGCCGGGTCGTGCGGGCCGGCCTCGGACGGGGTGGCGTCCAGCGGCAGCTCGTCCCCCTGCACGAGCACGCGGGCCGGCACGCCCGCCCTGGCCGACAGCTCCGTGAAGCGGTCCCGCTGGTCCCGGTCCACGAGCACGACCTGCGGGGCGGAGTCGGCCAGGATGTACTCCAGCCGTTCGTCCGGGTACGCCAGGTCCAGCGGCACGTACGCGCCGCCCGCGGTGACGATCGCGACCAGGGCGACGACCTGATCGAGGGAGCGCGGGACGGCGACGGCGACCCGCTTGCCCGGTCCGACACCGGCCGCGCGCAGCGCCGCGGCCAGCTCGTTCTTCGCCTCCGCCAGCTCGCCGTAGGTCAGCGACCGGGCGCTGCCGTCGAGACCGCACTGGGTGACGGCGGCGGCGGCCGGGTCGCGGTCCGCGGCGGCGTCGAACAGCCCGCCCAGCGTCGCCGGGGTGATCCGCGCGGGCTGCCGGACGCCGCCGGGCACCGGCTCGTCCGGACGGGCGAGCAGGCCGGTCAGGGTCCGGGTGAACGTGCGCAGGATCGCCTGGGCGTGCGTCTCCCGCAGCAGCTCGCCGTCGTAGATCAGGTTGAAGCGCGGGCGGCCGCCGGGTGCGCGCTCCACCACCAGCGTCAGCGGGTAGTGCGGGGCGCCCTCGTTCACGATGCCGGTGATGACCAGCTCGTCGCCGGGCCGGCGCAGGCTGTCCAGGTCGGTCGCGACGTCGAACACCACCAGCGTGTCGAACAGGGGGCCGCCGCCGCCGGCCTGGCGGCCGATCCTGGCCAGCGAGACATGCTGGTGCGGCAGCACCGCGCTCTGGTGCTCCCGCACCGAGGCGAGCAGTTCGCGGGCCGTGGTGGTGGCGTCCCAGCGGGCGCGCACGGGGATCGTGTTGATGAGCAGGCCCACCATGTCCTCGATGCCGGGCACGTCCGCGTCCCGCCCGGACACCGTGGAGCCGAACACCACGTCCGTGCCGGGCAGGATGCCGCCCAGCGTCACGGCCCAGGCGCTGTGCACGGCGACGCTGAGCGGCACCCCCGCCGCCCGGACGGCCGCGTCGATGTCGTCGCCCGGCTCCTCGGCGGTCTCCGCGAACCGGCCGGACGGGGTGTGCCCCTCGGCGACCAGCGAAGGGCCGGGCAGCCCCGCGAGCTGCTCGCGCCACACCCGGTCGCTCTCGTCGCCGTCGCGCATGGCGAGCCCGCGTACGTAGCCGGGGAAGCCGCTCTGCGGATGCCCGGTCCCCGGCGCGTGGTACTCGGCCAGCAGGGCGCGCAGCATCGGGGGCACCGACCAGCCGTCGGCGATGATGTGGTGCACGGTCTGCACCAGGACGTCGCGGCCGTCGCCCGCGCGAATGAGGGTGTATCTCATCAGCGGGCCGGTGGCCAGGTCGAACCCGGCGCGGCGGTCCCGCTCGGCGCAGTCGCGGATCTCGTCGTCGGTGATGCCGGGGCGCTCCAGCGTGGTGAACGGCGCCCGCGCGCCGCTTTCCAGCACCGAGACCACGCGGCCGTCGGAGAGTGCCACGAACCGCGCGGCCAGGTTCGGGTAGAGAGCGAGCAGCCGGGTGGCCGCCGCCGCGAGCCGGTCGGCGTCCACGTCGCCGTCCAGCGTCAGGAGCTGCTGCTCGACGTAGCTGCCCGCCGAGTCGTCGTCGAAGACCGAGTGGAAGTACAGGCCCTCCTGCAGCGGGGTCAGCGGCAGGATGTCGCGCAGCGCCGGGCCGTCGAAGGCGTCGACGTCGGCCTGCGTGAGAGACACCGCGCCGAAGTCGCTGGGGGTGTGGCCGCCCTCGTCGAGCGCGGCCAGCCCGGTCAAGGCCGCCTGGAAGTACGCGCCGATCGTCGCGATGTCCTCGCCGGCGAACATCCCGTCGGGCCAGGAGATGGTGGTGACCAGCTCGTACTCGCCGGTCGGGCCGGGTTCGGCGATCGCGTTGAACTCCAGGACGCGCGGCAGGCGCATCCCGGGGTCGCGCCTCTCCCCCAGCTGGCCGGTGGCGCCGGCCAGCTGCCAGTCCCCGGACGCGCCCGCGTCGAAGCGGCCCAGGTAGTTGAACAGCACCTGCGGGGCGGAGGCGTCGAACCCGGTGCCGGCCAGGTATCGCAGGGCGCCGTAGGACAGCCCGTTGCCCGGCACCCGGGCGAGGTCCTCCTTGACCGACTTGAGCGCGGCGGACAGGTAGCCGGGGGCGGTGAAATCGGCCGTCGCGCCGGGGTCCACGGTCACCGGGAACAGCGTGGTGAACCAGCCCACGGTGCGTGACAGGTCCGGCTCGAAGCCGGCCGGGCCCGCCACGAACCGCCCTTCGCGGCCGTGGCCTTCGAGCTCGATGTGCGCGAACGTCTGATCCTGCCCGAGGTCGCGGCGCCACCGGGCGAGGGCGACGGCGAGCGCGGTCAGCAGCACGTCGTTGACGCCCGCGTGGAACTTCGCCGGGATCTCGCCCAGCAGCGCGGCGGTGACCTCGGCGCCGGCGGAGACGGCCCGGGTCCGCTCGCGTGCGACGGTGTCGGATCCGGACAGCGGGCGCCGGCCCAGCGGCCCGTCCGCTCCCGGCAGGGGACGCTGGAAGTGGCCGCGGTCCGCGTCGAACGCCGTCCGCTCCAGCAGCTGGGTCCAGCGCCGGAACGACGTGCCCACGGCGGGCAGCTCGATCGGCGCGCCCGAGGCGAGCTGCCGCCACCCCGTGGCCAGGTCCTCCATCAGGACACGCCAGGACACGCCGTCGATCACCACGTGATGGACGACCACGACCAGCTGCCGGGCCGCGCGCCGCCAGACGGCACGAAGCATCACGCCGCCGTCCGGGTCGAGCCCGCCGGTGGCGAGCTCGACGCACTCGTCGAGCGGCCGGTCGCTCTCCTGCCACGCCGCGACGGCCTCATCCGCCTCCGGGACGTCGAAGCCCCAGCGCTCGCCGCGCACCAGCCTGGCGCGCAGCATGTCGTGCCGCCTGACCACGGCGGTGAGCAACTCGCCGAGAGCGCCGGCGGTCAGGTCCGCCGGGGTGTTCAGCACCACCGACTGCACGAAGCCGTCGATCGCGCCCGTGCTCTCGCCGAGCCAGCGCAGGATGGGCGACCCCGTGACGGGACCGGTCGCGACATCCTCCCGGTCCACGGCGGAGACGTCGTCGCGGCTCGCCACCGCCGCCAGCGCCCGCACGGTGCTGTGGGTGAAGATCTGCGTCGCCGTGACGTACAGGCCCGCCTCGCGCAGCGCGCTCAGCAGCGAGATCGCCAGGATGCTGTCCCCGCCGAGCCGGAAGAAGTCCTGGTCGGCGCCGACCTCGTCCAGCCGCAGCACCGACGCGACCGCCGCGCACACCGCGCGCTCGTTCTCGGTGGCGGGCGGGGCGGACGAGCCCGTCCCGATCCGCGGCTCCGGCAGCGCGCTGCGGTCCACCTTGCCGTTGGGGGTGAGCGGGAACGCCTCCGTCACGACGATGTGCGCGGGCACCATGTACTCGACCATGTGCTCGGCGGCCCACGACTTGACCTCCTCGGCGCGCAGGTCCTCGCTCCCGGCCGCCGGGATCACGTACCCCACCAGGTAGGTGCCGCCGGCCGTGTTCTTCCTCGCGACGACGCAGGTGTGCCGTACCCGGGGGTGCTCCGCGAGGCCGATCTCGACGTCCTCGATCTCCAGCCGCATGCCGCGGATCTTGATCTGGTTGTCGGCCCGGCCGAGGAAGTCCAGCGACCCGTCAGGGGCGAAGCGCGCGAGGTCACCGGTCCGGTACAGCCGGGACCCGTCCCCGGCGAAGGGATTGGCCACGAACCGGGACGCGGTCAGGCCGGGCGCGTTGACGTACCCGCGCCCCAGGAGGAACCCGCCGACGTACAGCTCGCCGCCGACGCCGACCGGCACCGGGCGCAGCTCCTCGTCCAGCACGTACAGCTCGGTGTTGGGGTTGGCCTTGCCGATCGACGTGGACAGGCGCTCGGCCGCGCCCCGGTAGATGACGTGGGAGACGCCGATGGTCGTCTCGGCCGGGCCGTAGCCGTGGTACATGGGGATGTCGAGCCGGGTGCGGAAGCGCTCGTACAGCTCCGGGGTCAGCACCTCGCCGCCGCACCACACGTGCCTGAGGCTGTCCAGCCGCCCGGAGTCGCCCGCGATCTCCAGCAGCACGTCCAGCATGGACGACACCAGGTACGTGAAGGTGACGCGCTGCTCGGCGATCACGCTCAGCAGGTGGTGCGGGTCCCGCTCGCCGCCCGGCCGCAGGATCACCAGCCGGCCGCCGCACACCAGCGGCAGGAAGATCTCGTTGATGGAGATGTCGAACGACAGCGGCGCCTTGAACAGCGAGGCGTCGTCGTGGCCGAAGCCCAGGATCTCCCTGGACTGCCACAGCAGGCGCTCGCTGATCGCCTCGTGCCGGATCATCGCGCCCTTGGGCCGCCCGGTCGAGCCGGAGGTGAAGATCACGTACGCCAGGGCGGGACCGGGGATGGCGGCCCCGGCGTGCTCGGTGGGATACGAGCCGAACCGCCAGTCGCCGAGGTCGACGGCCACGGCCTGCGGTTCGCCCGCGCCGTGCTCGCCGGAGCCGTTGAGCTGGAGCACCACCCCGGCGTCGTCGATGACGACCGCCCGGCGCGCGGCGGGCCACTGCGGATCGAGCGGCACGAACGCGCACCCCGCCTGGAGCACGCCCAGCAGGCCGATCACCATCTCGGCGGAGCGCTCCAGCGAGACGCCGACGATCTGCTCGGCGGTGAGCCCGCGTTCGATCAGGTGGTGGGCCAGCTGGTTGGACAGCCCGGCCACCTCACGGTAGGTCAGCGACCGCTGCCCGTCGACGATGGCGATGGCGTCCGGCCTGGCCCGCACCTGCTCGCGGAACATCTCCACGATGGTCGGGCGGACCCTGTCGGCCCTGGTGTCGTTCCACTCGGCCAGGGCCCGGAGCCGGGCCGGCACGCTGGACGGGCCGATGGTGCCGATGGGCCGGTCCGGGAAGTCGGCCAGGTCGTCCAGCGCGAGCTGCGCGTCGGCCAGCCCGACGCCCTCGGGGACGGTGATGCTCCGGCCGTCGGCGCCGACCGCCCAGCCGGCGGCCTCGTCCCCCGCGTGCTCGGCCCAGCCGAGGACGTCGGCGAACAGGGTGCCGGAGTTGAGGTCGAGACCGTCGGGGCTCTGGTTGTCCGCCCAGTAGGCCAGGCCGATGGCGCAGGCTTTGGTGATGGTCTTGTCGGAGTGTTCGCCGGTCCGCCGGCGCACGCCGGCCAGGCGTTCAGGAGAGAGAAGTGCGAGACGAGTGCTCGGTTCCGTCATCGAAGACTCAGCCATCCCTTTCGAATACGAAGGTTAGCCTAACCTAACTTTGGATCTCCTGACTAGCTGCCTTCCTGCCACGCGCGCCACAGCCGCGCGTACCGGCCGCCCAGGGCCACCAGCTCCTCGTGGGTTCCCTGCTCGACGACGCGTCCCGCGTCCAGCACGGCGATGCGGTCCGCCGCCATCGCCTGGGTCAGCCGGTGCGCCACGAACAGCGTGGTGCGGCCCAGGCAGGCGGCCGACACCGCGCGCTCCAGCTCGGCGGCGCCCTGGCTGCCCGCCTCCGCGGTCGACTCGTCCAGCACCACCACCGGCGCCCGGCCCAGCACCAGCCGGGCCAGCGCGATCTGGGCGACCCTGGTGCCGTCCAGGCGCTCACCCCCTTCGCCGACCCTGGTGGCGAGGCCGTCGGGCAGCGCCTCGGCCCACGTGCCGGCGCCGACCGTGCGCAACGCGTCCATCAGCTCGGCGTCGGTCGACTCCGGCGCGGCCAGCCGCAGGTCGTCGGCGAGCGGGCCGGAGAACACGTGCGTCTCCTGCGTCAGGATGCTCACCAGGGCCCGCGCCCCGGCCTCGTCCAGCCCGGCGAGATCGGTCGTCCCGATGCGCACGGACCCGGCCTGCGGGGTCCCGATGCCCGCGATCAGCGCCGCGAGAGTCGTCTTGCCCGCGCCCGTCGCCCCCACCAGCGCGAGCGAGCCGCCAGCCGGGATCGCCAGGTCGACGTCCCGCAGCACCGGTTGCTCGGAGTCGGGATAGCTGAAGGTCAGCCCCTCCACCGTCACCGGGTACGGCCCGTCGCCGACCGGCGCGGCGGCCACGCCGCCCACCAGCCGCTCCTCCGTGTCCTCGCCCAGCACTCCGACCAGGCGGGTCAGGCTCGCGCCCGACTTCTGCGCCTCGTCGAAGGTGAACATGATGGCGCCCAGCGGATTGAACAGCCGGTGGAACAGCAACGGGGCCACCGACGCCGCGCCCAGCGTGATGGCGCCGGCCTCCAGCAGGACGTACCCGACCACGATGATCAGGACCAGCCCGATGAACTCGGCGCGGTTCTCCCTGCCGACGAACCGGCCGAAGAACCGGAACACCTCGACGCCGAGGTCGCGCACCCGCCACGACTCGCGGGTGACCTCCTCGCGGAAGGCTTCCTCAAGGCGGTAGGCCCGGACGGTGTCGATCCCGTTCAGGCCGCTGATCAACGCCTGCGCGCGATCGGCCTGGGCCTCTCGCTGCCGCTTGTAGAGCGGCGCGGACCTGGGGAGATACCAGCGCAGGGCCAGCCAGTAGGCGGGCAGCGCGCCGGCGCCGGCCAGGCCGAGCCGCCAGTCCAGCCCGAACATGCCGGCCGTGGCGATGACGACCAGCACGCCTGACGAGAACACGGTGGGGATGGCCGTCCTGATGCCCTTGGACACCACGGCCACGTCGTCGCCGACCCTGGACAGCACGTCGCCCCGGCCGACCTGCTCGATCCGCGCGCTCGGCATGCCCAGCACCGCCCGGACCGCGGCCTCCCGAAGCCGCGCGAGCAGGTCCGCGCCGAGACGCCCGATCAGGTACGTCGACGCCGAGACGACCGCCGAGCCGAGCAGGACGGCGGCCACCATCAGCGCCCCGACCGTGACCAGGATCGAGCGCGGCTCGCCCCTGACCACCCCGTCGACCACCTGGCCGAGCAGGAACACCGGCAGCACCTGGAACGCCGCCCCCGCCACCGTGGTGAGCACGGTGGCGGCGGTCAGCCAGGGCACCTCGCGGACGTGCGCCGCGACCCATCGCGCGGCCTCACGTCCGGTCGCCGTGCGCAGGATGGCCGGGGCGGCGGGCGTGCCGGTGGTGCTCACGCCCGGGCCACGGCGGGCCGGGGCGTCGGCATGGAGGCTGCCGCCGCGAAACGCCGCAAGGTCTTGTTAAATGTCGTTCGTTGGAGAAACATCCGGAAATCCCGTGCTTTCCTGCATCGCGGCAATCTGAATGACGCAGGCAAACCGTAACACGGGAATATTAGGCTAGCCTAACCTCACATTGGGATTCGCCTGAACGCCGCACGGCCCGCTCTCCCGAGACCTTAGTCGCCGGCCGGCGCCAGGGACGGAGTGAGGCTGCGCATGGAGAACACCTTCGCCAGGTTCGGGGTTCGCGGACAACCCGGCAGCGACGAGTTCTGGGCGGCGGCCCGGACCCCCGTGTCGGTGCCCGCCGGGGACGACGGCGGCTGGGTGACCCTGTTCCTGTGGCGCGGGTCCCCGGCGAGCATCGGCTTCGAGAGCTGGTCGGGGCCGGTGCCGCTGCGCCGGTGGGGTGACACGGACTGCTGGTACGCCGAGGTGGTCATGCCCGCGCGGCTACGGGTGACCTACCAGTTCCTGACGGGCGACGCGGCGTACGCCGACCCGTTCAACGCGGCCGGCGCGGGCGGCGACCGGTCGATCGCCGCCACGCCGGACGCCCCCGCCCAGCCGCACTGGCCCGCCGTCGGCGCCGCCGACGTCCTGCCCCTGCCGCGCGCCCGCCTGCGCTGGACCAGCGAACGGCTCGGCGGACGCCGCACCGTGCGCGTCCACCCGGCGGGCGGCGGCGGGCCGGTGGTGCTGCTGCTCGACGGGGACGACTGGCTGTACCTGCACCCGGCGATGACCGCCTTCGACTCGGCCGTCGCCGGTGGCGAGATGCCCGCCGTCACGCTCGTCTTCCTGCCCGCCCGGGACAGGAACGCCGAGTTCGGGTGCCGGCCCGAGCTGTGGGAGGCGATCCGGGACGAACTGCTGCCGCTGGTGGCCGGCAGCGGCGTGCCCGCCGACCTGGACCGGCTGGTGGTCGCCGGGCAGAGCCTCGGCGGGCTGAGCGCGATGTACGCGGCGCTGGAGTTCCCCGGCCTGGTGTCCGGCGTCGCGTGCCAGTCGGCGTCGTTCTGGTGGGCGCCCGGCGCCGCGGACCTGGCCGACCCCCTGGGCGGCCGGACCGGTGGCGCCATCGCCGCCCGCCTGCGGGAGCGCCCCGACCTGTCCGGCCTGCGGGTCGCCTTCGACGTGGGGGAACACGAGACGCGGATGCTGCCGCACTGCGAGCTGGTCGAGTCCCTGGCCGAGCAGGCCGGCGCGACCGTGCGGGTCTCCCGGTCGGCCTGCGGCCACGATCGGGCGGGCTGGCGGCAGGCCCTGCTCAGAGACGTCGCCTGGGCGCTCGCCTGAACGCGGTGGCCGCCGGCCGGCTCCCGGCGGCCTGCGGCCTGGACGCGGTGGCGGCCGGCCAGGTCCCGGGGGGCCGGCCGCCGCCGCGCGGGGGTCAGCGCGAGAACGCGTAGGTGTTGCGTCCGCCGGCGCTCAGCCGCCCGGACACGGCGTCGACGATCTCCCCTGCCCGCACGGCGGTGTTGGACAGCAGCGTCGAGGCCAGGCCGTGGGTGTGCTCGGTGGCTCCCTGCACGTAGATCCCGCAGCGCAGGTGCTCGGAGGTGGCGATCCGGTAGTCGCGCTCGATGCGCAGCGCGCCCGACGGCAGGCGCTCGCAGTGCTCGCCGACGGCGCCCAGCAGCGTCAGCGGGTCGCCGGGCCGGTAGCCGGTGGCGTAGACGAGCACGTCGGCCTCCAGCACGGTCCGCTCGCCGGTGGGCAGGAACTCGACGGTGGCGCGCACGCCGTCGGCGTCCCTGGCGGCCTCGACGAGCCTGGAGGCGTTGAGTATGCGCAGCCGCTGCCTGCCCTGCACCTTCTCCTGGTAGTGCCTGCGATACAGCTCGTCGATGAGGTCGAGGTCGACCACGGAGTAGTTGGTGGAGGCGTGGTAGGTGCGCAGGCTCTCCTTGACCGTCTCGGGCGCGCCGAAGTACTGGTCGACCGCGGCGGGGTCGAAGATGCGGTTGGCGAAGGAGCTGTCGTCGGCGGGGGTGTAGCCGTACTTGGAGAACACCGCGCACACCTCGGCGCCGGGGAAGCGGCCGTGCAGGTGGTCGGTCACCTCGGCGGCGCTCTGCCCGGCGCCGACCACCACGAACCGGCGGGGGTCCGTGACCGAGGGGATCCGGTCCAGGAGCTCCTCGCTGTGCCAGATGCGCTCGTCGCCGACCATGCCGTCAGGCAGCACGGGAACCAGGCCGACGGCGACGACGAGATTACGGGCGCGGCGAGTGCTCAATTCGCCGTCGCCCTGGCGGACCACCACGTCGAGGTATCGCACCGCGCCGTCCACCGTGACGGGAGTGACCGCGACGACCTCCGAGCCGTATTCCACCTGGTCGGCGAATGGTTTCGCGGCCCATTCCAGGTAGTCGTGGAATTCCACTCGGGAGGGGAACATTGTTTTGTGGTTGATGAAATCCAGCATCCGGTCGCGCGCCTTGAGATAGGACAGGAAGCTGAATTCGCTGGCGGGATTGCGCATGGTGACCAGGTCCTTGAGAAAGGAGACCTGCATCGTGGTGCCTTCAAGGAGCATCCCGCGGTGCCATCCGAAGGAGAGCTGCTTCTCCAGGAACACCGCGTCGATTCGCTCGCCAGTACGCGCCTCGCGCTCGCGCAACGCGATGGCCAGGGCGAGGTTGGAAGGTCCGAAACCGATGCCGACGAGGTCGTGGACGGGCTGCTCGGCAGTGGGCATGGAAGGCCTTTCGAGAGAGCGGTCCGGGATCGGGATCCGTAGTGGAATCAGTGCCCGACTTAGGTTAGGCTCACCTAATTGTGGCGAGCCTAACCTTTCTCCCACTCACCTCACAAGGAGAGCGCTGATGCGGGTCGTGATGTTCGGCTACCAGACCTGGGGCCATCGCACCCTCCAAGCCTTGCTGGCCTCCGAGCACGATGTGGTGCTGGCAGTCACCCACCCCCAGAGTGACCACGCCTATGAGAAGATCTGGAGCGATTCGGTGGCCGAGCTGGCCGCGGCGCACGGCGTCCCGGTCCTGCTGCGCAACCGCCCCGACGACGAGCTCCTGCTCACCCTCAAGCAAGTCGAGCCTGACCTCATCGTCGCCAACAACTGGCGCACGTGGATACCTCCGGAGATCGTCGCCCTCCCCCGCCACGGCATACTCAACGTGCACGACTCGCTGCTTCCGGCCTACGCCGGCTTCTCCCCGCTCATCTGGGCGCTCATCAACGGCGAGAAGGAGGTCGGCGTCACCGCCCACATGATGAACGCCGAGCTGGACGCCGGGGACATCGTGGTGCAGCGCGCCATCCCGGTCGGACCGGCCGACACCACCACCGACCTGTTCCACCGCACGGTCGACCTCATCGCCCCGATCGTCGCCGAGTCCCTGGACCTCATCGCCTCGGGCCGTTCGGACTGGACGCCCCAGGACCGCTCCAAGGCCAGCTTCTTCCACAAGCGGTCGATCGAGGACAGCAACATCGACTGGACCTGGCCCGCCGAGGACATCGAGCGGCTGGTACGCGCCCAGTCCGACCCCTACCCCAACGCTTTCACCCACTACAGGGGCGAGCGCGTCCGCGTCCTGAAGGCCTCGGTCTCCAAGGGCATCTACGGCGGCACCCCGGGCCGGGTGTTCATCCGCGAGGGCGACGGCGTCGTCATCGTCGCCGGCGCCGAGGCCCGCCGCGGTCGCAGCCACGGGCTGGTGATCGAGCGGGTCCGCACCGAGGACGGCACCGACCTGCCGGCCGGCGAGGTGTTCAGGACCATGGGCGGCTACCTGACCCGCCGGCCGTAGGCGCGTCCCGAGCCGGGCGTCCGGCTCGCCCGCGCGTCCCGCGACCGGCATGCTCGCGCCGGAAGCGGATAGTCAGCAGACTGTCACTCAGCGGGAGCGAAGCTGACGACGAGGGAGAGCTCCGATGAGTGAGAACGCGGGCCGGATGCGCGCCGTCGCGTACCGGAAGAGTCTGCCGGTGGACGACCCCGGGAGCCTGGTGGACGTCGAGCTGCCCGTCCCGTCGCCGGGACCGCGCGACCTGCTCGTCCGGGTGGCGGCGGTCGCGGTGAACCCCGTGGACTACAAGGTGCGCCGCGGCACCGACCCCGGCGGCGAGCCCAAGGTGCTCGGCTGGGACGCGGCCGGCACGGTCGTCGCGATCGGCGACCAGGTGGAGCTGTTCGAGCCGGGAGACGAGGTGTACTACGCGGGCGCGCTCGACCGGCCCGGCGCCGACGCCGAGTACCACGTGGTGGACGAGCGCATCGTGGCCCGCAAGCCCGCCACGCTCTCCTTCACGGAGGCGGCCGCGCTGCCCCTGACCTCGCTCACCGCGTGGGAGGGCCTGTTCGAACGCCTGGGCCTGTGCGACGCGCCGATGGAGCGGACGGGCGCGCTGCTGGTGACGGCCGCCGCGGGCGGCGTCGGCTCGATGGTGGTCCAGCTCGCCACCGCCCTCACGGGGCTCACGGTGATCGGCACCGCCTCCCGCGCGGAGACCGTGGAGTTCGCCCGGCGCATGGGCGCCCACCAGGTCGTCGACCACCACCGGCCGCTGCCGGAGCAGGTGCCGGGCGGCGTGGACTACGTCTTCAGCACCGCGGGCACGGACCGGAACCTGCCCGCGTACGCCGAGCTGCTCCACCCCTTCGGCCACATCGTCGCGATTGACGACTACGACACGCTGCCCGTCGGCGTGCTCAAGCCGAAGAGCATCTCCTTCCACTGGGAGCTGATGTTCACCCGCTCCCTCTTCCAGACATCCGACCAAATCGCGCAGCACCGCATCCTCACCCAGGTGGCCCGGCTCGTGGACAAGGGGATCCTGACCACCACGGCGGCCACCGACCTCGGCCCGATCAACGCCGCCCACCTGCGGGAAGCGCACCGGATCCTCGAATCGGGCAGCGCCATCGGCAAGATCACGCTGACCGGTTTCGACCGGGGCGCGTGACCCGGGCCCGGCTCCCCCGGCCTCCCGCCCGAAGCTGACATTCGGCACGGCATTGACGGGTCACGTTCGCGAGGTTACGGTCAGGACCGCAATCGAGCACAAACGAACACGCACCCGTGGAGGTGGCGCTGTGCAGATTCCCGAGGAGGGCCCTTTAGCATCGCGGAGCCGGCCGCCCGTCAGACGGCGGCCCGCCCGCACGAGAGGCGGCGGCGCGTGAGGCGCGCCCTGCGCGGGGCGGTGACCGCGGCGGTCCTCGCGACGCTGCTCGCGGCGCCGTTCGCGCCGGCGTCCGCGGCCGACCTGCGGATCGCCAACGGCGGATTCGACAGCGGGCTCACGGGCTGGAGCGGCTCCCACAGCCCGGGCGGCGTCGACGCCGCCGTCTGGGACGGGCGCACCACCGCGCGCGTCACCGACGCCGACCCGGCCGCCGCCTACGGCAGGGAGAGCATGCCGGGGCTGCCCGCCACGGCGGGCACCGCCTACACCCTGCACGCCGAGGTCTGGGCCGACAGCGGCACCGCGCATCTGTATCTCCGCTTCAGGGACAGCTCCGGCCGCCTGCTCACAGGCGGCGCGAACGCCTCGGCGACCGGCCGGCGATGGAGCCGCGTCACGGCCTCGGGAGTCGCGCCCACCGGCACGGCCACCGTCTCCGCCCTCATCTACTCGGGGGTGGCCGACGTGGGCACCGCCTACTGGGACGAGGTGCTGATCACGAAGAACGTGACCGACCTGGGCGTGCAGATCGAGAGCAGCGTGCCCAACGCCACCACGTTCGCGGGCGCGAGCGCGTACGCCGTCTACACCGGCACCGTCGACGCGAACCCGCAGCTCGCCGTGATCGACGTGGCCACCGAGCAGGTCACCAGGAAGATCACCATCCCCGACTCGGCGGCCACGCCCACCGTCGGCGGCTGGGCGGCGGCCACGGCCACCGACGGCAGCGTCTACCTCGGCACCTATCCCAACTCCAAGCTCTACCGGTACGTCCCGGGCCAGTCCACGATCACCGACCTCGGGCGGGCGGAAGGCGGCTACTCCTTCATCTGGGACCTGGAGCCGGGAGCGGGCGGGAAGGTGTACGGCGGCACCTACAACGACGGCCGCTACTTCAAGTACGACAACGGCGCCTTCACCACGATCGGGACCGTGCCCATCGCGGCCGGCGCCCAGTACGTGCGCAGCCTCGCCCACGACCCCGCCGCCAACGCCACCTACCTCGGCACGGGCACGAACGCCGCGCTGACCAGGTACGACAATGTCACGGGGCAGACGGACAGCCTGCTGCCGGCGGCCTACGCGCACAACTCCATGGTGGGCGGGCTCACCTGGACGGGCGGCAGGCTGTTCGCCAAGGTCGACGGCACGCTGCTCGTCCTGCGCGTCACCCGCGACGCCGACGGCTCGTACTCCGCCACCACCGACGCCGCGATCGAGGACGTGGACCTGCACCACTCGCCGGCCCGCGACGGCAAGGTGTGGCTCGTCAAGGACGGCCTGCTGCACTCCTACGACGTGGCCACCGCGTCCCTCCATGCGACCTCCGTCCGGCCCGGGCTCTCCGTCACCGGCTACACCTGGTCCGGCGGCACGCTGGTCGGCCTCGGCGCGGCCACGGACGGCACCAGGATCTTCAAGTACGACCCCGCGAGCGGCAGCTGGAGCAGCAGGGTCGTCACCGGCACCCCGGTCCTGCCGGCCGCGATCAACGCGCTCGGCACGGGGCCCGACGGCCGCGTCTACACCGGCGGCTACCTGACCGGCGGCACCGGCGTCTACGACCCGCTGCGGGGCGACGGCGACGACGGCCTGCCGGACACGCCGACCCGCACCGGGCTCAGCCAGACCGACAGCCTGCTGGCGCACGACGGCCTGCTCTACATCGGCGCCTACCCCTCGGCCAAGCTTTACAGCCACGACCCCGCGCGTCCCTGGCCCCCCACACTCAGGTACACCGCCGGCGAGGCGGGCAGCAGGGCCGACGACTGCGAGCCGGGCAAAGGCCCGCCGCCGCAGGACCGGCCGTACGCGCTGGCCGGCGGGCCGGACGGGACCGTCTACATGGGCACGGTGCCGAAGTACGGCAAGCGCAGCGGCGCCCTCACCGTGTGGAAGGAGGGCACGGCCGGGCGGACGCTCTGCGTGGTGCCGGACCAGTCCGTCGTCTCGCTGGCCTACGCGGGAGGCAAGGTGTTCGGCGGCACCTCCACGCGCGGCGCCCTGGGCGTGGACCCCGTCTACGCGCCCGGAGCCTCGGCCACGCTGTTCTCCTACGACCCGGCCACCGGCGCCGTGCGCCGGCATCCGCTCCCGTTGACGGCGCCCAAGGCCGTCACGGCACTCGCGGAGGTGGACGGCGAGCTCTGGGGCCTGGCCGGCGGCTCGCTGTTCACCCTCGATCCGGCCCGGCCGGAGGCGATCACGGCCACGCGGCTGTTCGCCGATCCCGACTACGCCGCCAGGTCCAGCCTGGCCTGGCGCGACGGGGTGCTGCTGAGCGTGGCCCAGGATCCCGGCCACGTGTACGGCACGGCCGGCGACCAGATCTTCAAGATCGACAAGTCGACCAGAGCAGTGACCGTGCTGCTGACGGCCCCCGGCGCGGAGGGCCTGACGGCCGACGGCTTCGGCCACCTCTACTACAAGATCAACGAGCGGCTGTACCGGCTCGCCACCCCCCTGCCATAAGGAACCCGTTCCGGATTCCGGCCTGAACCGATATTCCTGCCCTCGACATACAAGGAACATGCCCGTGCGAAGAATGGTCAGAGCCTTACTCGCGATCCTGGCGGGAACGGCGCTCGCGATCGTCGCCGTCCCCGCGCTGCCCGCAATGGCGGGGATCTGGCACGAATACCCGTCCGCGGCGAACCGGACGTGCAGCGACAGCCGCGTCTACAACGGCACCGCCTACCAGGTGTGCCTCGAGTTCAACTACGCCCGCACCCAGGTCCGCACCGTCGCCTTCATCAACCCGGGCGCGTACACCAACTTCCAGGTCAACCTGCGGCTCTGGTTCGGCGGGAACGGCCCGGACATCACCGACTCGTGCCCGACGATGACCACGAACGCCAGCCGGGCGTGCTACACCGCCTTCACCGACCTCCGGCGCCCCTACGTGGTCACCGAGGCCACGTTCGGCATCGCGGGGGCGTGGCAGCTCCCGGTCCGGGCCCTGGACATGAGACTCTCCGCCAAGCAGCAGGAGCGCGACAACTGGTGCGGCCCCGGCGCCGTGCAGACCACGCTCGCCACCATCGGCATCTCGGCGCCGCCGCAGTCGGAGCTGGCCGGCAAGCTGCAGACCGAGGAGACGCTCTTCGGCGCCACCATGCCGGGCCGGATCCCCGGCGCCATCAACTCCTACATCGCCGGCTCCGACTGGCAGTACAAGTGGGAGGAGATCTCGGTCTCCAACGGCCAGACGTATGAGGCGGGCATCAGCCGGATCGTCACGTCCCTGTCGCGCGGCAGGCCGGTGATGGTCCTCGTGATCCCCGGCAAGCTGCCGTGGTGGAACGCCTCCACGCCCACCCTGCGCCACTATGTGACCATCCACGGCTACGGCGGCGTGGTCCACTCCGACGGCTCCGTCCATCCCACGACGTTCAAGGTCGCCGACCCGGCGGACGCCAGCGAGCACTCCATCGACGTGGACAAGCTCCTGCTGGACAACGCCAACCTGGCGTGGAACGGGATCGACACCGTGGCCATCGTGCGGACCTGACCCCGGCCCGGCCGCTGCCGACCGGCGGCGGCCGGGCCCCTAGCCGGCCTGGGGGACGCGGCCGACGCCGCCCAGGATGCCGCCCTTCTCCATCCCCGGAGGGATGAACGGGTCGTCATTGCGCCAGTCCTGCACCGGCACGAGGCCGGGTTCGAGCAGCTCCAGCCCGTCGAAGTACGTGCGCACCATGTCGCGCTCGCGCCAGTGCAGGGCGCCGGCGGTCGTCCGCCGGTAGACGTCCTCGGTCTTGGCCTTGCGGTCGAGGGTGCTCTGGCCTCTCTCGACGTACGCGTGCGAGATGATCAGGTGGCTCCCCGGCGCCAGCGGCTCGCGCAGCGCCCGGACGATGCCGGCCACCTCGTCGTCGTCGCCGAAGAAGTGGAACAGCGCGACCGCCAGGACGGCCACCGGCCGGCTGAAGTCGAGGTGGTGGGCGGCGGCGGCCAGGAGGCTCTTGGGGTCGTGCGCGTCGCCGTCGATGATCACCGTGTCGGGGTTGCTGGCCAGCAGCGCCCGGGCGTGAGTCAGCACGATGGGGTCGTTGTCCGAGTAGACGACCTTGGCGTCGGGGATGATCCGGTGCGCGACCTGGTGCACGTTGTCCTGGGTGGGCAGGCCGGTGCCGATGTCGAGGAACTGCCGCACGCCGGCCCTGGCCACCGCCTCCACGGCGCGGACCAGGAAGCCGCGGTTGGCCCGGGCCACCTCCCGCACGTCCGCGCCGCCCCGGCTGCTCAGCTCCAGGACCTTCTCGGCGGCCTCGCGGTCGGCGGGGAAATTGTCCTTCCCGCCGAGGAAGTAGTCATACATCCGGGCGACGGTGGGGACGGTCGGATCGATCTTCCCCGGAGGCCGCTCACGCTCGATCACACTTCACCTTTCCTCACTTATGCCCGCATCCTATGGGAATCAGGAGATCTGTGATCAGTATCGGTCAGGTGCCCGGCATTCGATGCCTCGAGCGGCGTGGATGCCCGCCGTGGGTTCGGACAGCGGGCGTCAAGGTCGCCGAGCCCGGCGACCTTGACGCCCTGCCTCAGCGTTCGCTGGAGGCCGCGCGGTAGTGCAGGTCCTGCACGTACGGCGTCGTGGTGATCGCGTACGGCGAGACGACCTTCGCCATCGTGGCGGAGCCCCTGGTCACCGTGGCCGAAGCGGTCCCGGCCTTGAGCGGGAACGTCTTGGCGGACACCCCTGCCGGCGCGTCGTAGGTCTGCGTCGTGCCGCCGATCGTGACGGACACCTTGCCCGCCGCCGTGAGCATGCTGAGCACCTCGACCGTGTCACGGGCCGCGGTACTGCCGCCGCGCAGCTTCATGAGCTTGGTCTGCGCGTACGTCGGCGTCGCCGCGACCGGCTGGATCCGGTGAGTGAGGTACGCCGTGTCGTTCGTGATCTTCGGGCAGCCCAGCTTGTAGCAGGTCAGGTAGTAGGCGTTGATGTCCAGGTAGGTCCAGCCCGCGTTCCTCGACGGCGCGAACTGGGTGTTCTCCGAGTAGTCGTTCCAGGTCGTGAGCTGGACCCAGTCGGCCTTGCCGTCGATCGCGCCCTTCCAGGAGGCCCGGAGGTTCTCGGTGTTGCCGGCCTCGTCGAAGATGCCCTGGTTGGGACGCTCGTCCTGGACGGACACCGGCTGCATCCAGATCTTGTCCATGCTGTGGGCGCGGTCGATGTTGGTGCCCAGGCTGGCGTTGCCCGCAGGGTTGCGGTTGCCCCAGTTCGAGAAGCCGTAGCTGATCGAGGCGAAGGCGTCGCGGTACTTGTTGAAGTCGAGGAAGCACGGCACCAGGGCGACCTTGATCCCGTGCGTGGTCTCCATGGTCTTCATCCAGTCGGACCACCACGCGGCGGTCCGGCCTTCGGCCTTGAAGGGCGCGACGACCAGGCGGTTGTCGGCGAGCCGGTAGACCGACTTCGACGCGGCGAGCTTGGCCATGGCGGTGGCGAAGGTGGCGCTGTCGACCGAGGCCAGCCCGTTCGTGTCCGGCATGAGGACGATCTTGAAGCCGGGGTCGACGGCCTCGGCGGCCTTGATGAGGTTCTGCACCCGCGTCCAGTGCGCGCTGGTCACGGAGAGGATGTCGACGGTGAAGCCGTCCAGGCCCGCGGCGATGGCCTGCTTCACCTCGGTCTTGAAGTCCGCCAGCGCGTAGTCGCCGGTGATCGGGTCGCGGCCCAGCGGCCGGTCGCGGAGCAGGCCGCCGTACGCGGCGTGCTTGCCGCTCTCGCCTTCCGGCTTGAGGTAGTTCCTGGCGTAGTAGTCGTTCGCGGGCGCCTGGTTGTCCAGGGAGACCGGGTACGGGGTGAAGTAGTGCGCGAACACCTTCTTGCCCGCGGCCCGCAGGGCGGCGGTCCCCGCCAGAGTGAAGGGCAGCGGCCCGTCGGTCTGCTCTTCCCCGGTGCCCTCGGTGTAGGTGACCGTGAGCTTCGGACCGCGGTTCCCGGTCTCGCGCGAGGACATCAGGACGGTCGTGGTGGCGGACGTCCCGGTGAGGGCGAAGGCGTAGGTGCCGTCGCCCTTGACGGCCGAGGAGACGTCCAGCTTGGCCGTCGCGCCGGTCGTGAAGCCGGTGTGGGAGCCGACGGCGGTCTCACCGATCGTCGGCTTGGTGTTCCAGGTGGTGGCCGCCTCGCTCCAGGTGCCCGTCACCTCGCGGGCGGAGATGGTGGTGTCGGTCGTCCTGGCCGAGACGACGTCCAGCGTGACCTTGACATCCTCGGCGTCCTCCGGGATGCCGGTGACCTTGAAGCGGGTCAGGCCGATGCGCTGCCCCGCGGCGGCGCTGCCGCAGGTGGAGCCGCAGACGCTCACCCACGTCGCGGTGGCGAAGCTCTTGGCGGGCTCGGCCTGGCTGATGAACACGTCTTCCGCGGCGGCGAAGGTCACGCTGACCGGCGCGGCGGCGGCGGAGGCCTGCGCCGGGGCGACGGCGACGGTTCCCAGCGTGGCTAACGTCGCCACCGCCGTCAGCAGCCTCCGATATGGGTTGATCATGGAACTCCCTTGACTCTCCGTACGGCTCCGCCGAGGTGGAGCCGCTGTGCGTGACCAGGATGAAGCAAGATCAAGCCGCACTCCCGACTTTTCGCACAAAAACCTCATTTGGCACGTGCCTAAATCCGGGGCGGAGGCGGCGTCCACTCTCCGGTGGGCGCCGCCGAAGGAGGTGTTGGCGGCCAGCGCCAGCAGCACGACGGTGGCGAACCCGCACCAGGTAGAACAGCGGCCCGCCGCCCAGGGCCGCCTCGGCCCGCTGCACCCGGCATATCCGGGGCTGACTGAAGGACGGCACGGCGTCGGCCGCCCATACGCGTTTCTGACGCGGACCTCCCGAATGACCACGCCATGACTACGGCGGGGCCTTTCGGCGAGGTCCGGGCGGCGGATGCCGGTTTCTCGACCCGTCAGCCGACGTGGACGTGCGGCCGGCGCTCCAGGTCCGGCTCGGCCTGGCGCAGCACCTCGCGGGTCAGCGGCGGCACGTCGCCGCCGCCGAAGACGAGGTAGCGCAGCATCGCCACGACCGGGTTGCCCTCGGTCCAGTGGAAGTAGATGTGCGGCACCGAGCCGGTGCGGTCGCGCAGATAGAGCAGCAGGGCCGCCAGGGAGTTCGGGACGGCCGAGCTCTCGATGACCAGGATCTTGTGCCCGTGCCGTTCCTCGCCCCTGACGTGCAGCTCGGTCTCGAACTCCGAGGCGTCCGGCACCGACACCTCCACGAACAGGACGGGCTCGGAGCTGCGCAGCCGGTGGTTGCGCCAGGTCTCGCGGAGCTTGTCGTGGTACTCGTCCTGGTCGCGCCGGTCCGGCTCGTTGGCGATCACGTGGATGTCGCCGCAGGCGTCGTTGACGTACTCCTCGGCGAGCGGATCGAGGCGCACGTCGGTGACGCGCAGCTCGGTGGACCGGGTGGCGCGGGAGATCAGCGACGTGGCGACGATGGCGGCGATGAAGAACGAGGCGATCTTCACGCCGTCCGGCCGCTCGATCACGTTGTCGACGAGGGTGCAGGCGAGCACCGCGGTGATGACGGCGAACCCGGCCGTCGCCCGCCACTGGCGCTTCTTGCGGGCCGACAGCGTCACCGCGACCGCCGCCGACAGCATGAGCACCAGCACGCCGGTGGCGTACGCGCCGCCCTGCGCCTCCACGTCGGCGTCGAAGATGATCGTGATGCCGAACGCGATCGCCGAGAACACCAGCACCAGCGGCCGGACCGCGCCCGTCCACTCCGGCGCCATGCCGTAGCGGGGCAGGTAGCGCGGCACCAGGTTGATCAGCCCGGCCATCGCCGACGCCCCCGCGAACCACAGGATCGCGATCGTGGACACGTCGTAAGCGGTGCCGAACCAGTCGCCCAGGTAACCGTGCGCC
Source organism: Nonomuraea zeae (assembly GCF_005889725.1). Lineage (GTDB taxonomy): Bacteria > Actinomycetota > Actinomycetes > Streptosporangiales > Streptosporangiaceae > Nonomuraea > Nonomuraea zeae. Next base: position 27,947 of record NZ_VCKX01000046.1, read on the forward strand.
AGGTACGCCAGCGCCCGCCCGGCGGCCTTGCCGCCTTCCTCGAACTCCTCGTGCGGGATCAGCACCGTGGTGACGGTGCTGGAGAGGATCAGGAACACGCTCATGATGAGGGCGGCGACCGTGAGCAGCCGCTTGGTGCCCTTGATCCGCTCCCGCACGTCGCCCCTGACCACCGGCATCACCGCGACGCCCGTCTCGAACCCGGACATGCCGAGCGCCAGCTTCGGCATCACCAGCAGCGACAGCCCGATCATGGCGAGCGGGCTGCTGAAGTCCAGGCTCAGCGCCCGCTGCCAGTCGACCACCACCTGCGGCGCCTGGAGAACGTGCACGAGGGCGGCGGCCACCACGACGGCGTTCAGCGCCAGGTAGACGAAGACGAGCAGCACCGCGATGCCGATCGCCTCGGTGAACCCCATCAGGAACACCCCGCCGAGCCCCGCCAGCAGCACCAGCGTCACGATCACCCGCTGCCCGGCCAGGAACTCGGGCACGAACGGGTTCTCCAGGATGTGCGCGGTCGCGTCCGCCGCCGACAGCGTCATCGTGATGACGAAGTCCGTGGCCGCGAACCCGAGCAGCGCCAGCACGAAGAGCTTGCCCCACCACTGCGGGGCCAGCTTCTCCAGCATCGCGATCGAGCCCTGCCCGTACGGGCTCTCCTCCGCCACCCTGCGATAGACCGGCAGCGCCCCCAGCAGCGTCAACGCCACCAGGAACAGCGTGGCCAGCGGCGACAGCAGCCCCGCCGCCAGCGCCGCGATGCCCGGCTGGTAGCCCAGCGTGGAGAAGTAGTCCACGCCGGTCAGGCACATCACCCGCCACCACGGGTGCTTCACATGGGGACCGTGCTCGATCTGCTCACGGTCGGTCTGCAGCCCCTCCAGCATCCAGGAACGCAGCGTGCCTTCCGCGGCGGCCGGCCGTTTCGCCAGCACCATGAGCGGTCACCCTTCCGTCAAGAACGCATAAATACGCATCCGCACACTACTGACGGTTTGAGGGCATATGACCAGGTGAGGGCGTCAAGAAAACGTATGGACGCGTCTGGATGGGGCGTCAGCTCTCCAGGTCCCGGCCGCCCAGGCCCGCCATGAGCCGCGGCGCTGCGGGGCGGCGCGCACGTGGGCTCCTTTCTGTCCAGCGGATGTGGAAGGGCCCGGCACCGTCGTCAGGCCAGGGTGAGCAGGGCGACGACCACGATCAGGACCAGGAGCGCGACGGCCTCCGGGCGGATGCGCGTCACAGCCCGACGTCCCGGCGGAGCAGGTCGTCGATCTCCTCCCGGCGCACCACCACCCGGGCGGCCCCGTCGGCGACCGCGATGACCGGCGGGCGGCCGGTGAGGTTGTAGGTGGAGGCCATGGAGTAGTGGTAGGCGCCGGTGGCCGGCACCGCGACGACGTCGCCCGGCCGGACGTCGGCGGGCAGCGGCACGCTCTCGGCGATGACGTCGCCCGCCTCGCAGTGGTGCCCGACCAGGGTGACCTGGCGGGCGGGCGCGGTCGAGCGGCGGCCGATCAGGCGGGCGGTGTAGCGGGCGCCGTAGAGGGACGGGCGCGGGTTGTCGCTCATCCCGCCGTCGACGGCCACGAAGGTCCTGGTGAGGGTACGTTTGACGGCGATCACCCGGTACAGGGTGAGCCCGGCGGGGCCGCTGATCGACCGGCCCGGCTCGATGGTCAGCCGGGGCACCGGCAGGCCGAGCGCCGCGCAGCGCTCCTCCATCGCCTTGACGACCGTCCTGGCGTAGCCGCCCGGGGTCAGGCCGTGCTCGGTCCCGAGGTAGGCGATGCCCTGGCCGCCGCCCAGGTCGAGCTGGGGCAGGACGATCCCGTAGGTGTCCCGTACGAGGGCGAGCTGCTCCACCATGACCCGCGCGGCCTGCTCGTACGGCTCCGCCGCGAAGATCTGCGAGCCGAGGTGGCAGTGCAGGCCCACCAGCTCCAGCTCCGGCTGGCGCAGCACCCTGGTCACGGCCGCCGCGGCGTCCCCCGAGGCGATGGACAGGCCGAACTTCTGGCCCTCGCCGCCCGTGCGGATGGCCGCGTGGGCGCCCGCCTCGATGTCGGGGATCACCCGCAGCAGCACCTTCTGCCGCCGGCCCGGCGGGACGAGCACCGCCAGGCGCGGGATCTCGGCGAGGTTGTCCACGACGATGCGCCCCACCCCGTACTCGACCGCCTCCAGCAGCTCGTGCGGGGTCTTGGCGTTGCCGTGGAAGACGATGCGCTCGGCCGGGAAGCCGACGGACCGCGCGATGGCCAGCTCGCCGCCGGAGCAGACGTCCAGCCCGAGTCCTTCCTCCCGGATCCAGGTGGCCATCGCCCGGCACAGGAACGCCTTGGCGGCGTAGAGGATGTCGGCGTCCGGCAGCGCGGCGCGGAAGGCGCGGCAGCGTCCCCGCAGGTCGGCCTCGTCCACCACGTAGGCGGGGGTGCCGTAGCGCTCGGCGACGTCCATCAGGGGCACGCCTCCGGTGGCGGCGTACGGGTGGAAGCGGGTGGTGGCCGACCAGGGCTCCGCCGCGGACGGCGTCTCAGGCCGGGTCTGGTCCTGCTGGAGCACGCACATCAGGCCACCCGCTCGGCGGACCGGGTCATCGTGCCGGCGGGGTCGATGACGATGCCGATGACGTCCAGCTCGGCGAGCATGCCGCGCAGCGCCGGGGCCGTGAGCACCACCCACCGCTGGTCCGTCCCGAGCACCTTGGTGAGCTTGAGCGGCGAGGTGAAGGCGACCGCCGTCCGCTTGCCCGCGGCGGTGCGGAACAACCGCAGGGCGGTGGCGTACGCGCCGGCCCGGACGGGGACGAACAATCGAGGCTCTGACATCTGCTTCCTTCCAACGAAAAAGCCGTACATGTCAGACGCTAGAACCGGTTTTGCCGGCACCTCATGATCACTACGCATTCCGGACGCGCGACCCCGGAAATCCTGACGCGACGTTGACACCAGCCGCTCAGGACGCGTCCGCGACCGGGGTGCGCGAGAGCGCCTGACCCGGCTGTCGCGAGGTCCGGCGACGGCGCGCGCGGGCTGCCCGCGGCACGCCTCCCCCGAGCCCCAGCGCCAGGAACGCCGTCAGCCTGACCAGGTCGCCGGGCGTGAACGTCAGCTCGCCGGCGGCGTTGACCAGGAAGCCGGTGGTGAAGCACCAGGCCATGACCCCGGTGGCCAGGCCGGCGAGCACGCTGCGGGACCACAGGGCGTAGGCCGCGACGACCGCGCCCATCACCACCGCTCGGGGTACGACCTCGGGAGCGGGCAGCGTCAACGCCACCGCCGCGCAGGCCAGGACGGACAGCCCGAAGCCACCAGGGATCAGGAATTCCAGCGGACGGCGTACACGCATGACCCATGCCTTCCAAAGACAATGTCCCTGCATGAAACCCGTCCGCGGTCAGCGGAATGCCAATTTAGATGACATCAATGCGGCTTCATTACCCGCATTCACGCGCTGTTGACGCGCGCGCGGAGCCCGCGTCGGTCAGGCGGCCGTCGTCAGCCATTCGGCGATGTCGGCGACGACCGCCGGGTCCACGTGCTGGGCCGGCTCGTATCCGGCGGGGGTGGACGGGCCCGCGCCGGGGAAGAAGAGGTGGTCGTCGGCGTCGTAGACGCGGATCGTGACCTCCGGCCGGTCACCGAGGCCGGCCCGCCAGCCGGGGAGATCGTCCGTCACGGTCACCTGGTAGTCGCGGCCACCCTGGAGGATGAACATCGGCTTGTCCAGCGCCGCCGCGGTCGCGACCGGGTCGTAGCCGCGCAGATCCAGCCAGTACGCCGCCGGCCAGCCGAACAGCAGCTCTTCGGCCGGCGTCGAAGGCGACAGATCGGGGCCGCCGACCGCCGCGGCCTGCCGGGTGATCGTCTCGACGGCCGCCTCCATCCCCGGGCCGGAGTGCAGCGAGGCCAGATAACGGACCACGCGGACGGCGGCCTGGTGCATCGGCTGCGTGTCGCCGGCCATGATCACCAGACCGGCGACGGACGCCTCGGCGGCCGCGACCCGGGGCGCGACCTTGCCGCCCATGCTGTGGCCGAGAACGAAGACGCGGGCGGGGTCCACGCCCGGCTGCCGCTGGAGGAGCCGGACGGCGGCGACCGCGTGCGGCACGTACTCGTCGGTCATCGTGAAACCGGCCGTGCCTGCCACCTGGCCGCCGTGGGTGTGGGTCACCTTGTCGAACCGCAGCACCGCGACGCCGCGGGCGGCCAGCCCCCAGGCCAGATCCTTGAGGGGCTTGTTCGCCCCGCTGGTGGCGTCCCGGTCGAACGCCCCTCCCCCGCTGAGCAGCACGACGCCCGCCCGCGGGCCGGGCACGTGCGGCAGGCTCATCGTGCCGGTCACGGCGAGGGGCCCGTCGCCGACCGTGACGTCCTGCTCGTCGAACGTCGCCGGATCGGCGTACGGCGGCGGGGCCCAGGGCGCGGTGGCCGCCGCGAGCCGCAGACCGGTCAGCCTGCCGTCCTCGTCGATCGTCATCACCACGTCGAGCCCCCCGCGCTCGCCCGTCACCGGGACGCTCACGAGGACCAGCCCCGCCCCGGCCGGCTCGCTCTCCGGTTCGCCGACGGCGGAGACCGGACCGATCTTGCCCGTCTCGGCCGTCCAGGCCTCCCGCAGCGCTTCCGCGCCGACCAGCGCGCGCAGCGGCGGCGCGAACAGCTGCTCGATGTCGGCGAAGCGTTCCTCCCGCGCCAGCTCGACGACCGTGACTGCCGTCGCCGCCGGGTCAGTTCCCATCGTCATCCCAGCTCCATTGTTCTCGTTTTTTGAGAAAGGTAGCACGATATGAGATCGTAAGCAGGTGGACACTTTCGAGCTCCTGGGACACCCCGTCCGGCTCCGCATCGTGCACGCGATGCGCGGCGGCCGGACGCTGACGACCTCCCAGCTGTGCGCCCGGATCCCCGACGTCTCGAAGGCCACCGTCTACCGGCACATCGAGCTGCTCGCGTCCGGGGGCATCCTGGAGGTGGCCGACGAGCGGCGGGTGCGCGGCGCGGTGGAGCGCCGCTACCGGCTGCGCGAGGATCGGGCCTCGTTCGACGCCGGCATGATCGAGTCGATGTCGCCCGACGATCACCGGCGCGGCTTCGCCATGGCGATGACCATCCTGCTCACCGAGTTCCACGCCTACCTCGAACGGGATCACGCCGACCCGGTGGCCGACCTGGTCGGCTACCGGCAGCATGCCGTCTGGCTCAGCCGGGAGGAGCTCCTGGAGCTGATCGGCGAGCTGCGCGGCGCGATCGCGCCCCGGCTGGCGAACCAGTCGCGGCCCGATCGCGCCCGCTACCTGCTCAGCCCGATCCTGTTCCCGGCGGAGGAGCCGTCCACCGGCCCCGAGGCCGACTGACCCCCGCCACGGACTCCCCCGGGAGAGCTGATGGCGCCACCATGACTTGCGTTGGCGCCATTTTGGCGCCATAGTGGTGCCATGGATCTCAGGCCCTATGTCGACCGGCTCCTCCGAGACCTCGCGGTCGCGGCGGAGGCCGGAGGTGAGGACGCCCGCGCCCTGGCCGGGCGGCTCACCGCGCCGCTCGAGTCCTCCCTCCGGCTCATCCTGCTGGAGACCCTGTCGATGGCCGCCGACGAGATCACCCGCGACCTCGCGCCGGGCTCGGTGGAGGTGCGCCTGCGCCGCGGCGAGCCCGATTTCGTCGTGACGCGATCCCCGGCGGACCACCCCTTCGGCGAGGACGACCGGGCCGTCGCCGAGCCGGTCGACGCGGACGTCCCTCCCGCGAGCGCGTCCAAGGAGGGCGGCGGCGGCACGGCGCGGATCAATTTCCGCCTGCCCGAGGAGCTCAAGGTCCGGGTCGAGGAGGCCGCGCGCCAGGAGGGGCTGTCGGTCAACACCTGGCTCGTCCGCGCCGTGTCGGCCACGTTCGAGTCCGCCGGCCGCCGCCCGGCGCGGCGCGTCACGGAAAGCGGACGCCGCTACACCGGCTGGGTCGGCTGACGCGCATCACCGATGGAGGAGAGTCTCATGCCAACGTTCAACACCCCCGAGCCGATCTCGGTCCGGATCGACCTGCCCGACGGCGACTTCACCATCATCGCCGGCGACCGTACCGACACCGTGGTCGACGTGCGGCCCGGCGAGGACGAGGAAGAGGCGCCCCCGCTGCGGATCGAGTACGAAAGCGGCCGGCTGGTCGTCAGGGCCGCGCGGCAGGAGCCCGAGACGTCCCGGCAGACCGCCGCCGCGGGAGCCAGGCAGCACAGCTGGGTCCTGTCGGGGCTGGCCCGCCTGCTGGGGAGCTGCGGCGAGTCCGCCCGGGTGACGATCGAGCTGCCGTCGGGGTCCCACGTGCAGGGCGAGAGCGCCAACGGCGGGTTCCGCTGCACGGGCCGCCTGGGCGAGTGCCGCCTGCGCACCGACCACGGCGACATCCGGCTCGACCAGGCCGCCGCGGTCCATCTGACCAGCGACAGCGGCGAGATCACCGTCGGCCGCGCGACCGGCCACGCCGAGATCCGCACCGACTCCGGCGAGATCAGGATCGACGAGATCGACGGCTCCGCCTCGATCAGGAGTGACGACGGGGAGTGCTACGTCGGTGAGGTCACCGGCACCCTGCGGCTGATCGGCGCCAACGCCGACATGCACGTCAACCGGGCCCACGGCAGCGTCGAGGCGAAGAACGTGGACGGCGGCGTCCGCATCGGCGAGGTCGCCCGCGGCACCGTCGTCCTGACCAGCACATCGGGCGAGCTGGAGGTCGGCATCCGGCCGGGCACGGCCGCGCTGCTCGACGTCAGCACGGCCGACGGCAGGCTGCGCAACTCCCTCGACGCCTACGACGGCCCCGACGGGTTCGGCGAGACGGTCGAGATCCGGGCCCGCAGCCACGACGGCGACATCGTGATCCGGCGCGCCTGACCCTGCGACGAGCCCGGCGGACACGGCCCCAGCGGCACTAGCCCTTGCGGAAGGCGCCTGCGTGGGCGTGGGCCCACTGCTCGAAGGTGCGGGGCGGACGCCCGGTGACCTCCTCCACGGTGGGGTGGACCTGCGATTCGTCGAGCGTGCCGTCGGCGTAGAAGCGGAAGAACGCATCGACGTACTGCACGGGCATCGTCGCCTCCATCTCGGCGCGCGCCTCGGCGTTCGTCAGCCCTTCGCAGCGCAGGTCCCTGTCCAGCACCTTGGCCAGTACGGCCACCTGGTCGGCGGGCAGCAGCGCGCACGGGCCGGTCAGCTCGTGGGTCCGGCCCTCGTGCCCGTCTTCCAGCAACGCCAGGGCCGCGACGGCGGCGATGTCGTACGGGTCGACGGCCGCGAGCGGCACGCCCGCGAACGGCACCCGCACCACGTCACCGGCCTCGAGCTGCGGCAGCCAGCGAAGGACGTTGGACATGAACGCCCGTGGCCGCAGGATCGTCCAGGGCAGGCCCGACTCCCGGACGGCCCGCTCGGAGAGTGCCATGTAGCGGGAGACGGCGTTGTCCATGTCAGCCAGCGCGGCCGAGCCGCTCGTCAGCAGCACGACGCGCCCGACCCCGGCGTCGCGGGCGCGGGCCAGCAGGCCCGGCATGTCCGCGTAGCCCGGCAGGAGGAACAAGCCGCGGACGCCGTCGAGCGCCTCGGACAGGCTTTCCGGCCGGTTCAGGTCGCCGCCGGCGAGCTCCGCGCCGGGCCGCGGAGCGCCGGCCGCCGGGTTCCGCACCAGCGCCCGCACCCGTTCGCCGGCCCCGGCCAGCGCGTCGACCAGCTCCGATCCCACGTTCCCGGTAGCTCCGGTGACCAGAATCATGCACTGCCTCCTTAGTGTGTGGTGGCCCAGCTACGCGGCCAGGATGAGCCCGGCGGCCAGGGCGATGAGCGCGGCCGCCAGGAGCAGGGCCCCGGCGCGCGTGAGCACCGTGCCGTACGAGCCGCGGCCTTCCCTGCCGATGCCCAGATGGACGAAGAAGCCGCCCGACTGCGCCAGCACCCCGGCCAGCAGGGCTCCGCCGCACAGCCACTCCATGCCGTCGGAGAATCCGGCGCGGGGCAGGTACAGCAGGTAGACGAGCGAGAGCACCAGGAGGACGCCGGCGTGCGCGTGACCGGCGCGGAAGAAGCGCTCGCGGAGCTCCCCCAGCCGGCCGGCGTCGGTGGTGACGAAGCGCAGCAGCGCGTGGCCGCCGAACTCGACCGTGACGATCGACAGGATCGCGATGATCGACAGGACTTCGGTGGGCTCCATCAGCGCGCTCCGGCGCGGGCGGGCGGCGGGTCCTGGTGCGGCGGCGCGGCGGCGGTCTGTCGCATGGGTTCTCCTTGTTCACCGCTGAGGTGGTGGGGATCTCGCTGTCCCGGAAATGGTGGCAGCGGGCCGGAAATGGCCGATAGTGTCCCAGTCAGCAGGCGGGTATGCATTTCGCATAGTTCGACGGGATTGCCAGTGGGGCGGACGGCCGACGATCTTCAGCTTCGGCTCGCCCGGGCCATGTTGTGGACCGCGTTCGGCATCCTCTTCTACATCCGCTTCATGAGCGGGGTGTGGCGCGATGCCCCGCCGCTGTCGCTGCTGCTCGCGACGCTGCCGTACCCGCCGCTGATCGCGATCGCGGTGCGGCGTCCGCGCCCGGCCGTCCGGCGCGGGCTGCTCGCCGCCCTGGTGCTGCTCTACCTGCTGCCGTTCGCGGTGGTCGGGACCCAGTGGGACTGGATGCCGTGGACGGTGGCCGCCGGTGTCCTCTGCGCGCTGCCGGCCAGGACGGCCTGGCCGCTGTTCACCCTCGCGGTGGCCGCGGCCGGCGCGGGCGCCGCCCTGCTCGGGTACGGGGTCTACGACTCGGTCTGGTTCATGATCGTCACGGCGGACGACGGTCTCATCGTGTTCGGCCTGGCCGCGCTCGTCGGAACCGTGGCCCGGCTGCACGACACCCGGGAGGAGCTGGCCCGGCCGGCGTTGCTGGGCGAGCGCCTGCGGCTGGACCGGGAGCTGTGGAGCCTCCTCGGCGGGAAACTGCAGGCGATCGCGTTCCGGCTGCGCAAGGCAGCCGGGGCGGGACCGGCACAGGCCCGGGACGACGTCACCCTCGCCCGGGAGGACGTACGCGAGAGCGCCGCCCTCGCCCCGCACGACATACGCGAGAACACCGCCCTCGCCCAGCACGACATACGCGAGAGCGCCGCCCTGGCCCGGCACACCTTGGCGGAGGTCCGGGCCGTGGCGGCGGCGTACCACGCCGATCCGCTCGCCGCGCCTCCCGCGCCGATCGAGTCGCCCCGGCTGGCCCGGTCCGTGCTGCTCGCAGTGCTGCTCATCCAGTGCGTGCTCGCGATGACCACGCTCTACTACTACGATCACGCCGACGCGCCGGCGCTGCTCCTCGCCGCCGCCGGGCTCGCCGCGATCGTGGCGCTGCAGGTCATGCCCCAGACCCGCGTCACACTGGCCGCGCAGGGCCTGCTGATCCTGCTGCCCCTCGCGCTCGCCCCCGGCTCATGGGACCGGGTGCTGAGCTACCTCACCGGCAAGGTGCTCCTGAACGTGCGACCGCCTCGATCCTGGGCGATCGCCGGCGTCATCCTGGCCGGGCACCTGGCGCTCATGGTGACCGAGTACGGGTCCGAGACGGCGAACGTCCTCGCCAACCTCGGCGGTCACGTCATGCTCGCCTGGCTGGTCTACAGCCTGGGCCGCATCGGCGAGCTCGTGGTCGTGCTGGACCGGGCGCGGCGCGAGCTCGCCGCGGCCGCCGTGCGGCGGGAGCGGACCAGGATCGCCCAGGACCTGCACGACGTGCTGGGCTTCAGCCTGTCGGCGGTCGCGCTCAAGGGCGAGGTGGCCGAACGCCTGCTCGCCACCGACCCTGCCCGGGCCAGGACCGAGATCGCCGCGCTCGTGTCACTGGTGGAACGAGCGCTCGCGGAGCTCGACGCCATCACCGGCGACGGCATCGAGCTGCGGCTGGCGACCGAGGCCGGCGTCGCCCGCGAGGTGCTGGCCTCCGCCGGCATCGACGTCACGGCGCGGATCGAGCCCGGCCCGCTGCCGCCCGCGCTCGACACCGCGCTGGCCGCCGCCCTCCGCGAGACCGTCACGAACGTGCTGCGGCACAGCCGGGCCCGGACGTGCGACATCTCCGTCACCACCCAGAACGGAGCCGCACGGCTGCGCGTGGTCAACGACGGCGCCGCACCCCGCGCGACCGCCCACCCGGCCGGAGCGCCCAAGCAGGGAGAGGGCGGCAGCGGGCTTTGCGGCCTCGTGCGGCGGACCGGTGGCGGCCGGGTGGAGGCCGGTCATCGGGCTGACGGCACGTTCGAGGTGATCGCGGAGTTCGCCCTAGATCCACCCGGCCTCGGTGGCGATCCGGAGGGCGTCGACCCGGTTGCGAGCCCCCAGCTTGGCCACGGCTGACGTCAGATAGTTGCGGACGGTGCCGTAGGTCAGGAAAAGCCGCTCGGCGATCTCGGCGGGCTGGGCACCCGTGGCCGACAGCCGCAGCACCTCGGTCTCGCGCTGGCTGAGCGGGCTCTGCGGCGCCTCCAGCGCGACCAGCGCCAACGCCGGGTCCACGGCCCGTCCCCCCGCCGCCACGGTCCTGATCGCCGCGGCGAGCTCGGCCGGCCGGACGTCCTTCGGGAGGAAACCGGCGACCTGGGCACCCAGCGCCCTGCGCAGGACGCCCGGTTTGGTCAGCGCCGTCAGGATGAGGACGTGGCAGCCGGGCAGCGCCTTCCGCAGCTCGGCCGCCGCCGCCACGCCGTCCATCCCCGGCAGGTCGATGTCGATCACGGCCACGTCGGGCCGGAGCTCCAACGCCGCCGGCACGATCTCCGGGCCGGTGGCGACCCCCGCCACCACCTCCATGTCGTCCTCCAGTGACAGCAGCTCGACCAGCGCTTCGCGGAGAATGTGCATGTCCTCCGCGAGCAGGACGCGGATCACTTGGCCCCAGGAACGGTCACGCGGAGAATGTATCGGTGATTCCGGCGAGCCTTTGACATCGCGGTCTGCCCGGCATCCGGGCACGGTCACGAGTCTGATCGCGCTCGCGCCAGCCGGCGTTCGTAGAGCTCTCGGTTGCGGCGCAGGAAGGCGGCGAGCAGCTCCAGGTCGGCGGCGGTGTAGTCCGCCATGAGGGCGTCGCCTTCCGTGACGAGCGGCCCGTAGAGGCTCGAGGCGCGCTCACGGGCGGTTTCGGTGATCTGGATGAGGGTCTTGCGGCGGTCGGTGGCGTCGGGAGAGCGGGTCAGGTAGCCCAGCCGTTCCAGGCGGTCGAGCATGGCGGTGACGCTGCCGGTGGTGAGACCGAGCTCGCTCCCGAGCCGGCTGGGAGTCAGTGCGGCGTGCTGGTTGAGCACCTCCAGGCAGTGCAGGTCGGTGCGGTTGACGCCGAGCGATCGCGCCGCTTCGTCGTCGTAGGCGTCAACGGCCGCCTGGAGCGCCTGCATCTCCCTGGCCACCGCACGGCGGAGCTCTTCCCCGGAATCCCTTGACATCCAAGCCTCTTGACTCTCAAACCATACCTTGGAGATCAAGATACGTGACCGCCGAGAGGAATCATCACGTGTACGCGGGTGGCAGAGGTCGCACGTCGGCAGAGGCGTGGGCGTCGAATGTCCGGCGGCTGTCGAGGATCTCGGGCGCGTGCTCGATCGACCAGTCGGCGATCGCGGTGGTCAGCCGGCCGACTTCGACGCCCAGCTCGCTCAGCGCGTACTCCACCCTGGGCGGAACGGTGGGATAGACCGTCCGGCGGACCAGCCCGTCACGTTCGAGCGCGCGCAACGTCTGTGTCAGCATCTTCTGGGTGATGCCCTCCAGGAGCCGGCGCAGATCGTTGAAGCGCATCGGCCCGTCCTGTCGCCGCAGCGCCGCCAGGACGTACAGGGTCCACTTGTTGGCCAGAACCTCGATGACGGTGCGCGACGGGCAGTCCCGGCGATAGGTGCGGGCCAGATCGGCATCATGCCCCGACTCGGTATCCATAAGGTACCTAGATATCAAATGGGTGCCTTCTTTACAAGAGAAACCCCCGATGGCCAGCATGGATGCCGACGAAAGGACATCAACGATGACCACACGCATGCTGGCCGTGAGCCAGCGGGCCTTCGGCGGTCCGGAGGTCCTGAAGATCATCGAGACCGGGCGGCCCGAGCCGGGACCGCACGAGGTGCTGGTCCGGATCAAGGCGGCCGGGGTGAACCCCGCCGACTGGAAGATCCGCTCAGGCCAGGTCCACCGGGCGGGCCGGCCGCCGTTCACCCTCGGGCTGGACCTGTCCGGCGTCGTGGAGGGGGTCGGCGAGGCGGTGACGCGGTTGCGGCCGGGCGACGCGGTGTTCGGCAACGCCTTCCCGCCCTACGGCGCGTACGCCGAATACGCGGCGGTGCCGGACACCTGGCTCAGCCTCATGCCGCCCGAGCTGGATCACGTGCAGGCCGCCGCGCTGCCCACCACGGCGCTCACCGCCTGGCAGCCGCTGACCCACGTCGCCTCCGTCACCGCGGGGCAGCGGGTCCTGGTGCACGCCGCCGCGGGCGGCGTGGGCCACCTGGCCGTGCAGATCGCCAAGGCCCGCGGCGCGTACGTGATCGGCACCGCCCAAGCCGGCAAGCACGCCTTCCTCCGGCAACTGGGCGCCGACGAGCTCATCGACTACACGCAGACCGACTTCGCCACGGCCGCGCACGACATCGACGTCGTCCTGGACCCGATCGCCGGCGACTACGGCCCCCGTTCGCTGGACACCCTCGCACCCGGGGGAACGCTCATCGACGTACGGGGCTCCGGCCCAGACCGCGGCGACGTGCGCAAGCTGGCCGGCGAGCGCGGCCTGCGGTTCGTCGAGTTCGGCTTCACCCCCTCGGCGGCCGACCTGGAGGCGATCGCGGGGCTGGTGCGAGCAGGCACCCTGCGGGCCGCCGTCGAGACCGTTCTCCCGCTGGCGCAGGCGGCCAGGGCGCACGAGCTCAGCGAGACCGGCCGGGTCAAGGGCAAGATCGTGCTCACGGTGGACGAAGCCGCCTGACCGCCTGCCCAGCCGGTCCCCGCCTCCCGTACGTCCGCAACGGCGAGGTGGGTGTGGCGGGCAGGCACATCAGCCAGGTCACCGACCTCAGGGTGTGCGCCGACGACCGGTTATGGGGCTAGGCCGCCGCACGAGCACGGCGGCGGGGGCGGTGCGTCGGCCCAGTGCAGGGCGACGTACGGCTCGTTCCGGCCGGAGTAGCGCACGCGCTCGCGGGTGACGCGGTAGCGGGCGCACGCCTCGGGCTCTCCGGGCAGGCGACGCGGTACGGGGACGACCAGGACGCCGATGTCCTGATCGATGTGGGTGAGCAGGCCGTGGCAGGGGCCGCCCAGGCAGATGGCGTTGCACTCGTGAACGCGGTCGCCCCGCCCGGCGCTCATGCCGGATACGCGTGGGTCTCGGTGGCCTTGACCGACGCCCACACCTGCTGGCCGGCGGTCAGGTCGAGGTCGGCGACGGCGGCGGGGGTGATGTCGGCGAAGGCGGTGATGGGGCCGTCGAGGTGGACGCGGACGTTGTCGCCGTGGCGTTCGATGCCCTCGATGCGGGCCTGCCAGACGTTGCGCGGGCTGCCGTCGGGCCGGACGCGGTAGAGCGCCACGGCAGCCGGTGGAAAGGCCACGAACGCCGCTCCCTCCAGCTGTTCCGACGTGCTGAACATCAGCTCGCCGACCTTGACCCGCGCCCCGTCGGCCAGACCCCGGTACAGGTTGAGCCCGACCAGCCTGGCCACGTAGTCGGTACGCGGGCGGCGGGCCACCTCGATCGGCGGGCCCTGCTGGACGATGGCGCCGTTCTCGATGACGATCAGCCGGTCGGCCAGCACCATCGCGTCCAGCGGATCATGGGTGACCAGCACGGTGGCGCCGTCGAACTCGCTCAAGTGGCGGCGCAGGTGCGAGCGGATCTCCAGCCGGGTGTGGGCGTCCAGCGCGGCCAGCGGCTCGTCCAGCAGGAGCAGCCGCGGCCGTACGGCCAGCGCCCGGGCCAGCGCGACGCGCTGCGCCTGGCCCCCGGACAGCTGCCGGGGCTTCGCCGCCGCGTGGGCGGCGAGCCCGACGCGGTCGAGGAGGACGGCGGCGGCGCGGCGGGCCTCCGCCTTCGGCACGCCTTGGCAACGCGGGCCGAAGGCGACGTTGTCCAGGGCGGACAGATGCGGGAAGAGCAGGTAGTCCTGGAAGACCACGCCGATCGGCCGCTCCTCGGTGGCCAGCGTGTGCATGGGGGCCCCGTCGAGGACGATCTCGCCGCCCGACAGCGAGGTGAGCCCGGCCAGGGCGCGCAGGGCGGTGGTCTTGCCCGCGCCGTTCGGGCCGAGCAGCGCGACGACCTCGCCGGCGGCGGCCTTGAGCGCGAGGTCGAGGGTGAAGGCGGGCCGGGTGACGACGAGCCTGGCGTCGAGGGTCACGGCGCGCTCACCCACCGGTCGCGCAGGCTGGCCAGAATGATCACCGAGACGGCCAGCAGGACGAGGCTGAGCACGATCGCCGCCTCCGGCTCGGTCTCCAGCGCCAGGTAGACCGCCAGCGGCATCGTCCGCGTCGTGCCGGGGAAGTTGCCTGCGAACGTGATCGTCGCGCCGAACTCCCCCAGCGCCCGCGCCCAGCACAGCACCGCCCCCGCCACCACGCCCGGCATGATCAGCGGCAGCGTGACGCGGCGGAACACCGTCAGGCGCGAGGCGCCGAGCGTGGCGGCGGCCTCCTCGAAGCGCTGGTCGGCGCCGCGCAGCGCACCCTCGACGCTGATGACCAGGAACGGCATCGCCACGAACGCCTCGGCCACGATCACCCCGGCCGTGGTGAACGGCAGCGTGATCCCGAAGCTCGACTCCAGCCACTGCCCGACCAGCCCGCGCCGGCCCAGCACCAGCAGCAGCGCCACGCCGCCGACCACAGGAGGCAGCACGAGCGGCACGGTCACCAGGGCCCGCACCAGCCGCCGGCCGGGGAAGTCCACCCGGGCCAGCAGCCAGGCCAGCGGCACGCCGAGCAGCAGGCAGGCCGCGGTGGCGACGGTGGCGCACACCAGCGACAGCCGCAGCGCCTCCAGCACCTGCGGCTCGGCCAGCCGCTCCAGCAGCGTCGGCCAGGGGGCGCGGATCAGCAGCCCGGCCAGCGGCAGCACCAGGAACGTCAGCCCGGCCAGCGCGGGCAGCAGCAGCATCCAGGGCAGCCGGCCGGAAGCCCGCTCGGCTGTCCGGCCGGCTGTCCTGTCGGATCCCCGGCCGGATCCCCGGTCGGATGACGCCGGGCGACCGGTGGACCCGTCGCGCGGGTCCACCGGTTCGGCACGCTTGAAGGCGGTCATCCGGTCAGGGCGCCTCGAAGCCGGCCTTGGTCAGCACGTCCTTGCCCGGCTGCGACAGCACCAGATCGACGAACTGCCTGGCCAGGTCACCGGCGGGCGCCTTGGCCAGGGTCGCGATCGGGTAGTCGTTGATCGCCTGGTCGGCCTCGGGGAAGGCGATGCCCTGCACCTTGCCCGCCGAGGCGATGACGTCGGTCTTGTAGACCAGCGCCGCGTCCACCTCACCCAGCTCGACCTTCGTGAGGGTGGCCTTGACGTCCTGCTCCAAGGTGACCGGCGTGACCTTCAGCCCGGCCGCGGCCAGCGCCTTCACCGCCGCGGCCCCGCACGGCACCTGCTCGGCGCACAGCGCCACCTTCACCTTGGGGTCGGTCAGGTCCTTCAGCTCGTCCACCTTGGCCGGGTTGTCGGCCGGGACGGCGATCTGCAGCTTGTTGCGCACGAACGTGGCCGGCGCGCTCGCCAGGGACGCGTCGGTCACCGTCTTCATGGTGGCCGGGCTGGCGGCGGCGAACACGTCGGCCGGCGCGCCCTGGGTGATCTGCTGGGCCAGGGTCGCGCTGGAGCCGAAGTTGAACTTCACCGTGGTGCCCGGGTGCGCGCCCTCGAAGACCTTGCCGAGCTCGGTGAACGTGCCGGTCAGCGACGCCGCCGCGAACACCGTCACTTCCTTGGCGCCCGCGGCGGGGGCCGGCGCGGAAGCCGAGGCCGAGGAGGTGGCCGGGTCGCCGGAGCCGCATCCCGACAGCCCCAGCGCGAGCGCGACAGGAAGGGCCACGGCCCACCTGGAAATACGACTGATCACCAAAGGGGGGCTCCTCACAGGCTGCTGACCACGCGTTCGTGGCCGGGGATCTCCACGACGACGTTGGTGGACTTGATCACGGCGACCGCCACCACCCCTGCCTCCAGGCCGAGCTCGTCGGCGGCCTGGCGGCTCATCAGCGACACCACCCGGAACGGCCCGGCGGCGATCTCCACCTGCGCCATCACCGCATCCCGGACCACCTCGGTCACGATCCCGCGGAAGCGATTACGGGCCGAGGACCGGCCGCCGTCGACCGTCTCGACCTGGGCACGGGCGAACGCGGCCAGGTCGGCGCCGTCCACCTGCCGATGGCCGTGCTCGTCTCTGTCGGCCCGCAGCCGGCCCGCGTCCACCCAGCGGCGGACGGTGTCGGAGCTGACCCCGAGCAACGCGGCGGCCTCGCTGATCCGAAACGTCGTCACAAGTCCTCACCCTACCTTTCGCACATTCAACCCTGAATACCCGTCTTCTGCTGCATCAGCGGCTGGATCCGCCGCTCTGCCATGGCATCCGCGAAAGAGCAGAGAGCCGGGCCCCGCCTGCGCTCACCCGGTCACCGGGCCATCGCGTTCACACTCGCGACAATTCGCGACAACCCGCGACAACCCGCGAGAACTCCGAGAACTCCGAGAACTCCGAGAACCTCGCTCACCGCGCTCGCGCCTTCAACCGCAGGTGCCGCCCGCCGTCGCCCTGGCCGCGACGCGAAGCGGGCCGTGCCCCGCCGGCACTCGCCGGGGCACGGCCCGCGTCAGGGCGTCTGGCTGGAGCCAGTCGTTTTCGGCCTACCGGTGGCGCACCCGGGCGTCCTGGATGTCGGCGGGGAGGACGGGCTTGCCGTCCACCGGAGGCGTGGGGCCGTCCGGCGCCGGCTGGATGCCGCCGGCGGCGATGCGGTCGAGCGCGGCGAGCCCGGCGGCGTCCACCGTGCCGAAGATCGTGTAGTTGGGCGCCAGCCCGGAGTCGCCGTAGACCAGGAAGAACTGGCTGCCGTTGGTGTCAGGGCCGGCGTTGGCCATGGCCAGCACCCCGCGCGCGTACGTCTTGCGCACCCCGGTCGTGTCGCCCGGCCACGGCGGCAGATCCGTGGGCAGCTCGTCCTTGTACCGGTAGCCCGGCCCGCCCTCGCCGGTGAAGCTCGGGTCGCCGCACTGCAGCACCTTCAGCCGGTCGTACGCGGTGAGCCGGTGGCACGACGTGACGTCGTAGAACCGGTGCCGGATCAGGTGCACGAAGCTCTGCACCGTGCACGGCGCCTTGGCCGGGTCGAGGGCGAGCCCGATGTCGCCGTGGTTGGTCTTGAGCACCGCGGAGACCGGGCGGGTGGGAGTGCGTCGCGGGTCCGGCGGCAGCGGCACCTTCCGTACGGCCGGGTCATCGGGGGTCTCGGTGTACTGGCACGGCCCCTTGGTCACTCTCGGCGGCCGGTCCGCGACCGACGACGCGGCCGGCGCCGCGCCGATCGCGATCAGCGAGCCCGTCGTGACTGCGGATAACGCGGCGCGGGCCGCGAGTCGTACCAACGCTCTGCCGGACATCGTGTCCTCCACTGCGTGATGATCGCCGGGCTTTCTGTGGTCTAGTCGATCTGACCAGCGCAGTCAAGAGGGTGGCGCGAGCCTGTCCGATCCGGGGCGTCACCCGCGGGCCCGTACCCTCGGGTCCAGCAGCGGGTGGAGCAGGTCCACCAGCAGGTTGGCCACGGCGAAGACCGCCGCCCCGAACAGGACCAGCCCCTGGACGAGCGGCAGGTCCTGGCCGCTGACCGCCTGGGCGGACAGCCGGCCCAGGCCCTGGCGCGAGAAGACCGTCTCGACCACCACCGATCCGGTCAGCAGCCCGCCGACGAGCAGCCCCGCCATGGTCAGCGCGGGCGGTGCGGCGTTGCGCAGGGCATGCCCCGCCAACACCCGCAGCGGCGAGGCGCCCTTGGCCCTGGCGGTGTCGATGTAGCTCTCGTTCATGGTCTCGCCCAGGCTCTGCCCCAGGACGTGAGCCACCACCGCGGCGGCGGGCAGGGCCAGCGTGACCGCGGGCAGCACGACGCCGGCCAGACCCTGACCGCCCGTCGCCGGGAACCAGCGCCAGTGGAAGGAGAACTGCTGCAGAAGCAGCAGCCCGACCCAGAACGACGGCACCGCGACACCCAGCGGTGGCAGCGCGGCCAGGACCCGCCACCGGCCGCGGGCCAGCCCGGTGACCAGCGCGAGCGCAAGTCCGAGCAGCAGGCCGAGCGCCAGCCCCGCGCCGGCGATCTGGGCGGTCTGCGGCAGCGCCGCGCCGATCATCGCGGTGACCGGCCGGCGGTACTGGATCGACTCCCCCAGGTCGCCCCGCAGTACGTCGCCCAGCCGGGCAACGTACTGCAGGGCCAGGGGACGATCCAGCCCGAGGTCGGCCCGCATCGCGGCCAGCTCGGCGGCCGTGAGCCTGGCGCCCGGCCCCACCATCACGCTCACCGGATCGGCCGGCAGCGCGAACAGCACGAAGAACGACACCGTGTACGCGGCCCACAGCACGAAGACCGCCTGGCCGAGGCGCCGCAGGAGATAGCCGGCCATCATTCGTCCAGCGACCGGCTCGGCAGCTCCTTGCGCAGCACCGGCGCGATCTCGGTGAAGAACAGCTCCAGCGTCGCCAGGTAGTCCTCGCGGGCGAGCACTTCGCCGTCCACGTGGATGTGCATGACCTCGTGCCCGAACAGGCGGTGCTGCTCGGCCACCTTCTCGATGATCTGCTGCGGGCTGCCGACCAGCACCGAGCTGCCGGCGATCCAGTCCTCGACGGTGTCGTACCTGATCGAGCCCCGGTCGTACCGCTTGTTGACCTTCAGCCGGGCCTCGAACACCGGCCGGTAGCGCTCCACGGCCACCCGCGAGTCGCGATGGCCGAAGTAGCCCGCGGTGCCCGCGCCCACCAGCGCCCTGGCCGGGTCGTGGCCGTACTCGGCCAGCCGTTCGCGGTAGTGGTCGATCAGCGCCGCGAACGGGCCGGGCGGGCCGGTGCCGTTGGAGGAGAAGAGCGGGTCGCCGTGGCGGGCGGCGAAGTCGGCGGACTCCAGGCTGGTGGCGCTGCCGTGCCAGATCCGCAGGTTCGGCCGTTCGGGGCGCGGCAGGGCCTCGGCGTGTTCCAGCGATCTGGCCGGCCAGGTGACGTCGTCGTCGTTCCACAGCCGCCGGAACAGCGCGTAGTTCTCCCGCAGCAGGTCCCACTGCCGGTCGGGGGTGACGCCGAACAGCTGGGAGGAGCGCGGGTAGGCGCCCTTGCCGATGATGAGCTCCAGCCGGCCGCCGGACAGGATGTCCAGCGTGGAGTAGTCCTCGAAGGCCCGCAGCGGGTCGAGGTGGCCGAGCGTGGTGACGGCGGTGAAGAGCTTGATCCTGGACGTACGCGCCGCGATCCCGGCGAGGAGGACCGGCGGGGAGGAGGAGACGGCCGGGCGGTCGTGGCGCTCGCCGATGGCGTAGCCGTCGAAGCCCCATTCCTCGGCCAGGACGGCGAGCTCGACGAGCTCGCGCACCTGGACGGCGTCCGGCTTGTCAGGGCTGGGCAGGTGGGGCAGCAGCAGGAATTTCATCGGGGTCTCCTTCTACGACAGCCAGACGGCGGCGAGCTGGGTGAGTTCCGAGGCCGCGCCGAGGGTGATCCCGTGAAGTGACGGGGCGACCGCGAGCACCGTGGTCTGCTCGACGACGGGGATGAACAGGGCCTGGTCGACGAGGTGCGACTGGATCTCGGCGAGCACGGCGTCGCGGGCCTTCTTCCCGCCGATGGCGACCTGCTGCTGCAGCAGCCTCTCCAGCGCGGGGTCGTCGATGCGGTAGTAGTTCGGCGGGGCGGAGGAGAAGCTGGAGCGCAGGATGTCGCCGTCGGCCTGCGTGCCGTTCGTCCAGAAGAAGTCGTAGCGGGCCTTGGCCAGCCCGTCGAGGAGCTGCCCGCCGGTCTGCTCCAGCAGTTGCAGGTCGACGCCGACCGCGCCGAGCCGGGCCTTGATGAGCTCCAGCATGCGCTGGTTGGCGCTGTAGTTGCGGAACCAGCCCACGACCAGGGACAGCTTCTTGCCGCCCTTGGCGCGTACGCCGTCGGGCCCGGCCGTCCAGCCGGCCTCGTCCAGGAGCCGCGCCGCCTCCTCCGGCCGGAACCCGACCTTGGCGGCGAGGTTCGCGTAGCCGGGCGTGGTGGCCGCCAGGACGCTGGTCGCCGGGGCGAAGTCGGGGCTGAGTACGGTGTCGCGGACTTCCGTGCCGTCGACGGCCAGGGAGATCGCCCTGCGCACGCGTACGTCGTCGAGGGGCGCGCGGGCCGAGATCGGGATCAGCCCCCACACGAGCCCGGGGTTGGGGTGAGTGACCAGCTGGAAGCCCCCGTCACGCAGGGACTGGGCGTCGGCGGGCGGCACGTCCCCGATGGCCTGGACCTGCCCCGACTCCAGGCTGCCCGCGCGCACGCCCGACTCGGGGATGGCGGTGAAGACGACCTTGTCCAGGTACGCCTCGCCCTGCTTGCCGCCTCGCGGGGCCCAGCCGTAGCCCGCGCGGCGGCTCAGCGTGGCCTTGTCACCGCTCAGCGAGTCCAGGACGAACGGCCCCGATCCCACGATCTTGTCGAACCGCTGGTCGAAGGGCAGGCGGAGGGTCTCAGGCGCCAGGATCGACAGGGCGGTGCCCGTGGCCGCCTGGAGGAACGGGGCGTTGGGCCGGCTGAAGGTGACGCTCACCTCGTCGGCTCCGGTGGCGGCGGCGCCCTTGAGCGAGCTGATCACCGCGGTGATGGCGGGATTGAGCTTGGCCTTGTTGGCGAGCAGATCGTCGAAGTTGGCCTTGACGACCTCGGCGGTGAGCGGGCTGCCGTCGGGGAAGGTGACGCCGGCGCGCAGGTGGAAGGTGAAGCGCGTGGCGTTCTCGTTGACCTCCCACGATCGCGCCAGCCACGGGACGATCTCGCCGGTGGCCGGGTCCTGGGCGACGAGCGAGTCGGCGAGCTGGCGGGCGATGTAGACGGTGGCGGTGTCGGTGAACTGGCGCGGGTTGGCGCTCTGGGGCGGGGACTGCAGGCCGAAGGTGATCGTTCCGCCGCGCTGAGGTGTGGCGGGTGCGGGCAACGCGGCGGGCTCGGCCGTTCCGCAGGCGGCCAGTGCGGCCGCCAGAGCGAGACCGGCGGCGGTGGCCCGTGTTCGTGCTGGCATGGGTGCTCCTGGTGTGCTGGGAAGGTGGGTCAGGGTCAGCTCTGCAGCGCCGGTGAGGCGGGCGCGGCGGCCAGCAGAGCCTGGGTGTGGGGGTGTCTGGGCGCGGCGAGCACCCGCGCGGCGGGGCCCGTCTCGACGAGGCGCCCGTCGCGGATGACCGCGACGTGGTGGGCGAGCCGCCGGACGGCCGCGAAGTCGTGGGAGATGAACAGGTACGTCAGGCCGAGGTCGTCCTGCAGCCGGGCGAGCAGGGCGAGCACGTGGTCCTGCGCGGCGGCGTCCAGCGCGGAGGTCGGCTCGTCGCAGATCAGCAGGTCCGGGCTCAGCGCCAGGGCCCTGGCGATGGCGACGCGCTGGCGCTGCCCGCCGGACAGCTCGCGGGGCCGCCGGTCCAGCAGTGCGGCCGGCAGGCCGACCCGGTCGAGCAGCTCGGCCGCCCGGGCCCGCCGCTCGGCGCGCGTGCCGATCCGGTAGGACGCCAGAGGGTCGGTGACGATCTGGCGGACCGTCATCCGGGGGTTCAGCGAGGTGAACGGATTCTGGTAGACGATCTGCACGTGCCGGCGCAGCTCTCTGAGCCGGGCGCCGGTCGCCCCGGTGATCGGGGTGTCCCCCAGCATGATCCGCCCGGCGGTGGGCTCGACGAGCCCCAGCACCATGCGGGCGACGGTCGACTTGCCCGACCCCGACTCGCCGATCAGCGCGAGCGTCTGGCCCGCCGGGAGGGTGAAGGACACCTCGTCCACCGCGCGCACGGCCGGCCGGTACTCCTTGACCAGCCCCTCCACCCGCAGGTGCGCCTCTGCGGACGCGGGCGCAACGGGCGCGGCCGGTCGCAACCGGGGGCGGACGTCGGCTCCCATCGTGACCACGCGGTCGGCCCGCCCGGCCGCGGCCGGGTCGTGGGTGACGATGAGCACGCTGGTGCGTGCGGCCCTGGCGAGGGACTCGACGAGGTCCAGGATCTGGCCGCGCACGATGGAGTCCAGGGCGCTGGTCGGCTCGTCGGCGACGATGAGCCGCGGGCGGGCCGCGATGGCGATCGCGATGAGGACGCGCTGGCGCAGGCCGCCGGACAGCTCGTGCGGATACTGCCCGGCACGCCGGCCCGGGTCGGGCACACCCGCCTCGGCCAGCAGATCCATCACGGCCGCCGGGGCGTCCCGGCGACCGGCCAGCCCGTTCACGATGAGAGCCTCGGCCACCTGGGCGCCGACCCGCTGCACGGGGTTGAGCGCGGCCCCCGGGTCCTGCGGGATGAGCGCGATCTGGCTGCCGCGCAGGGCACGCATGCGGCGTTCCGGCAGGCCGGCCAGGCTCTGGCCGGCGAACGTGATCCGGCCCGCGGTGATCTCGGCGGTGGTCGGCAGCAGCCCGAGCACGGCGTGGGCGACGGTGGACTTGCCGGATCCGGAGGGGCCCGTCAACGCCACGATCTCGCCCGGGCGGACGTCCAGGTCGAACGCGTTCGCCGCCGTGACGGTCCTGCCCTTGACCCGATAGCGGACGGTGAGGCCCTTGATGTCGAGCAGCGGCTCCGCGGGGCTGCTCATCGCGCGACGACCCCCTCGCCGCCGAGCGCGCGGGACAGGCCGCCGCACGCGGCCACGGTGGCGGCCACCGCGAGCCCGGGGAACGTGGTCAGCCACCACGCGTGCCGCAGGGCGTCGCGGCCCTCGGCGACCAGCGATCCCCATTCGGGCGTGGGCGGGCGGCTGCCGTAGCCGAGGAAGCTCAGCGCGGAGACCGCCAGGATCGCGGCGCCCAGCTCCAGCGTGGCCAGGGCCCAGACGGGACCCATGGAGTTGGGCAGCACGTGGCGGAGCAGCAGCCGCGGCCAGCGGGCCCCGCCGGAGCGCGCCGCCTCGACGTACGGGCTCTCGCGGACGCGCAGGACGTGGGCCCGCACGACCCGCGAGCAGGTGGCGACGCTGCCCACGCCGACGGCAAGTGCCACGTTGCGCACGCCGGGGCCGAGGGCCGCCAGGAGCACCAGCGCCAGCAGCATGCCGGGGATGGAGAGCAGGATGTCGGCGCCGCGCATGATCACCGTGTCCGGCCATGAGCGCAGGAACCCGGCCAGCACTCCCAGCAGGGTGCCGAGACAGAGACCGACCAGAGTGGCCGTCAACGCGGAGCCGAGCGACAGCGCGGTGCCGTGGACGAGCCGGGCGAGCAGGTCGCGGCCGAGCTGGTCGGTGCCGAGGGGGTGGAGGGCGGATGGGCCGCTGAGTCGTACGGCGGGGTCGACGGCGAGCGGGTCTCGCGAGGTGAACACACGCGGCGCCACCGTGGCGGTGAGGATGATCGCGAGCCAGGCCAGCGAGAGCAGTGGGAGGGAGCGGACGGGCACGATCGCCTTGCCTAAAGCAGGTAGGAAAAATAGGAAATATCGTCAAGTTGACGTATCACCCGAAATAGTGCCCCGCATCGAGCTGACATGTCAACTCGATGAGTTCGCGGCTAGGATCAGCCCATGCCGGAGGAGAACGAGGGGCTCGACGAGCATGACAGCCGCGTCTGGGAGGCGTACTTCGAGATGCAGGTCCTGTTCTGGCGGCGTATGAGCCACGACCTGCAGCAGGAGACCGGCCTGTCCGAGCCCGACTTCGCCATCCTGACCGCGCTGCGCAAGGCACCCGGCGGACGGCTGCGCGCCTACCAGCTCGCCGGTGTCACGGAGTTCGAGAAGAGCCGGCTGCACCACCACCTGACGCGGATGGCCGCGCGCGGGCTGGTGGCCCGCGAGCAGGATCCCGCCAACTCCCGCGGCACGCTCATCACGCTCACCGACGACGGCCGGACCGCCATCGACCGGGCGACCCCCGCACGTGCCCGGCACATCCGCAAGTGGCTCATCGACCCGCTCGACCGTGACCGGCTCGACCTCCTCGCCGACGTCTCCGCACGCGTGACCAAACGCCTGCGGGCGAACTGAGCAGGGGCACCGTCCGTCTCCAGGCCGGGCCGGCCGAGCGCCTGCGCCAGCACCTTGGCCATGTCCGGCACGCTGAGCAGCTCCGGCCCCGTGAGCGGGCGGGTCTCCGCTTCCCCGCCGGACGTCAGCGCCCGCACCGCGACCTCGGCCACGTCCCGGGGATCGACGACGCCCTGCGCGCCGTTCCCCGTCATGTTCGGGATCCGGCGCGGCCGCGCGGATCGCGAGAGCCCAGAGCAACGCGTTGGAGGCTTCACCACTTTCCGCGCGCCCGCCACCCGCGCGGCGGCGAGCATCGCCGTGTCGCGCTCGGGAACCCAGGGGCCGGGGGCACTGAGCAGGAAGACGGCCTCCGCCCCCGCGCCGCCCCGGCCAGGGACCCGGGGTCGCCGAAGTCGCCCCGTACGAACTCCACGCCGGGCCGCGCGGCCTCCTTCGATGGGTCCCTCGTCATCCCCCGTACGTCCTCACTCCCGGCCGCCAGCAGCCGGACCACCTCACTGCCGATCGTGCCCGTGGCACCTGTCACCAGAATCATTTCGAGCGCACCGGGCGCGTGCGCAAGGTGCTCGCACTGGGGCGGCGGCGGGAGGCGCCCTGGGGGCAGCTCGCCGCGGCGACCGGCTACTACGACCAGTCGCACATGACGGCCGAGTTCCGTACGTTGATGGGCGTCACCCCGGCGGCCTATTTCGCCGGTCGCCTGCCCGCGCTCCAAGCCTGCTGAGGCGCGCTCGCGCCGGAGCCCTGATCAGCCGCCGTGCCGGAGGTGTACCGCTCGATCAGCTCCAGATCCGCTCGGTCCTTGGGGCGATCCAGATTTCGCTTCCACCGGCATACGTCGGCCAACGACTCGTATCTGAGGCCGTCGATGACCTCGGACCGGGCGATGAGGTCATCGACGGTTCCGGCCTCGGGAAACCAGCCGTTGAAGATCTCTATTCTCCCGTCCAGGAGCTGCACCTTCTCGACCTGCTCGCCGAACGGCGACGAGGCCGGCGTGCCGAGCGAAAGGGCCTGGGCCCAGGCTTTGCCGCGGGCGACGACGTCGAGGTCGCCGATGCTCGGCTTGATGCCGTGTGCCAGCAACGGCCCGCTGCCCGCGATGACGAAATCCTCCGGGGGAAGGCCGAGCGACACGAGCGCCTGGATCAGCGGATGGTCTTTCGCTCTCAACCGAATCACGAACTCGCTTCCTGTTTGGTGTCGTGGGTCAGTACATCGCGTACGCCATGATGATCGCTCCGGGCGGGCCGTGGCGGCGGGCCGTGGCAGCGGCCCGTGGCGGCGGCCCGTTCAGGCAAGTGAACGCCGGGCCGCCACCATCACCGTCTGCCGGCGGCGTCAGCTCACCAAGTCTTGCCCGCCTGCTCCCGGATCGTATGGTTGATCCGGTTGAAGAAGTTGGTCAGCGCGATGTCCAGGATGATCGCGGACAGCTGCTTCTCGTCGAAGTGGGCGGCGGCAGCCTCCCAGATCTCGTCGGTCACGCCCGGCGCGCCGTCCTGGATCCGGGTGGCGGCCTCGGTCAGTGCGAGCGCCGCCCGCTCCTCGTCGCTGAAGAAGGGCGTCTCGCGCCACGCGACCACGCTGTGCAGCCGCTCGTCGGTCTCCCCTTGCTTCCTGGCCGACTCGATCCCGGCGTACACGCACGGGCTGCAGCCGTTGATCTGGCTGGCTCGCAGGTGGACCAGTTCGAGCACGCGCGCGTCGACGCCACCGGAGTGCATCGCCTTGTAGAGGTGCTGGATCGCCGTGATCACCCCGGGGTCACTCGCGCTCTTCATACGTGCTTGCATCGTCCTTGCTCCTTCATTTGGTTACATACGCCCGTCCGGGCCCGTCATGAACCATGACGGAGCAGTTCTGAGGAAGGTAACAACATGTCCGACACCAGCCCGGCGGACCCGGTGGCCGAGGCGTTCGAGGCCCAGCGCGACCGGCTGCGCGCGGTCGCCTACCGCATGCTCGGATCGCACGCCGACGCCGAGGACGTGGTTCAGGAGGCCTGGCTGCGGCTCTCCCGCCAGGACACGGCGACCATCCACAACCTGGCCGGCTGGCTGACCACGGTGGTCGGCCGGATCAGCCTCGACGTCCTGCGATCGCGCCAGGCCCGTCCTGAGGCGTCGTACGACGACCGGCTGCCCGAGCTCGTGGTGACGGCCGCCGACGGCCCCGCGCCGGAGGACGACGTGGCGCTGGCCGACTCGGTCGGGCTCGCGCTCCTGGTCGTCCTCGATTCGCTCGGGCCCAGCGAGCGGCTGGCGTTCGTGCTGCATGACCTGTTCGCGGTGCCGTTCGACGAGATCGGCAAGATCCTCGGCAAGTCCGCGGACGCCAGCAAGATGCTCGCCAGCCGGGCCCGCAAGAAGGTGCAGGCGCCCCAGCGGCCGGCGGCCTCCGGACGAAAGCAGCGCGAGGTGGTCCAGGCCTTTCTGGCTGCGGCGCACCGCGGCGACTTCGAGGGGCTGCTGCGCGTACTCGATCCCGAGGTGCGGCTGACCGTGGACACCGCCGACGGGACGGTCGTCGTCCTCGGCGCCACCGAGGTCGCGGCCGGCGCGCGGATCTCCGCCGGCGGGACGGTGCGGGGACAGGAGGTGCTCGTCAACGGCCTGCCGGGGATCGTGGCGTGGCACAAGGACGGCACTCCGGTGTCGGTGGTCGCGTTCACGGTCGTCGATGGCCGGATCGCCGCCATCGCGAGCGTGACCGACCCCGCCAGGCTCGCGTCGATAGACCTGTCGGAGGTCCGCTGAGCCGGGCACCGACACGGGCCCGGGCCGATGCCGGTACGTCCCAGATCGGCCCCGGGCACGGCCCGGATCGGCGCCGGGTACGGCCCAGCTCGGCACCAGGCACGGCCCGGATCGGCGCCGGTACGACGCCCGTCGGACCCCGGTCCGTTCGGGACAGGCCCTCCCTGGGACGGCTGGGTCAGTCCCGGGGAGGGCGATCCGCGGCGGGTCTCTGCTGGTCCTCCGGTCCGGCGAACGGACGTAGGGCATCGACGACGAGGTCGAGGAGCCGGCCGGTCTGTTCCGGCGTGTTGCCGGCCGTCGTGGAGAGGAAGACGCCGAGGAGCATGGTGGTGATGTCCTCGGCGTCGACATCCGCCCGGAGCGTGCCCGTACGCGCTCCTTCGGCGAGGATCGTCGCGATCGCGCCGACGACGCGCTCCCGCGTGGTCGGTGTCGCCATGGTCCCCGACGCCCAGCCGGCCCGAAGCGTGTCGATCATTCCGCGCTTGGTCGCGACGAACACCGCGTAACGGTCCATCCAGGCGCGGAGAGCGGCCTCCGGCGGCAGCTCGGCGAGCAGGGCGGGGGCGCTGGTGGTGACGTCGTCGAGCTCGGCGCCGTAGACGGCTTCGACCAGCGCCTCGCGGGTGGGGAAGTGGCGGTAGAGCGTACCGATGCCGACCCCGGCCTCGCGGGCGATGGCTTCGAGCGCGACCGTGTCGTCTGCCGCCGCGAAGGCGGCCCGTGCGGCGGCAAGGAGCTTCTCACGGTTGCGCCGCGCGTCCGCGCGCGCCGGACGACCGGCACCCGGCGGAGTGCCATCGGAAACGCCAGAAGGCGGGCCGCCGGGGGCCTCAGCGGGCCGGCTGTCAGGCGAGCCGGAGGGC
>NZ_VCKX01000470.1 GCF_005889725.1 Nonomuraea zeae
CGAGACGCACAGAGCGGTCGTCCCCGCCCAGCTCCCCGCCGACATTCCCCACTTCATCGGGCGCGGCGCCGAGCTGGCCGAGCTCGACGCCCTGCTGAAGGAACGGGCCAGCCAGAACCTGCTGACCATCGCACTGATCACCGGCGTCGGCGGCGTGGGCAAGTCCAGCCTGGCCGTCCACTGGGGCCACCGCATCGCGGAGCTCTTCCCCGACGGGCAGCTCTTCGTGGACCTGCGCGGCTACGACCTCAACGCCGAGCCGCTCAGCGCCGGCGTGGTCATGGACCGGTTCCTGCGCGCGCTGGGCGTCGGCGGCGACCGCATCGCCCACGAGCTGGACGAGCGGGCCGCCCAGTTCCGCACCACGATCGCCAGACGCCAGCTGCTGATCGTGCTGGACAACGCCCGCGTGATCGAGCAGGTCAGACCGCTGTTACCGGGCTCGGGGAACTGCTGCGTGATCGTCACCAGCCGTGACCCGCTCGGCGATCTGACCGCCCGCGAAGGCGCCACGATGGTCCACCTGGACGTCCTGAGCGCCACGGACTCCGCCGCCCTGCTCGCCGACGTGGCCGACCCCGCGGTCATGAACGAGGACCCCGGCGCCACCGCCAGGCTCGGGCGGCTGTGCGACGGGCTGCCGCTCGCGCTGCGGATCGTCGGCGCCCGGCTGACGGCCCGCTCCTACTGGACCCCCGCCCGCCTGGTCAAGCGCCTGGCCGACGAGCGCCGCCGCCTCGACGAGCTCAGCTACGGCCAGCTCACCGTGCGGGCCACGTTCGCGCTCAGTTACCGGGACCTGAGCCCGGAGGCCGCGCGCATGTTCCGCCGGCTCGGGCTGCTGGAGGTGCCCGACTTCGCGCCGTGGGTGGGGGCGGCGCTGCTCGACATCGACGACATCGAGGGCGAGAACCTGATCGAGCAGCTCGTGGACGCGCAGCTGATCGAGGCCGTCGGCAGGGACTGCGCCGACCAGGTGCGCTACCGCTTCCACGACCTCGTCCGGCTGTACGCCAAGGAGCGCGCGCTGGCCGAGGAGAGCGAGGGGGAGCGGATGGAGGCCGTGAGCCGCGCGCTGTCGGGCTGGCTCTCGCTGACCGAGGAGGCCCACCGCAGGGAGTACGGCGGAGCCTTCACCCAGATGCACGGCTCGGTCACGCGCTGGCGCCCCCAGGACGTGGACCTGCTGCTCGAACGTCCGCTGCACTGGCTCGACTCCGAGCGCGGCGCGCTCGTCTGCGCGGTCTCGCAGGCCTCCGACCTGGGGCTGACCGAGCACTGCTGGGATCTGGCGGTCACGGCCACGACGCTGTTCGAGTCTCGCAGCTACTTCGACGACTGGCGTACCACGCACGAGATCGCGCTGGCCGCCGCCCGCGCCGCCGGCGACGTCAGGGGCGAGGGCGCGGTGCTGTGCTCCATGGGCAGCATGCACCTGTTCCAGCAGTCGCCGTGCCGGGCAGGTGAGCGGCTGCGGGACGCGCTGGAGCTGTTCGAACGGATCGAGGAGCCCTTCGGGCGGGCCCTCGTGCTGCGCAACCTGTCGCTGCTCGACCGGCTCAACGGCCGGTTCGACCACGCGCTCGCGCGGTACGAGGAGGCCAGGGCGATCTTCGCCGCGGTCGGCGACCACTTCGCCGAGGCCCACGTGCTCGGCGGCATCGCCCAGGTCCATCTCGACCAGAACCGCCTGGAGCTGGCCAGGACACTGCTGTCCGAGGCGCTCGACGCGTTCACCAGGCTCGGCAGCGAGCGGGGGCGCGCGCAGATCCTGAACCGGCTGGGGGAGACACTGCTGCGGCTGGGCCGCCTGGAGGAGGCGGAGTCGGCCTGCGAGGCCGCCCTGGCCCTGGTCCGGCACCGGCTCGACGGGATCGGGCAGGCGTACATCCTGTGCGGGCTCGGCGAGATCCGGCTGCGGCAGAACCGGCTGCGGGCGGCCGCCGAGAGCCTCGACGAGGCTCTGCTGATCGCCAGGGAGGTCAGGGAACGCTTCGTGGAGGCCCGGGTGCACCTGACGCTGGGCGACCTGCACGCCAGGCAGGACCGGCTGGAGGAGGCGGTGCGGGACCTGTCCACGGCCCGTGACATCTATGCGAGCCTGGACATCCGCCTGTGGCGGTTCCGCTCGCTCGCGGCGCTGGGGCGGGTGCTCGCCCGTCAGGGGGACGTCGCCGGCGCCGTGGAAACGCTGAAAAGCTCTCTAGCCTGCTGGGACGACCCGGAGGCCGAGGAGTGCGTGCAGGTCAGAGAGCTGCTGGCCGAGCTGTCCTGACGCAGTCCGCCAGGGGCTGACCTTGTGGGTCAGACCCTGGCGGTGGCTGTCAGGTCCAGGTGCTGTCGTTAGAGCCCTTGTCACCGCCCGGGCCTGTCCCGCCCGGCGGTCCTACGGGAACGGTCCCGACAGGGAGCCCGAGGGAGCCCGGGTCACCGCCGGCGATGACGGAGGCGAAGATCGCCGAGGTGTCCGCCTGCTGCGTCACCAACAGTGCGGCGACGCACAGAATGAACACCGCGATGATCCTCGCGGTCCCGGGGAACCGTCTCGTCATTTCATACCTCATTCGCCATCACGATCTGGTTGTCATTTCTCGTGCTGGAAATGAAGTTACGGGGGCACCCCTACGCGCCGATATCACCGTGATTACCCGCGGGCAACCGGTGCCTCGTCGAACCGCAGCACGGCGCTGAGCAGCACGTCCGCGCCCCAGACGAGGTGGTGCGGCGCGGTGTGCTCGCCGGGCGCGTGGCTGATCCCGCCCTCGCTCGGCACGAAGATCATGCCGATCGGCGCGACCCTGGCCACGATCTGCGCGTCGTGGCCGGCCCCGCTCGGCAGGTGGTGGCAGTCCAGGCCGCGCTCGCGCGCCGCCCCGGCGACCAGATCGCGCAGCCGGGGGTCGCACGCCACCGGAGTGGTGCGCGCGCCCGGCTCGACCGTGACGGTGACGCCGTCCGCCGCCGCGATCTCGCCCGCGGCCCCGGCCAGCCGGGCGAGCGCCGCGTCCAGCCGGTCCGCCGACACGTCGCGGAACTCCACGCCGAGCCGGACCCGGCCGGGGATGACGTTCCACATCCCGGGCCCGACGGAGCACGTCCCCGTCGTGGCCCGGAGCACGACCCCCTCCTCGGCGGCGATCGCGCGTACGGCCAGGACCACGCGGGCGGCGGCCACCAGCGCGTCGGACCGGTGGTCCATGGAGGTGGTGCCCGCGTGCCCGGCGACGCCCTCGACGGTGACCGAGACGTTGACCCGCCCCGCGATGCTCTCCACCACGCCGATCGGCACGCCGCGGCGTTCGAGCACGTCGCCCTGCTCCACGTGCAGCTCCAGGTAGGCGGCGATGTCGCCGGGGGCCCACGCGGCCTCGGGCAGCCGCTCGGCGTCCCCGCCGACCGCCGCCAGCAGGTCGCCGACGGGGACGCCGCGCTCGTCCAGCACCTTCGCGATCCCCGGCGGCAGCGCGCCGGCGAAGCCGTGCGCGCCCAGCATGCCCATGGTCCCGTGGCCGCCCTCCTCGTCGCAGAAGGCCACCACCGCCAGCCCGCAGGCCAGCCGTACGCCCCTTTCCGCCAGCGTGCGGGCGACCTCGATCGCGGCGAGTACGCCGTACGCGCCGTCGTAGGCCCCGCCGTTGACCACGGTGTCGATGTGGGAGCCGAGCACGAGCGTCGCCGCGCCCGGATCGATGCCCGGACGGGTGCCGATCAGGTTGCCGGCCGGGTCCACGCGGACCGCGAGCCCCGCCTCGGCCATGAGGCGGGCGACGTAGGCCCGCCCCTCGACATCCTCGGGGCTGAACGCGAGCCGGGTCACCCCGCCGTCGGGCGTCGCGCCGATGGCGGCGAGCGCGGTGATGTGCTCCATCAGCCGCCCGGCGTCCACTCCGGGACGGACTCTCTCGGTGACGGTCATGAGGTACGCAGGGACTTGGGGCGCATGTCCGTCCACACCTGCTCGATGTGGGCCAGGCAGCCGTCGCGGTCGCCCGCGTACCCGGTGGCCGACCACCCGGCGGGCAGGGCCCGGTCGCCGGGCCAGATCGAATACTGTTCCTCGTGGTTGACCACCACGACGTGGGTGTCCATGTCAGACCTCCAGATCGTTGACGATGTGGGCGAGCAGCTCGGCTCGGCGCTCGTGCAGGAAGAAGTGGCCGCCGCGCAGGACCCGGCAGCTGAAGTCGCCGCCCGCCTGCCGTGACCAGAGCCCGGCCGTGCCGGGGGAGACGACCTCGTCGTCCGTGCCCGTGTAGACGCGTACGGGATACGGCAGCGGCGGCTCGGCACGGTGCCGGTAGGTGTCGGTGATCTCCAGGTCGGCGCGGATCCTCGGGAGCACCACGTCGAGCAGCCGCTGATCGTCCAGCGGCATGCCGTGGCTGCCGCCGAGCCGGCGCATCCAGGAGACGAGCCGCGCCTCGGGGGCGTCGTAGTGCGTCTCGGCAGGCGGCTGGTCGGGTGGCCCGGCCGCGGCGGCGAGCAGCGCCCGTGGCTGCCGTACGCCGCGCCGCCGCAGCTGCCTGGCCAGCTCGAACGCCACCCAGGCGCCCATGCTGTAGCCGAACAGCGCGTACGGCCGGTCGAGCTGCGGCTCCAGCGCGTCGGCGAGCTCGGGGACGAGCTGGTCCATGCTGGTACGCGGGGTCTCCCTGATCCGGCGCTCGCGGCCGGGCAGGTTCACGGCCACGACCTCCACGGACTCGGGCAGCAGGCCGGCCCACTGGCCGAACTCCACCGATCCGCCGCCCGCGTACGGCAGGCAGAACAGCCGCACGGCGGCCTGCGGCCGGGGCTCGGGGACGCTCGTCCAGGAGGCCGCATGATGGAGCACGGGCATCGGGAGTCACCTCGTCATCACGTCGTCAAGGGCAGGCGGCCGGGAGGGCCGTCAGGGCACGGTTGTTCAGGGACGCCAGCAGGGGGGTGGTCGGTCGAGACACGGCCGTCGGGGAGACGGTTGGTCAGGGCGTGATCGCTGGGGGACGGGCGCCGGTGGGATGGCCGTCAGGGGTCGGTCGCCAGGGGTCGGTCGTCAGGGGGCGGCCGTCAGGGGGAGATCCGGACATGTCACTACTTCGGTGACCAGTCGCCGGAGCTCGGCGGCCAGCGTGGCCACGGTCTCCGGCCGGAACAGCGCGGTGTCGTATTCGAGGACCGCGCGGGCGTGACCGCCCAGGTCGGTGACCTCCAGGGCCAGGTCGAACTGCGCGGTGCCCAGCGGGACGGCCAGCCGCTCCGCCGAGACGCCGGGCAGGCCGTCGTCGGCCGATTCGAGCAGCCGCTGGTCGTGCAGCGTGAACAGGGCGCCGAACGGCTGCCGCCGGCCGAACCCGAGCCTGGAGGTGAGCAGCGAGAGCGGCAGCTCCTGGTGCTCGTAGGCGCCGAGGAGGTTGCCCCGCACCCGCAGCAGCACGTCGGTGAAGGTCTTCGCCCCCGACAGATCGGTGCGGACGGCGACCGTGTTGACGAAGTGGCCGATCAGCTCCGCGACCTCGGCCCTGGCCCGGCCGGAGACCACGGAGCCGGTGACCACGTCGGGCAAGCCGGTGTGGCGGGCCAGCCAGAGCTGGAAGGCGGCCAGATAGACCATGTGCGGGGTGGTGCCGGTGGCCAGGCACAGGTCACGGACGTCCGCGGAGAGGTCGAACACGTGCTGCGCACCCTCGAACCTGGGTCGCCGCGGTCGCGGGAGGTCCGTGGGCAGCGCCTGGTCCGCCGCCCCCGCCAGACGTTCGCGCCAGTAGGCGGTCAGGCGCTCCAGTCGCTCACCCGACAGGGCCGCCCGCTCCCACCGCGCATAGTCGACGCACTGGACCCGCTCCGGGCCGCCCTCGACCTGCCGTCCCCGTGCCGCGTCCGATGCCGAGCCTTCCTCGATTCGGGCCCGGTAGTGGCCGCACAGTTCCCGCCAGAAGATCGCCGCCGACCAGCCGTCGAAGACGATGTGGTGGACCAGGAAGAGCAGCACGTGTTCGACGGGGGAGACGCGATACAGGATCGGCCGGACCGGCGGCCCCGCCGACAGGTCGAACGGGCGGCGGTACTCCTCCATGACCCGCTCCAGCGGATCGGCGGTCTCCACCACGGGCAGCACGAACGGGCCCGGCTCCGCGACCCGCTGGACGGGCCCCTGCCTGGTCATGGCGAACGTGGTCCGCAGCGCCTCGTGCCCGGCCACGACCTGGCCCAGCGCCCACTCCAGCGCGGCCACGTCGAGCGGCCCGCGCAGGCGGAAGGCGTGCGGCGCGTTGTAGGCCAGGCTCTCCGGTGCGAGCTGGTGCAGGATCCACAGACTCTCCTGGGCATAGGAGAGGGGGTAGTCGCCCCCGGGCTCCCTGGGCGTGGGCCTGGGGCCGGAGTCCGCAGGGGTGCTCAGCCAGCGGGCCAGCTCGGCCGGGGTGAGATGGTGGAAGATGTCGGAGATCGACACCTCCACGCCCAGCCGCGCCTGCAGCTCCATGGCGACCTGGACGGCGGCGAGCGAGTGGCCGCCGCAGGAGAAGAAGTCGTCGTGCTGGTCGATCTCGTCGGCCTCCAGCCCGAGCACGCGCGTCCAGATGTCGATAACCACCCCGACCAGCTCCGCCAC
>NZ_VCKX01000471.1 GCF_005889725.1 Nonomuraea zeae
ACGCGGAGAAGCTGATCGCGACGCGTGAGGCGTACGTGCTGGAGCCGCGGCCGGGGGTGACCAACCGGGACATGACGCTGCGGGTGGGCCTGCCGGTGTGCCGGGCGATCGTGGCGTTCGGGCGGCGGGACTATCCGGCCGTCGTGGACCTGCTGTATCCGATCAGGCACCGGATCAACGAATTCGGCGGCAGCCATGCGCAGCGGGACGCGGTGCAGAAGACGCTGCTGGAGGCGGCGCTGCGGGGCGGGTTCGCGGACGTGGCGCGGGTGCTGGTGAGCGAGCGGATCAACGTCCGGCCGTGCAGCCCGTACAACTGGCTCAAGCAGGCGGCGCTCGCCGACGCGCTGGGCCGCGACGCGGAGGCGGCCGCCGCCCGCCTGCGCGCGGACGACCTGGTACGAGACGCCACCCGCACGTAGTCCGCCCGAGGCGGGCGCGTCATCGGCCCCACGTCGAACCCTGTGCCCGAGGCGTCATCGCACGTCGGGCCCTGTGACCGGGGCGTCCTCGCCCACACGTCGAGCCCCGTGGCAGGTGCGTCCTCGGCCACGGGGCTGCTTGGCCCCACCCGCAGGGCTGCCTGCGGGCCCTTCCTGGGGGCGCTAATTCCGTTGTCAGCGTGCTCGGTGCTCCTGTCCAATGAGGTCCATGATTGTTCGCGAGGACCCGGCCGATCACGTAGAGCTGAACCGGCGGTACTGGGACGAACAGGCCGCCGGGTTCCACGGCCCGCTCGCCCGTGACGCGTGGTCGCAGTCCGCGCCCCGCTGGGGGCTGTGGGCCACCCCGGAGTCGCAGGTGTCCGTGCTCCCAGCGGACGTGGCCGGGATGGAGGCGATCGAGCTCGGCTGCGGGACCGCCTACGTCTCGTCGTGGCTCGCCCGCGCGGGAGCCCGGCCGCTGGGCGTCGACATCTCGCGCGAGCAACTCGCGACCGCCCGCGCGATGCAGGCGGAGTTCGGTCTCGGCTTC
The DNA here is from genome assembly GCF_005889725.1 of Nonomuraea zeae. Classification (GTDB taxonomy): domain Bacteria; phylum Actinomycetota; class Actinomycetes; order Streptosporangiales; family Streptosporangiaceae; genus Nonomuraea; species Nonomuraea zeae. Next base: position 976 of record NZ_VCKX01000471.1, read on the forward strand.
CCGCTGGTGCTGGGCGACGCCGAGCGGGTGCCGTGTGCCGGCGACCGCTTCGACCTGGCGATCAGCGAGTACGGCGCGTCGCTGTGGTGCGACCCCTACCGCTGGATCCCCGAGGCCGCGCGGCTGCTGCGGACCGGCGGCCTGCTGGTGTTCCTGCGCCGGTCGCCGCTGTTCGCGCTGTGCGTGCCCGCCGACGGGGAGGCGGGCGCGGCGTTGCTCCGCCCGCAGTTCGGCCTGCGGCAGCTGGCGGACGGCATGTCCGCGGAGTTCACCCTGGGGCATGGGGAGATGCTGGCGCTGCTGCGGTCGTGCGGTTTCACGGTCGAGGAGCTGATCGAGATCCAGGCGCCCAAGCCCGCGCACCGGGACTACTCGGAGGTCTCGGCGGACTGGGCGCACCGGTGGCCGAGCGAGGAGATCTGGAAGGCCCGCCTGACAGGCTGACCTGCTCCCCGGGCGAGAAGGCCCGCACGATGAGCTGGCCCACCCTGAGGGGGGCGGATATGCCACGACAAGGTGGGCAGGACGGAAACTGTCGCACCCGGCCGGTAGTGTTTCGACCCATGGATCGGCAACTCACCTTGATGGTCGTGCACGCTCACCCCGACGACGAGTGCCTGAGCACCGGCGGCATCCTCGCCCGCTACGCCGACGAGGGCATCCGCACGGTCCTGGTCACCTGCACCAATGGCGAGCAGGGCGACGACCAGGGCGGCGTGAAGCCGGGCCAGCCCGGTCACGACGACGCGGCGGTCGCCGAGCGCCGGCTCGCCGAGCTGCGCGAGTCGGTCGCGCACCTGGGCATCGACCACCTGGAGCTGCTCGGCTACCGCGACTCCGGCATGGACGGCTGGGAGACCAACCAGCACCCGGACGCGTTCGCCAACGTGCCGGTCGAGACGGCCGCGGCCAAGCTCGCCGCCCTCATGGAGCGCTACCGGCCGCACGTCGTGGTGACCTACGACGAGACCGGCGGCGGCGGTTACGGCCACCCGGACCACGTCCAGACCCACCGCGTCACGGTGGCCGCCACGGAGTCGACCGGCATCCCCGACAAGTTCTACTACACGGCCATGCCCCGTTCCGCGATCAAGCAGATGTTCGAGATGATGCGCGACAACGGGATCGACCTCGGCGGCTTCGAGCCCTCCGACGATTTCGGCACCCCCGACGAGCGGGTCACCAGCATCGTCGACGTCTCCCCCTACGTCGAGCGCAAGCTCAAGGCGCTGCGGGCGCACGAGAGCCAGGGGGAGAACATCTTCCTGCTGCGCATGCCCGAGGAGACGCAGCAGCAGGCGTTCTCGCACGAGGCGTTCGAGCGGAAGCTCAACAAGGTCGGCGCCCCCGGCCACGAGGAGGACCTGTTCGCGGGCCTGCGTGACGGCTGACCGCATTGACCACCACAGGTACGGCGACCCGGCTCCGATGATTCCGTGAATGGGGTGAGGGCCTTCGGTTCGGTGTGGATTGCGACATCTACCACCGAGCCGGCAAGGCCCTCATGTCCCGCCGCAACGCTGACCGAGCTCGGACCTCTGCGCCCTGTGCCGTCGAGGAGGGCCGGCCCAGTCGCGCGACCCCCGCGCCGGCTACGGGCGTAGTTCGCCGGAGCCGCGGGCGATCAGCCGGGTGGGCACCAGCGACCTGCGGGCCTTGGACCGGTCGCCGTCCAGCCGCGACAGCACCAGCTCCGCCGCCGCGGCCCCCATTCCCGCCGCGTCCTGGGCCACGACCGTCAGCGGCGGGTCGAGCACCTCGGCCAGCGGCAGGTCGTCGAACCCGACCAGCGCCACGTCCTTGCGCCGGGCCCGCGACAGCGCCACCACCGCTCCCATCGAGGCGAGGTTGTTGGCCGCGAACAGCGCCGTCGGCGGGTCGGCGAGACCCAGCAGCCGCATCGTGGCGTGCGCCGCCGCCTCCTGGTCGTGCCCGCTCTCCACGAGCGAGCGATCGAACGGCAGACCCGACTCGGCCAGGGCGTCGCGGTAACCCTGGAAACGCTCGCGGCGGGTGTAGAGGGTGGCGGGCAGGTCGCCCACGAAGCCGATCCGGCGGTGACCGTGGGCGATCAGGTGCGCGACGCCCGTCTTTGCGCCCTCCCTGTTGGCGCTGACCACGCTGTCGGCCGTCATCCCGACCGCCGGGCGGTCGAGGAAGACGATCGGCAGGCCCGCCACCCGCTCGGTGCGCAGGTGGCGGTGATCGCTGGCGGCCGAGGGCACGATCATGAGCGCGCTCACCCGGCGGCCCAGGAACGCCGCGATCAAAGACTGCTCCAGCACGGCCGTCTCGCTGGATGAGCCGACGATGAGCGTGAGCCCGCGCGTGCGGATGGCGCTCTCGATGCCGCCGGCGACCGTACCGAAGAACGGGTTGCCCATCTCCGGGATGACCAGGCCGATCGCGGCGTCCCGCGCGCCGACCCGCATGTTGCGGGCCATCAGGTTGGGCTGGTAGCCCAGCCGCGCGACGGCCGCCATGACCCGCTCGCGGGTCTCCACGGCCACCGGGCCGTCGTCGTTGAGCACCCGCGAGACGGTCTTCGCTGTGACACCGACCTCACGCGCCACATCAGTCATCGTCGGACGCCGCATTTCGCCCATGCTAGTGGCCCCGAAATCCTCGTCAGGACAGGCCGATGGCCTCCGCCGCGCCCTTGTCGGCCACCACCGCCTTGCCGTCCGAGACCTGGAGCGCGCCGGTCATGATGGCCACCACCTCGGCCATGCTGTGCTCGCCCGGAACGATCTCCGCGACCCTGCGGCCGAGGCGCTGGACGTGGATGCGGTCGGCGATCTCGAACACGTGCGGCATGTTGTGGCTGATCAGCACCACCGGCGTGCCCCGGTCGCGGACCCGCCTGATCATGTCGAGGACCTGGCCGGACTCCTTGACGCCGAGCGCGGCCGTGGGCTCGTCCATGACCACGACGTGCGTGGCCCAGGCCACCGCCCTGGCCACCGCCACGCCCTGCCGCTGGCCGCCCGACAGCGACTCGACCGGCTGGGTGAGCGAGCGCAGCCCGATCTTGAGCGCCGCCATGTGCCGGGCCGACTCCTCGCGCATGTGCTTCTTGTCCAGCATCCTGAAGACGCGGCCGAGCAGACCCGGCTTGCGTACTTCCCGGCCGAGGAACATGTTCGTCGCGATATCGAGCGAGGCGGCGACCGCGAGGTCCTGGTAGACGGTCTCGATGCCGTGCCTGCGCGCGTCGAGCGGGTCGCGGAAGCGCACCGGGCGGCCGTCCAGCAGGATCTCGCCCGAGTCGGGCTGCACCGCGCCGGTCAGCGCCTTGATCAGGCTGGTCTTGCCCGCGCCGTTGTCGCCGATGACCGCGAGCACCTCACCGGGCATCAGATCGAAGTCGGCGCCGTCGAGGGCGGTCACGTGCCCGTACCTCTTGACGAGGCCGCGGGCCTGGAGCACCGGGGTCGGCGGTGCGGGCGGCTGGAGCTCTGGGGCCGTCATCGGTTCCTCCTGCGCGACAGCTGGTCGACGGTGACAGCGAGGATCACCAGGATGCCCGTGATGAGCGTCTGGTAGATCGACGGTACGCCCATGAGTTGCAGCCCGTTGCGGAACACCCCCACGATGAGCGCTCCGATCAGCGTTCCGATCACCAGCCCCCGGCCGCCGAACAGGCTGGTGCCGCCGAGCACGACGGCCGTGATGCTGTCCAGGTTGTCGGTCTGGCCGGCCTGCGGGTCGCCCACGCCGGTGCGCGAGACGAGCAGCAGGGCGGCGATGCCGTAGACGAAGCCGGCCAGCGTGTAGACGCCCACGGTGAGGCGGTTGGTCCTGATGCCGGTCAGGCGGGCCACCTCGGGGCTGTTGCCGAGCGCGTACACGTGCCGGCCCCACGCGGTGGACCCCAGCAGGTACGCGAACACCAGGAACAGCAGGATCGTGAGCAGCGAGCCGTAGGTGACGTTCGTCTGCCCGACCTGGAACGTCTCACCGAGGAACGTCAGCAGCGCGGGCAGCTCCGTGATCGTCTGCTCGTTCGAGTAGATGTGGGTCAGGGCGAAGACCACGTTCAGCATGCCGAGCGTCACGATGAACGGCGGCAGCGAGATCCGCGTCACCAGCAACCCGTTGACCAGCCCGAACCCCGAGCAGATCGCGAGCCCGGCGACGAGCGCGAGCACCGGCGGCAGACCTGAGTCCACCGCCAGCTTGGTCATCACGATCCCGCCGAAGGCCATGATCGCGCCGTTGGACAGGTCGATGCCGGCGGTCAGGATGATCAGGGTCTGCCCGATCGCCAGCGTGCCGACGACCATGACCTGCTGGATGATCAGGGAGAGGTTGGAGCCGGTGAAGAACTGGGCGGAGTTCAGCCCGAAGAACACGGCGGCCAGCACGAGCGCGGCCAGCGGGCCGGCGACGGGCGTGCTGATCAGGCGGCGCGGCAGCGTGGCTTCCATGACGGCCATGTCAGCCCCAGCAGTTGGCCAGGCCGAAGGCGGTGTCCTTGGCCTCGACGCCCGTCACGGACTTGTCGGTGATCAGGGTGACTCCGGTGTCGGTGTAGCCGGAGGCCTTCTGACCGTTCTTGGCGAAGGCCGCGACCGCCTTGACGCCGTCCTCGGCCATCTTGATCGGGTACTGCTGGCTCGTGGCGGCGATCTGTCCTGACTGCACGGCCTTCGTGCCGGTGCAGCCGCCGTCCACGGAGACGATCAGCACGTCCTTTTCGCGGCCCTTGGCCTTCAAGGCGGTGTACGCGCCCAGGGCGGCCGGCTCGTTGATGGTGTAGACGACGTTGATGTCGGGGGCCTTCTGCAGGCAGTTCTCCATGGCGGTCTGGCCCTTGGCCTGGTCGCCCCTGGTGTCCTGGGAGCAGACGATGGAGGGGTCGCCCTCCTGGATGCCGAACCCCTTCAGGAAGCCGTCGTGCCTGAGCTGGCCGACGGTAATGCCGGGGGCCAGGTCGAGCGTGGCGATCTTGGCGGGTTTGCCGGCCATGGCGGCCTTGGCGTACTGGCCGATCAGCTCGCCGGCTTTGAGGTTGTCGGTGGCGAACAGCGCGTCGGTGGCGTCCTGCGGCTCGGTGGGGGTGTCGAGGGCGATGACGAGCACGCCGGCGTCGCGGGCCTTCTTGATCGCGGGGATGATGGCCTTGGTGTCGCTCGGGGTGATGAGGATGCCCTTCACACCGGCGGCGACCATGTTCTCGATGGCGGTGATCTGGCTCGCGTTGTCGCCGTCGAACTTGCCCGCCGCGCTCATCAGCTCCATGCCGTTGGCCTGGGCCGACTTCTGCGCGCCTTCCTTCATCTTGACGAAGAACGGGTTGGTCTCGGTCTTGGTGATCAGGCCGACCTTGGGGGTGGAGGCGCTCTGTCCGCTGCCGCCGCTCCCTCCGCAGCCGGTGACGAGCAGCGCGGTGACCAGGAGTCCGGCCGAAAGCTTCGCATTCATGGCGGTTCCTATCAGGGGGTATTCAATGTCATCGTTGACATATGTCATCGTTGACATCGGCTGTGCTGCGATGATGGACTCCGATCCGAGAAACGTCAATGCCCTGGTGCCGTAACAAATCGGCAACGTGCCGGAAAGGCAGGCCCGATGATCGCTGTTCTGGGCGAGTGCGTCGCCGACG
>NZ_VCKX01000472.1 GCF_005889725.1 Nonomuraea zeae
CGCCCGCCCACGTCCGCCCACGTCCGCCCACGTCCACGCCCACGCTGTGGGCCTCGGCGAAGTCCTCCGCCGACGCCTTCCCCGGGCACCCCGGGCACCATCAGGCCGCCGGAGGCGGTGCGGAGGAGCTTCATCGGCTTGATCCAGATCGGGATGCCGTCGAGCGTGCGCGGGTCGGCGAGACCAGGACCAGGGGCAGGAAGACGGGGCGCAGGACGGCCACGAGGGCGGCGAAGAGCTCGTCGCTCCTGGCTGGCCCACCGGGCGCAACCAGCCCGACTACAGCGGGACCGGCGGCCCCGCCTACCGCACCGCCGTCGGCATGCTCGCCGCCCTGGAGGAGGCCGGGCGCGAGGACATGCTCGACGCCCTCGACGCCTAACGCCGGACGCCGGGCCCCCGGACGCTTAGCCCCGGACGCCTAAGCCCTGGGCGCCTGGGCCGACGTGGCGGAGCGGATCGGCGAGGCGGACCTGTGCCTGCTCGGCGGCGACGTGAGCGACCGCGAGCGCGCGGTCGGGAGCGTGGTCACCGGCACCTCGGTGCGCGGGATCGCCTCGCTACGCAGCCCGGCCCAGGCCACCGTCGGCGAGCGGCTATACGCCCAGCGAGGCGCTGCGCAGCAGTTCGATGGCGTGGGGGTCCCCGGTGAGCTCCACGCGGGCGTGCGCCTGCCGTCCGAAGCAGAACATCAGCAGCTCCGAGGCGGCTCCCGTCACCTCCACCTTGGGGCCCTGACGGTTGCCGCCGAGCGCCACGCCGCCGCCGAGGCGGTGCAGCACCACGCCCACGGGCGACCTGCGCAGCATGAACCGGGCGCCGGTCGAGACCCGCTTCCAGACGAGCTCGTCGAGGTCGGCGGCCAGCTCGCGGGGCTCCCACGAGGGCTGCGCGCGACGGACGTCCTCGTGGTGGACGAAGTATTCGAGGGTGTTGACGGCGTTGTCGAGGAAGCTCAGCACGCCGTAGACGCCGCCCGGCTTGCGTACGAGGCCGACCAGCTCGGGGTAGGGGTGGCGGGCTTTGAGGCCGTTCTGGACCGAGGCGGTGTAGCCGGCCAGCGGCTTGAGCGCGATGCCGCCCATCGCGTCGGGCCGGCGCTCGCGCAGCACCAGGTGGGCGGCCAGGTCGTACGTGGTCCAGCCCGTGCAGAGGGTCGGCGCGTCCGGGCCGAGCCGGTCGAACAGGTCGCAGATCGCGGAGCGTTCGTCACGAGCATGAGTCACGCGGCCAAGCCTACCTGTGGGAATAACCCGTTGATCAGACGTGATAGGGACATAGGTAGAAATGTCAGAATTGAAAGGAACCCAACCGAGTGGCGAGCAAGGTCACCTCGGCCGTCATGCGTCAAGGATTGCGGGTCCTTGGGGTGGCCATTCGCACCGAGAGGGCGGTGTTCGCGCTGGCCGTGCTGGCCAGCGCGGTTTACGGCGGCATGACCGTCGCCTCCGCCTGGGCCCTCGGCTGGGCGACGCAGAACGTGGTCCTGCCGGCCTTCAGAGACGGGCGCGTCGCCTCGGGCGCGCTCTGGACCGCGGCGTTCCTGATCTTCGGCGCGGCGCTGCTGAAGGCGTTCGGCGTGGCCGGGCGGCGCATCCTGGCCGGCGTCATCCAGTACCGCATGCAGGCCAGGTCACGCAGGGACGTGACCAAGCAGTACCTGCGGCTGCCGTTGTCCTGGCACCACCGGCACCCGACCGGGCAGCTGCTGTCCAACGCCAGCGCCGACGCCGAGGCCGCCTGGGCGCCGCTCGCGCCGCTGCCGATGGCCGTGGGCGTGATCGTCATGCTGTTCACCGCGGCGATCGCGATGCTGTTCACGGACCTCGTTCTTGCGCTGGTAGGTTTCCTGATTTTTCCGGCGATCGCCGTACTTAACTTGGTCTATCAGCGCAAGCTCAGCCCGCTCGCCACCCGCGCGCAGCAACTGCGCGCCGAGGTCAGCGAGATCGCCCACGAGAGCTTCGACGGCGCGCTCGTCGTCAAGACCCTCGGCAGGGAGGAGCTGGAGACCGACCGCTTCCGGCGGCGCGCCCACGAGCTGCGCGACGCCAACATCGCGGTCGGCCGCGTGCGCGGGCTCTTCGACCCGATGCTGGAGGCGCTGCCCACGATCGGCGTGCTCGCGGTGCTCGGCGTCGGCGCGGCCCGCCTGTCCGGCGGCGCGATCGACTCCGGCGCGCTGGTGCAGGTGGCCTACCTGTTCACCCTGCTGGCCTTCCCGATCAGGGCGCTCGGCTGGGTGCTGGCCGAGCTGCCGCGCAGCGTCGTCGGCTGGCAGCGGGTGCAGGCCGTGCTGGAGGCGACCGGCTCCATGGAGTACGGCGCCCAGAGCCCCCCGGCCTCCACGTCGCCCGCCGCGCTGGCCGTCTCCGGCGTCTCCTACGCCTACGGCGAGGCCGAGGTGCTGCACGACGTCACCTTCGACGTGCCCGCCGGCCGCACCGTGGCCCTGGTCGGCCCCACAGGCTCGGGCAAGTCCACGCTGGTGCAGCTGCTCGTCCGGCTGGTGGACCCGGCCTCGGGCAAGGTGCTGCTCGACGGCGTGGACGTGCGCGAGCTGCCCTACGGCGGCCTGGCCGAGTCGGTGGCGCTGGTGCCTCAGCAGACGTTCCTGTTCGACGACACCGTGCGCGGCAACGTCGCGCTGGGTCTGGAGACGGGCGACGAGGACGTGTGGGCCGCCCTGCGGCTGGCGCAGGCCGACGGGTTCGTCGGCAGGCTGGCCGACGGGCTCGGCACGCGGGTCGGCGAGCGCGGCACGTCGCTGTCCGGCGGCCAGCGCCAGCGCCTGGCCCTGGCCCGCGCGGTCGTGCGCCGCCCGCGCCTGCTCATACTCGACGACGCCACCTCCAGCGTGGACCCGCAGGTCGAGGCCAAGATCCTGTACGGGCTGCGCGACGCGGCCGAGGCGTCGACCGTCGTGGTCGTCGCCTACCGAATGGCCACGATCGCCCTGGCCGACGAGGTCGTCTACCTGGACAAGGGCCGGGTCGTGGACCGGGGGCCGCACGACGAGCTGATCGCGCGCTGCGCCGGCTACCGGAACCTGGTCACCGCCTACGAGCGCGAGGAGGCCGAGCGGGCCGCCATCGACGTGCCCGCCGGTGAGGAAGCCGTTCCCGCCGGAGACGCGGTTCTGGCCATAGGGGAAGAAGAGGAAGAGGTCAGCGCATGACGGCGCAGGGCATCCAAGCTCATTCGGAACGTTCCGCGCTGGCCACGATCCGGCAGGGGCTCTCGCTCACGCCGGAGTTCCGCAAAGGGCTGGCGGTCACGCTCATGCTGGCCGTCGTCGCGACCGCCGGCAAGATCATCGTGCCGATCGCGGTCCAGCAGACGATCGACACCGGGCTCAAGGGCGGCACGCCGGATCTTCCGTACATCACCCGGGCCGTCCTGGTGTGCGCGGCGGCCGTGGTGCTCACGGCCCTGGCCGCCTACGTCATGAACGTCCGCCTCTACAAGGCGACGGAGTCCTCGCTGGCGACGCTGCGGGTGCGCGGGTTCCGCCACGTCCACGACCTGTCGGTGCTCACCCAGAACACCGAGCGGCGCGGCGCCCTGGTCTCGCGCGTCACCAACGACATCGACCAGATCAGCACGTTCATGCAGTGGGGCGGGCTGATGATCATCGTGGCGCTGGGCCAGGTGTTCGTGGCCACCGTGCTGATGTTCGTCTACTCCTGGCAGCTCACGCTGCTGGTGTGGGCCTGCTTCGTGCCGCTGATGATCGCCCTGCCGCGCTTCCAGAAGCTGCTGTCGCGGGCCTACACGGTCGTGCGCGAGCGCACCGGCGACATGCTGGCCGCGGTCAGCGAGTCCGTCGTCGGGGCGGCCGTGATCAGGGCGTACGCCTCCGAGCGCCGTACCGCCGAGCGCATCGACAAGGCCGTGAACGCCAACAGGAGCGCCCAGATCAAGGCGCAGACCATCGTCGGATTCGTCTTCCCGCTGACCGAGATCGTAGCCGCCGTCGCCATCGCCGGGATCGTCCTGCTCGGCGTGCGGCTCGGCCTGTCCGGCGACATCACGCAGGGGGAGCTGGTCGCGTTCCTGTTCCTGGTCACCCTGTTCGTCTCACCGCTGCAGACCGCCACCGAGGTGCTGAACGAGGCGCAGAACGCCGTCGCGGGCTGGCGCCGGATCCTCGGCGTGATCGACACCCCGCCGGACGTGGCCGACCCCGGCGACGAGGGGGTCAGCCTGCCGCGCGGCCCCATCTCCGTCGCCTTCGACGGCGTCCACTTCTCCTATCCCGGCGGCGTCCCCGTGCTGCGCGAGGTCTCGCTCGAGATCCCGCCGCGCTCCCGGATCGCGGTGGTGGGGGAGACGGGGTCGGGCAAGACCACGTTCGCCAAGCTCCTGACCCGGCTCATGGACCCGGTCTCGGGACGGGTCACGGTCGACGGCCACGACCTGCGCGACGTCCGCTTCTCCTCGCTGCGCGAGCGGATCGTCATGGTGCCGCAGGACGGCTTCCTGTTCGATGGGACGCTGGAGGAGAACATCCGCTACGGCAAGCCGTCGGCCACCGGCGAGGAGATCCGGCTGGCGATGACCGAGCTGGGCCTGGCCGACTGGCTGGAGGGCCTGCCCGCCGGTCTGGCCACGCCCGTGGGGCAGCGCGGCGAGTCGCTGTCGGCGGGCGAGCGCCAGCTCGTCGCCCTGGCCCGCGCCTACCTCGCCGACCCGGACCTGCTCCTGCTGGACGAGGCCACCTCGGCGGTGGACCCGGCCACCGAGGTACGCCTGGCCAGGGCGCTGGAAGGCGTGACGCGCGGGCGTACGGCGATCTCGATCGCGCACCGGCTGTCCACGGCGGAGAACGCCGACGAGGTGCTGGTGTTCGACGCGGGACGCCTGGTGCAGCGCGGCTCGCACGCCGAGCTGGTCCTGGAGCCGGGTGTCTACGCCGATCTGCACGCCTCCTGGATCTCGGCCGCCCACTCCTGAGCCGCCGAGGGAGCCGCCGAGCCCACTGAGCCCGCCGAGCCCGCCGAGTCGCGGACGGCGCGGGCTCATGCGCGTACGGCGGCTCAGTCGGTCACGGCGGCGAAGGTGACGGTCGTGCCCCGTGGCCCGGACACGATCGTGATGTGCTCGCAGAGCATCCGCGTCAGCCACAGCCCCCGCCCGCGGAACTCGAACCCCGTGGGCGGCGGGGCTTCGCCCATCCACCCCGCGGGCAGCCCCGGCCCCTCGTCGGTGACCTCGCACCACAGCCGTCCGCCGTGCGACCACAGCCGCAGCCGCCCGTGCCCGCCCCCGTGCACGACCGCGTTGGTGGTGATCTCGTTCACCGCCAGCACGAAGTCCTCCAGGTGCCGGCCCGTCACCCCTTCGTGCGCGGCGTGCTCGGTGACCGCCCTGCGCAGGAACGTGATGCGCCCGCGCGCGAAGCTCACGCAGAGCACCTGTCTACGCATCGCCGACGCGGCGGACGGTGACGAACTCCTCCGCCCTGATCAGCCGGAGCACCCGGGCGATGGAGTCGCGGCAGACGACCACGGTGGACCCGGGCGGCCTGGCCAGGGCCGTGAGCGTGAGCAACTGGGCCGAGCCCGCGTCGATGAAGTCGAGCTGGGAGGCGTCGATCACGACCTCGGCCGGCTCCTTCTCCAGCGGCGCCAGCACCGAGGCGAACGCCTGCCTGTTGGTGAGGTCGATGTCGCCCCAGATCCGCAGCCCTCTGGGCGACGAGGTGCCGGCGAAGCGTAACAACGCCTGGTCGGGCGCGATCGGGTGCACGGAGGTGGCCCGGTCGATGGCGTCGCGCGGGAAGAGACCGCGGTCGTACTGGCACACGGCCGCCAGCCGGCGCTCGGCGAACAACTCGTTGGCCGCCGCCTCCAGCACCGCCTGTCCGGGCGCGTCGCGCACCCCCCAGGACGCGTCGATCAGGGCGTACACGCCGTGCCGGCCGTGCTTGCGCGCCCGGGTGCCGGCCAGCGCCAGCTCGCCGAACACGCGGTCCGGGTCGAGGCAGCCGCCGGTGGCGTGGATGTCGGCGCAGGCCAGGATCTCGATCTGGCCGGCCGACTCGGCGTCGGCGAACCCCGGGATCAGCGGCGCCAGCCAGGCGCGCGTCCGCTCGGGGCTGTCGGTGTGCGTGACGATCACGACCATGGTGCGGCGGCGCAGCCCGTTCAGGGTGAAGTCTCTCGTCGCGGTCATCCGCTCCCGCTCGCCCTCGAAGGGCAGGCAGACGTGATCCCCGAGGTCGGGATCGAGAACGGAGCCCGAGACGTGCACCACGATCGTGACCTCCCCCTAGCACGCGTCGCCCCAGAAAATACCCTCCTCAGGGTCATCACGTAGCGCATTCTCTGCAAAACCCACCGTGACTCGGCGCAGATCGGTGTACCTTTTCGGCTGAGCCGCCATCAGTCAGGCGCCGGCTTCGCATGCCGGAAAAGCCGGCTGTTCCCCGCTTCCCGGGGAGCGGTCATGAGGAGGCTCTTCCCGGGGGGAGCGCGGGAGCGGCCGTTCGCTGTGGGGAGGGCGCTGTTACACACCTGC
>NZ_VCKX01000473.1 GCF_005889725.1 Nonomuraea zeae
GTGATCGTCGGTGGATGGCGCGGGCGGGAGGGGGACGTCGATGTGGCTTCAACATGGCTTCGACGTGGCAGGGCATGGTCTCGGCTGTTTGCCGGGATGCGGGCCACTCAGGTCACCCGTGAGGGACCCGCATCTGGGGCCCGCGCGTGGGGTTCGCACGAGGGGGTCCGCGCGTGGGGTTCGCACGAGGGGGGTCCGCGCGTGGGGTTCGCACGAGACACCTACGCAAGGCACCCGGCTGGGAGGCCCGCCTGGAGCCGCCCAGCTGGGGTGGCCCACCCGCCGGGGACGGTTGACGCGGTGATCATTCTGATAGTGCCAGTGCCGGATGGTGAGCCGCGATGATCAGCGTCCTGCTCGCCGATGACCAGCGACTGGTGCGCGCAGGGTTCCGTCTGATGCTGGAGGGCGAGCCCGACCTGGTCGTCGTCGGAGAGGCGGGCGACGGCGAAGAGGCATTACGCCTCGCCCGCGCCGAGACGCCGGATGTCGTGCTCATGGACGTCCGGATGCCGGGCGCGGACGGCATCCAAGCCACCCGCCGCATCGTCACCGATCCCGCGCTGACCGGGGTGAAGGTGGTGATACTCACGACGTTCGACATGGACGACTACGTCTACGGCGCGCTCCGGGCCGGGGCCAGCGGTTTCCTGCTCAAGGACACCGAGCCGATGGAGCTGATCCACGCGGTGCGCGTGGCGGCCAGAGGGGACGCGCTCATCGCGCCCGCGATCACGAGGAGGCTGATCGCGGAGTTCGCCGGACGGGTGACCAGGCCGGTGCCCGAGCTGAGCGCGCTGACCGAACGGGAACGCGAGGTGCTGGGCCTGATCGCGTCGGGCCTGTCCAACGAAGAGATCGCCGAACGTCTGGTGCTGAGCCCGGCGACGGTGAAGACGCACGTCAGCCGCATCCTCGCCAAACTGGCGGCCCGCGACAGGGCACAGCTGGTGGTGACAGCGTACGAATCGGGGCTGGTCACCCCGCGCTGGGTCCGCCGCGAGCTTTGACCAGCCACCCGCCACCGGGGCAGCAAACGATCATGGTCGCCTGGGATCGATGTGCCGCTGGGCGCGCGAGAACAGCGCGTCCGGCGACATGGACGATCCGTCTCCCAGGCGGTGAGCCGGCGTCGCGTCAACAGATCGAGGATCACCGGTGACAGGCGTGCGACATCGGCGGGCCGGCACTCCTCGGCCTGCCCGGGTCGGCTCGGTGAGGACGTTGGCCAGCAGCTTTCCGGCCCCGTTGTGGCGTTGAGCGCTGTGCGGGGGGTGCCCGTCGCGGCCGTGTCCCGTCCCCCGGTCGTCGAGCCGGCCAGCCTTTGATGGGGACTGCCGGGTAGACGCCTCCGCTGGCCACCTCCAGCGTGATGCTCGTGCGATCGTCGGGCGGAGCGGGGTAGTAGACGTAGGCCCTGCCGGTCTCGCCCCCATCCAGGGCGGGGACGTAGTTCTCGACGAACTCCGTGTCCATCTTGAGCGGGTGGTAGCGCGCCTTGGTGACCGGATCGACCAGGATGAAGGCGCCGAAATCGGCGCCGGCGGAGAACTCGTGGTCCCATCCGGAGAAAGGCGCGGAGGACGGGACGAACGTGCCATCGTTGATCTTGGTGACGTCGAAGGAGGCCACCACTTAGGCTCCGTCGCGATAGATCGGCAGCACGTCCACCTTGAGCTGGTCTGCCCGGTTCTTGAACGACCAGGTGAAACTGGCCACCCGCCCTCCTGGGTCGGCACGGAACGAGGCCGGCGCCACGGTGGAGCCGCGTACCTGGTCGGTGGAGGGGCTCGTGGTGCTGGTCACGTCCGGGCCCTGCTGCTTGATGGAGTAGGAAATTTCTACGCGGCGGTTCCTGGCCCGCCCTGCGGGATTGTCGCTGCCGTCCCGCTTGTCGTTCTTGGCGATCGGCTCGCGCTCACCCTTGCCTTCCGGTCTGTACTGGTAGTCGCTGCCGAGCTTGGCGGCCAGATACTGCCGCACCGCCTCGGCCCGTTTAACCGACAACGTCTGGTTGTAATCGTCGTCGCCCTTGTTGTCGGTGTGACCGGTGATCGTGATGGGCGGTTTGGCGAGGTCGGCCCGTCGTCTGGTCTCCTCGACCACGTCATCGAGTACGGCTGCTGCCTTCGTGCTCAGACGCGCTCTGTCGAAGGTGAACAGTACGTCGGTGCGCAGGCCGATCGTCTCCGTGTCACCCGCCTGAGTGGTGGTCTTCACCGGTGTCTCCACCAGTTCGTTCGCGTCGGAGACGCCTGACCAGATCTCCCCGCCCGGCGCGACGACGGGCCACTGGAACGTGTCGCCGGTCTTCGGCATCTCGGAGGAGCCGCGCTCACGGGCGGCCGGCTCGGCGCCGCCGTCGGTGACCGGGATGCCGGTCATCGGGCCCATCGGCAGGTCGGGCACGATCGACATCGCCTTGGCGGCGGCCGGAAGGGGCGGGAAGTAGACCTCGACCGGGTAGCGCACGCCTGGCACGAAGTCCTCGGGATAGTCGGCAGCGGCCGTGCGATTCCTGGTGCCGAAGGCGTCGCCGTTGCTGTCCTTCTCGCGCAGGGTGAAGTAGATCTTCCTGCCGATCGGGTCGAGCAGCCTGAACCTGGCGAAGGAGGTCTGCATGGTGCCGTAGCCGAAGGCGCCGGCGGTGTTGGTGGTCGCCGTGGTCATGATCTCCATACGTAACACGGTCAATTCGGCGTGCCGCTCGATGGCCTGCACCTCGATTTTGAAGGGGTTGGCGGTGTAGAAACCGACCATGCCCTCGCTCACGTAGCTCCCTCCTGCCGAAGCTGGGGTGGAGGGCGGCACCGAAGGCGCAGTACTGGAGGCCGCGGCCGACGGGGTATCGCGCAACGGCTGGTCCTTCTGCCCGCATGCGCAGGTCAGGGCCGCCGTGAGTACAAGAACGGTCGCTCGCAGGGGGTGCATGTCGACAAAACCTTCCTTGTCTGACAAGTCAGCCGTCCAGGCTATAGATCACCTGTGTGGCTCGCCTGGAAATCGATCAAACTCGGCCGTCGACCCGCGAGCGGATGGCGCCGGCAGGCAGGCCGCCTCAGGGTGCCGACCCCCGGGCTGCGCTCGCGTGGGCGTACGCGGCCAGGCCCCAGCGCAGCCGCTGGTCGGGCAGCGGAGCGTGGAGTGGCTGGCCCTTGTGGCGCAAGTCGGCGCGGGTCCCAGCCACCGTCCGACTCGCCATTACCAAGGGCAAAAAGAAGGGCAGGCGCTGCTCCCCGGCAACGGTCATGCGCTTGTTCAGCGAAAACGACGCCGAAACCGCCCCGGCATCGGCGTGACTTACTGGTCCCCGGGTCCACGTTCCTGCTGGACAGCCAAATCTGTTGGATGTTCGGCCGGATGGCACGGCAACCCCGAGCCGGGTCGTAGGTGATTCGTGGGCACCAGCTGGCTGTGGCCCGGGCGGTAGGCATGCCGTTAATAGACATCTGGATCCGACCAGGGCTGTAGACGACCTAGGCCGTTTTGTCTCGCCCCAGAGTCGTACTCAAAATCGAACTGTGGGCTGACGCGAACACACCCTCCCCCTTGAAACCCTCTCCCGCATGGACCTCCTCCCGCTGGCCCGCGTGGAGTTCGCGATCACCGCGGGCGGCCACTTCCTCTTCGTCGTGCTGACCCTTGGCCTGGCGACCCTGCTGGCCATCATGCAGGTCGGCGAGACGATCCGGCCGAGCGCGGAGAGCCGGGCCAGGCTGTGGTTCTGGGGCAGGCTCTACGTGATCAACTACGCGTTCGGCATCGTCACCGGCCTGGTGATGGAGTTCGAGCTCGCACTCAACTGGAGCCGGCTGACGACGGAGATCGGCCCGGCGCTCGCCCTGGAGACGATCGTGGCGTTCTTCGTGGAGTCGACGTTCCTGGGACTGTGGTTGTTCGGCTGGGATCGGCTGCCGAGGTGGGCGCATCTGGCGGTGATCTGGGTGGTGACCCTGACCGCCCACATCTCCGCGTACGTCGTCCTCGTGGCCAACGCCCACCTGCAGCACCCGGCAGCGGACCCATGGACAAATCCGGCAGCCTGGAGCGCGTTTGCCCACGTCACAGGAGCCGGACTGGTGACAGCGGGCATCTTCGTGGCGGGGATCGGCGCCTATCACCGTGATCGCCGCTCGGTCAGGCTCGGGGCATGGGCGCTGCTGCCCGGCATGACGATCGTCGCGGCGGCCGGTCATCAGCAGTTCGTCAGAGACCTGCAGCCCATGAAACTCGCCCTGTGGGACGGCACCAGCGCCGAACGCGCCGCACTGCAGAGCGAGATGGCCGCCGCGTACGGCCCGGGCGACTACATCCCGCCCGCCTGGGCCGCCACCGCCCTGCTCGCCATGCTGATCATCGGCGCCCTGCTGATCGCCCTCGCCCTGGCCGGCCCTTTCCTGGCCAGAGCCGCCCGCAGCATCGAAAGTCCCGAGCAGCAGCCCGAGACCTTCGAGCACCCTGCCGAGACCGCCACGCCTCTCAGTAGACGCGCCAAGTGGCCGTGGGGAACTACCAGACGCAGCGGAATGAGTGCCGATTACGTCGGGAGAACCGCCGAGAACGCCGGAGGACGCGCCGGGAACCGCAAGGGAGGACGTACCGGAAACCGCGAGGGAAGACGTGCCGGAAACGGCGCTGAAGGACGTGCTGGAAATTATGAGGGGACGGTGATGCAGCCGGCTGGATCGAGCCGAGGCGCGAAGATCTTCCTGTACGCCATCCCGCTCCCATTCCTGGCCGTCCTGTCCGGCTGGATCTTCCGGGAAGTAGGCCGCCAGCCGTGGGCCGTCTATGGGCGGATCAAGGTGGCCGACGCGATCACACCCGGCGCGGATGTCGTCCAATTCGCGATCTTCGGCCCACTCTTCGTGGCACTCGCCGTCCTGAACATGATCATCCTCTGGAGGCACGCCAAGGATAAAACGCCACTTCAGGCCATCAGATCACAGCACTTACTCACCCCAGAGGAACGAACGCCTTACCTCCAATACCCCTTATGACAGACATGCGGAAAGCCTCGCTGGATGCGGCCACAGTGTGCTTTGCCGTGTTCCAGACAGGAGAGGCGAAACCCGGATGGCGCGTGGTTCAGGTGACATGCCTCCTGGCGTGCGACCGCTTACGGTGGGCGACCCGGTCATCATCGGCCGATACCTACTCCTGGGCCGCCTCGGCACGGGCGGGATGGGAGTGGTGTATCTGGCCGAACACCCTCGGGGTGGCCTGGTGGCGCTCAAGACGCCGCATGCGGTGCATCTCAACGATGCCACGTTACGGGCGCGCTTCGCTGAGGAAGTGGCTTTCTCACGCAGATTGGTGCCCTTCTGCACGGCGGCGGTCGTGGAGGACGGCACCGACCAAGATCGCCCCTACCTGGTCACCGAATACATCCCGGGCCCGGCGCTCTCCCAGGTCGTCATGGCCAGAGGACCGTTCACCCCCGATGTGGCCTACGGCGTGGCACTGGGCGTCGCCGCCGCGCTGGTGGCGGTGCACGAGGCCGGGCTGGTGCACCGGGACCTCAAGCCGGGCAACGTGCTCCTGTCGCCGCGCGGGCCGCGCGTCATCGATTTCGGCATCGCCCGTGATGTCGACACGCTGGCCGCGCACACCCAGGCGGGACAGGTCATGGGCAGCCCAGGCTGGGTGGCACCGGAGCGCCTGACCGGCGGCACGGCGATGCCCGCGTCGGACGTGTTCGCGTGGGGGTGCTTGGTGGCGTTCGCCGCTACCGGCCACCATCCGTTCGGGGGTGGGGAGGCGGATGTCCTGACCAGGCGCATCCTGTTCGAGCCCCCGCGGATCGAGCACGTACCCGCGCTGCTCCGGCCTGCCGTCGAGGCTGCACTGGCCAAGGACCCCGCAGACCGCCCGAAGGCCGCCGACCTGCTGCGCGCGCTGCTGGCAGCGGGCGGCGTGGGGGCTCCTTGGGACCTGCGGCAGTCGGTGACGGGGGTGCTGGAGGAGATCTGGACGCCCATCCCCTACCCGCCCGGGCGAGGCCGGGTCCGCCTCGCGAAACCGCCAGGCGCCCCCACCTCCAGCGACTCCAGCGGCTGGAACGACCGCGGATCCATCGACCAAGATGCCGACGACCTCGGTGGGTGGGACTTCAGCGAGCCTGGTGGACAAGGTGCCAGTGCCTCTGCGGGCTGGACGGCCGACGCGTCTGCGGGGCGTGGGTCTATGGGGTGGGACGCCAGCGGGTCTGCGGAGCGGGGCGCACGTGGATCTGCGGAGCGGGGCGCGGATGGGTCTGTAGCGGGTGGTGCCGGCGGATCTGCGGAGCGGGATGCGCGTGGGTCTTGGGCGGGTGACGCCGGCGGGATTGCGGAGCGCGGTGGGCGTGGGTCAGCAGAATGGGACGCTCAAGGGCCTGCGAGGGGTGGTACGGGTAGGTCTGCTGTGTCTTATACACATCTGACGCGT
>NZ_VCKX01000474.1 GCF_005889725.1 Nonomuraea zeae
AGACCCGCCCACAGCGCCCCCAGCGGCACCCCAAAGCCTCCTGAACCATCCCAAGGTGGCGGCTAACCGGCCCAAGGCTGCTAAACGAGCTCAAGGTGGCTGAGCGGGCGCGGGGCGGCTGAACCGGCCGGAGGTGGCTGAACCAGCCTGGTGCTGAACCAGGCCGAGTGACCCTCAGCCCTCAAGCTCCAACCAGCCCAGGGCGACCTGATGGCCTGCCAGGCGGTCACCTGCCTTCGGGCCAGCGACGTGATAGCCCATGCGTCGCTCCCTGCACCTGGACCAGCGACCGGGGCTCTCAGGGACCGGCGTCGGGCTCTTGCGCATGGGAGCCACGATGCCCACAGTCGGCTCGCGTGGTTCCCGCCCAGCCGTTGACCGCTCAGCCGTTGACCGTCCAGACGCGAGCACCGCACCGCAGGCTGATCACCGCCAGGCGCCGGGACCGCGTTCCCCTAAATCCGTCTCTCCCGATCAGTTGGAAGCGGCTAGATTGGCCGATGTGAGCGGTGAGTTCCGCATTCTGCTGGTGTGCACGGCGAACATCTGCCGTTCCGCCATGGCCGAAGTGATCGCCAAGGCGATGCTCCACTCCTCGGCCTTCCCCGTGTCCACGGGAAGCGCGGGCGTCCGCGCGCTGACCGGCCACCCGATGGCCCCGCACGCGATCAGCGCCCTGGACAAGCTGGGGCTCGACGGCAGGGCGCACCGGGCCAGACCGCTCGAACTCGGCCTCGTCAGGGAGGCGGACCTGCTGCTGACGATGGAGGCCGGGCACGCGGCCGTCGCGATCGGGCTCGATCCGGATGCGGCGCGTAAGACGTTCACGCTGCCGGAGTTCGCCGGGCTCGCGGCGGGCGCGGGACACCGCCGCTACCGGTCCGACACGGCCGAGCGGGCCCGCGCGATCGTCGAGTCGGCCGCTGAGCGCCGCGAGCACCGGCGGGCGCTGGAGGTGTACGACCCGTACGGCGGCCCGCCGGAAGGCTACGACGTATGCGCCAAGACGCTCGGCGAAGCCCTCAGCCACGCCCTCGGCGCCCTCCTCGGCCCCCGCTGAGCAAATCCCTCCTGAGCCCCCTCAGCGGACCCCTCCTGGGCCCCCGCTGAGCGGACCCTTGCTGAGCCGCCGCTAGCGACCCCCGCTGAGCTGCCGAGGGGCGAGGCCCCTGGCGGCGCGCGGCCAACAGCTCTTCAGGAGGCGGGCAAGACCTCTCAGCAGGAGCCGCCCACCTCCAAAACGGGCGACGGGTCGGCGCAACCCGACTCACCCCGCCGCGCCGACCACAGACGGACGGAAACGAAGGTCAGCTGGCCTGGCTCACCGTGGACATGTTGAAGTCGGGCACCCGCACCGCCGGCATCACCGTCCGCTGGAAGTAGTCGTTCCACTCCCGCGGCAGCGTCCGCTCGCTGGCCCCCACCTCGCTCACCCGCCCGAGCAGGTCCACCGGGCTCTCGTTGAACCGGAAGTTGTTCACCTCGCCCACCACCTCACCGTGCTCGATCAGGTAGACCCCGTCCCTGGTCAACCCGGTCACCAGCAGCGTCTGCGGATCGACCTCGCGGATGTACCACAGGCAGGTGACGAGCAGGCCGCGCCGTGTCGAGGCGATCATCTCCTCCAGCGACCGCCCGTCGCCGGCCCCGGCCATGATCAGGTTGTCGATGCCCGGCGTCACCGGCAGCCCGCTCAGCTCCGCCGAGTAGCGGGTCTGCAGCAGCGCCTCCAGCCGCCCGTCCTTGATCCAGTCGGTCGGTCCCAGCGGCAGCCCGTTGTCGAAGACCGAGCTCTCCCGGCTGGAGGCGTGCGCCGTCACGAACGGCGGGCACGCGATGCCCGCCGCCCCCGGATCGCTCGACAGCGTGACGGGCAGCGTGGCGAGCTGCTCGCCCACGCGCGTGCCCCCGCCCGGCTTGGCGAACACCGAACGCCCGTCGAGCGCGTCCCTGGCCCCCGCCGACCAGTACAGGTAGATCATCAGGTCGGCCACCGCGCTCGGCGGCAGCAGCGTCTCGTAGCGCCCGGCGGGCAGGTCCACCCGGGTCTTGGCCCACTCCAGGCGCTGCGCCAGCGAGGAGCCGAGCGCGGCCACGTCGACGTCCGTGAAGTCCTGCGTGGACACGCCCGTCCACGCCGAGCGCTTGAGGTCGGCGGACTTGGCGTTGAGCTCCAGCCGCCCGGTCGGCTGGTCGTGGCGCAGCCGCAGGCCGGCGGACGTGCCGAGGAAGGTCGAGTTCACGGAGTGCTCGGCGAACCCGTACAGCCTCCTGCCGCCCGCCTCCGCCGCGGCGAACGCGTCGCCGAGCGCGGGCGCGAACGTCTCGAACACCCCGAAGTCGGTCGGCCGGACGGGATCGTCCCAGTGCGGCGACCCGGGCACGCCCTCGACGAGCGGCCTGGCGTCCTCCGCGGGCTGCGCGTCCCGCGCCGCGGCGTCGGCCGCCGCCACCACGTCGGCGAGCTGCTCATCGCGTACGGCGGCCCGCGACACCACCCCCACGCCCTGCCCCGCGATCGAGATCACGGTCAGCCGCGCGGACCGGGCGACGCCGTTGGTGGTCAGCGTGTTGCCCGCGAACCGCAGGTTGGCCGTGGACCCCTCGTCCACGAGGACCACGCAACCGTCGTTGCGAGAGAGCTCCAGCGCCCTCTCCACCATCTCTTGAGGAGAGGTCTGGACCGGCGAGCCCGCCTGGCCCCCCGAGAATCCGTGCTCGCTCACTTCCCGCCCTCCTGCACCGTGTTGAGGATCCGCACGCCCCTGAACAGCGCCGAGGGGCAGCCGTGGCTGACCGGCGCGACCTGCCCCGGCTGGCCCTTGCCGCAGTTGAAGGCGCCGCCGAGCACGTACGTGTCCGGCCCGCCGACGGCCTCCATCGACTGCCAGAAGTCCGTGGTCGTCGCCTGGTAGGCGAAGTCCCTGACCTGCCCGGCCAGCTTCCCGTGCGAGATCTTGTACGCCCGCTGGCCGGTGAACTGGAAGTTGTAGCGCTGCATGTCGATCGACCAGCTCTTGTCACCGACGATGTAGAGGCCCCGCTCGACGCCCGAGATGAGCTCCTCGGTCGAGGGCCCGTCCGGCGCCGGCGCCAGCGACACGTTGGCCATGCGCTGGATCGGCATGTGGCCGGGGGAGTCGGCGAACGCGCACCCGTTGGAGCGCCCGAACCCCTTCATCAGCGCCATCCGGCGGTCGAGCTGGTAGCCCACCAGGACGCCGTCCTTGACGATGTCGAAGCTCTGCCCCTGCACGCCCTCGTCGTCGTAGCCGACCGTGGCCAGGCCGTGCGTGACGGTCCTGTCGCCGGTCACGTTCATCAGCGGCGAGCCGTAGACCAGCTCGCCCAGCTGGTCGAACGTGGCGAAGCTGGTGCCCGCGTAGGCCGCCTCGTAGCCGAGCGCCCGGTCCAGCTCGGTCGCGTGGCCGATCGACTCGTGGATCGTCAGCCACAGGTTGGACGGATCGACCACCAGGTCGTAGTCGCCCGCCTCGACCGACGGCGCCGCCAGCTTCTCCGCCAGCAGCTCGGGCAGCCTGGCCAGCTCGCCCTGCCAGTCCCATCCGGTGCCCGTCAGGTATTCGTAGCCCCGGCCCACCGGCGGCGCGACGGTCGACATGTCGTCGAACCCGCTCGCGTGCGCCTTCATCGCGTTGAGCCTGGGATAGACCCGCACCCGCTGCTGCGTGGTGAGCGTGCCGGCCGTGTCGGCGTAGAACTTCTGTTCCTTGACCTGGAGCAGCCGCGCCGAGACGTGGTCGGCGCCCTTCATCAGCCCGGCCGACCACTCCGCCAGCAGGGCGACCTTCTCCGCCGACGGCACCTCGAACGGGTCCACGTCGTAGGCCGAGACCCACACGGCGTCGGCGTGCACCGGCTCGGGGGCCAGCTCGATGGGCTCCCTGTTGACCGGGGCGCTCACCTCCGCCACCCGCACCGCCTGCTCGGCCACCACGGCGGCCGCCTCGGGCGTCAGGTGGATGCCGGCGGCGAACCCCCACGTGCCGCCCTTGACGACGCGCACGGCGTAGCCGAGGTCGTCGGCGTCCATGGCTCCTTCGAGCCGGGCATCATAGAGGCTGAGCGTCTCGGCCCTGACGCGCTCCAGCCGGAAGTCGGCGTGCTCGGCGCCGAGGTCGCGAGCGCGTTGCAAGGCGGCGTCCGCGAGCTGCCGCAGCGGCAGCTCCAGGAAATCGGGATCGATCTGGCGCATGTCCACGATCCTAACCCTGTGATCTTGTGCCTCCCGGACAAGCAGATACCGGCGTGGAGAAGGTAGCGTCAGGTGCCATGGCACGCTCTGTACTCGTCACCGGAGGCAATCGCGGCATAGGCCTCGCGATCGCCCGTGAACTCGCCGCGGCAGGCGACGCCGTCGCGGTCACCTACCGATCGGGGGAGCCGCCCGAGGGCCTGTTCGGCGTGCGCTGCGACGTCACCAGCATGGCCGACGTCGAGGCCGCCTTCGACAAGGCCGAGGCCGAGCACGGCCCGGTCGAGGTCGTGGTCTCCAACGCGGGCATCACCAAAGACACGCTCCTCGCGATGATGAAGGAAGAGACCTTCACCGACGTCATCGACGCCAACCTGACCGGCGCCTACCGCGTGGCCAAGCGGGCCATCAGGCCCATGATGAAGCTCAAGCGCGGCCGGATCATCCTCATCTCCTCCGTCATCGGCCTGACCGGCCAGGCGGGCCAGGCCAACTACGCCGCCTCCAAGGCCGGCCTGATCGGCTTCGCCCGTTCGCTGGCCCGCGAATACGGCTCGCGCAACATCACGGTCAACGTGGTCTCGCCCGGCTTCGTCGCCACCGACATGACGGCCGAGCTCGACCAGGCGGCGATCGTCGCCAACATCCCGCTCGGGCGGCAGGCGGCCCCGGAGGAGGTCGCGCGCGTCGTGCGGTTCCTGGCCGGCGACGACGCCTCCTACATCACCGGGGCCGTGATCCCGGTCGACGGCGGACTCGGAATGGGGCACTGACGTGGGCATTCTCGAAGGCAAGCGGATCCTCGTGACCGGCGTGCTCACCGACGCCTCGATCGCGTTCTCGGTGGCCAAGCTGGCGCAGGAGGAGGGCGCCACGGTCGTGCTCACCGGGTTCGGCAGGCTGAGCCTGGTCGAGCGCATCGCCAAGCGGCTGCCCGCGCCGGCGCCGGTGCTGGAGCTCGACGTCCAGAACAACGAGCACCTCGACACGCTGGCGGCCCGGGTCGGCGAGCACGTGGACGGCCTCGACGGCGTGGTCCACTCGATCGGCTTCGCCCCGCAGACGGCGCTCGGCGGCAACTTCCTCAACACCTCGTGGGAGGACGTCGCCACCGCCCTGCAAGTCTCCACCTTCTCCTACAAGTCGCTGGCGGTCGCCTGCCTGCCCCTGATGAAGGAGGGCGGCGCGGTCGTCGGCCTCGACTTCGACGCCTCCAAGGCGTGGCCGGTCTACGACTGGATGGGCGTGGCCAAGGCCGGCCTGGAGTCGTGCAACCGCTACCTGGCCCGTGACCTGGGCAAGCACAACATCAGGGTCAACCTGGTGGCGGCCGGGCCGCTGCGCACGATGGCGGCCAAGTCGATCCCGGGCTTCAAGGAGTTCGAGGACAGCTGGCCGGAGAAGGCGCCGCTCGGCTGGGACCTCTCCGACACCGGCCCCGCCGCGCGCGCGTGCGTGGCCCTGATGTCCGGCTGGTTCCCGGCCACGACCGGCGAGATCGTCCACGTGGACGGCGGCGTCCACGCCATCGGCGGCTAACCAACCGGACCCCGCGCGGCAGGCGGCCCACGCACCCCGGAGAGGTGTGCGTGGGCCGCCGTCCTGTGGACCGCCGTCCTGTGTACCGTGCCGGGCCTGCCAGTCGTGCCGGGCGTGCTGCCCGGCTGGCCGTCAGGCCAGCCGGTGGCGTCCGTTCCCGGCCCGCGCCGGTTCGAACGGGATCGACTCGGCGGGTTCCGTACGCAGGCGCCGCTGCTGCACGATCCGCGTGGCCAGCACCGCCGAGCCCAGCAACGCGATGGTCAGCGCGGTCCCCAGCACGTCGGAGGCGGGCGGGCTCGGCCGCACCACCCGCTGATCCTGCATCGGCACCGCCAGCTCGTGGGCGAACGGGTTGGGCCACAGCAGGTCCACCCGCGGCTCGTCGGCGTCGGCCCGCTCCGTCGCGGTGACCGGCCGCCCGCTGTCCACCGTCTGGGGCCGGCTCTCCGGCGGCGTGGGCGGGCGCGTCTGCGCCCCCCAGAACTCCTCGCCCCACTCGCGCGGCGGCTGCGTGGGCCCGCCCGACGTCGTGGGCGTCGGACGCGGCGACGTCGACTCGACCGCCTCGGGGTCCTGGCACGACAGCACCGGCAGGCAGACCTCGCCGAGCGTCTCGGGGACCAGCCCGGTCTTGGTGGAGGAGGGGGTGGGGG
>NZ_VCKX01000475.1 GCF_005889725.1 Nonomuraea zeae
GCCCCGCCCCCAGCTCGCCGGCGGCGCGCAGGACCAGGTCCAGATCGCTCTCCACGGCCGCGAGCAGGGCCACCTGCCGGGCGGGACCGGACAGCGCCGCCACCTGCTCGCCGAAGAGCTGCGCGCCACCGGGCAGCGGGTCGGGCAGCGGCTCGCGCCCGGCGAGCTGCTCAGGCGTCAGCAGCCGCACGGTCTCGCGCAGGGCCAGCGGGTTGCCCCGGGTCTGGGCGATGAGCTCCCGCCGGACCGGCGCCGCGATCGGGACGGTGCCGTCCAGCAGCTCGCCCGCCGCCGCCTCGGCCAGCCCGCCGACCGCCACCGACGGCACGCCCTTCACCTGCGCGTCCCCGCGTACGGCGAGGAGCATCGCGATCCGCTCCGTCCCCAGCCGCCTGGCGGCGAACAGCAGCGCGTCGGCCGAGGCCCGGTCCACCCACTGGAAGTCGTCGATCACGCAGACCAGCCCGTCCGGCGCGGCCGCCTCCGCCAGCAGCGACAGAACCCCCGCCGCCAGCAGGAACCGATCACCGGACGATGCCGCCGCGAGCCCCAGCCCCCCGCGCACGGCATCGCGCTGCGGGTCAGGGAGCGAGTCCAGGAGCCCGAGCACCGGCCACAGCAGTTGGTGCAGCGCGGCGAACCCCAGGTCCGCCTCCGCCTCGACCCCCGTCGTCCTGAGCACCCGCATGCCCCCGCCGCGCGAGGCCGCGAGGTCGAGCAGCGCCGTCTTGCCCACGCCGGCCTCGCCGCGCAGCACGAGCGCGGCCCCGGCGCCGTCGCGGGCCTGTGAGATCAGCCGGTCGAGAGCGGCGACTTCCGCAGATCTGCCGTAAAGCACAATGGCTGACTGTATGGGCAGGTCAGCGAATATGTCATACCGCGACGGCCGGCCGCCCGGCAAGATTGCCGGATGACATCTGACACGAGAGTCGCACTGGTGACCGGGGTGAGCCGCCGGGCGGGGATCGGGTTCGCGGTGGCCCGCGAGCTGCTCGCGACCGGGACGAAGGTGGTGGCGCAGTCGTGGACCCCGCACGACGCGGAGCATCCCTGGGGCTCCGACCCCGCGGGGATGGACGGCGTGCTGTCGGCCCTGGGCGCCTCGGCGACGACCTGTGGCACGTGGAGGCCGACTTCTCCGGCCCGGCCGCCCCTGCGCGGGTGATGGAGCAGGCGGTCGCCCGGTTCGGGCACGTGGACGTCCTGGTCGCCAACCAGCCCGCAGCGGGACGAGCTCCCGTACGCGATCAGCAAGGGCGCGGTCCGGCAGATGACGCTGAGCCTCGCCGACGCGCTCGCCGATCGGGGGATCACCGTCAACACCGTCAATCCCGGCCCGGTGGACACCGGCTGGGCGGGAGAGGAGCTCGCCAGGCAGGTCGGCCGGGCGCTGCCGGCGGGCCGGTGGGGCCGGCCGGAGGAGGTGGCCGGGCTGGTGCGCTGGCTCGCCTCGGACGAGGCCGGCTGGATCACCGGGCAGGTGATCAACTTCGAGGGCGGGTTCCGGCGCTGGGTGAAGTGAGTCCGGTCACGGGTGGTGGACGGCGGCCTCGGGGGTGCGCGCCGACGCCTGGCCGCGCATCAGTCCGGGCATCGCCGCGACAAGCACGCCGAACGTGTAGTAATCGCGTGATTGCGGTATGTAATTGACCGGCTGAGTCCGCGGCTGGTCCCGCCACCAGCCCGGCACAGTGGCCCGACGTCCCGCAGGGAGCTCGCGATGACGATCAATCCGTACGCAGGATCGCCCTTCAGCTACGTGGCCGAGCCCGCGGTGGCCCCGAACTCGATCGTCGAGCTGATGCCCGGCGTGCGCAACCTGTGCGACTACGTGGGGCTGAAGGCCGGCGAGCGGGTGCTGATGATCATGGAGCACACCGTCGATCCCGTCGTCATCCAGGCCATTGCCGCGGCGGCGGCCTTCCAGGACGCCGACGTCCGGATCCTCTCCGTGACGCCGTTCAGCCCGGGCGGGTGCGACAGGGAGGCCTCGCTCGAGATCGAGACGGCCGCGTTCCGCGAGGCCGACGTCGTGATCACCGGCACCTGGTGGGGCGAGGTGCACACGGCCCCGCTGTTCTTCGACCAGATCAAGGCGCGTTCCTCCCGGTTCCTGTCGCTGCACATGACCGCCACGGCGGGCGCGCTGCTGACCGGGGGCCGGTTGCCCGCCGAGGTCTTCTACGCGCTGCTGCGCCGGACGTTGAGCCAGCTGTCCGCGGCCAAGTCGATCAGGGTCACCTCCGCGCGCGGGACCGACGTGACGTTCTCCGGGCCGGCCTTCGACCCCGACCCCGGTGCGATGCGGCCCGGTGACTGGCGGCCCTTCCCGTACGGCGGCGCGAACTTCTGGCCGGCCGACACCGAGGGCGTCATCATGGTCGAGGACTGCACCGTCACCGGCGTGCCCGAGGAGTCGCTGCGTCTCACCCTCGAAGGCAACCTGGTGCGCAAGATCGAGGGCGGGGCCGCGGCCGAGCAGCTGCGGCGATACTCCCCTGACGGCTTCTACATGCGGCACGGCCTGATCGGGCTGAACCCGAAGGTCCGGATCGCCGGCGGCACCCAGTTCGAGCGGGAGAAGCACGCCGGGGCCTTCTACTGCGGCATCGACGGCCTCACCGACGGCGTGCCGGTCAAGACGGGGCCCGGCTTCGCGCACTGCGACTGCCAGGTGGACCGGCCCACCGTCGTGGTGGACGGCGAGCTGTTCATCGAGCACGGCCGCCTGCTGATCCTCGACGAGCCGGAGATCCGGGAGGTCGCCGCGCGGTACGGGCCGCCCGAGGTGATCCTCGACGACAACCCGGTCATGATCCTGCCCCGCCGCTACACCGGGGCCCGCGCGGGGAGGGCGTAGGACCCTCCGGCAGGGCGGCGTCAGCGGTGCGGGCCGCAGCTGCCCCTGATGATGAGCTCCGTGGGCAGGACCACGCTGCGCGGCCTCCTGCCCCCCGAACGCAGCACCAGCTCGGCCGCCCGGTATCCCATGTCCCGCCCCGGCTGGGCGATCACCGTCAGCGGCGGCGAGCACAGCTCGGCCCAGGGGACGTCGTCGTACATCACCAGCGACACGTCCTTCGGCACCCGCAGATCCAGCTCCCTGGCCGCCAGCACCGCCGCCTCCCCGAGCACGTTGCCGCCCGCCACCACGGCGGACAGGTCGGGACGGCTCTGGAACAGGCCGGAGGCGGCGGCGTAGGCCGAGTCGCGGCTGCCGGTGCCGAACACGACCAGCTCCTCGTCCACCGGCGCGCCCACCGCCTCCCTGAAGGCGGCCACCCGCCGCTGCTGCCCGGGGCCGCCCAGGAAGGCGATGCGCCGGTGGCCCAGGCCGCGCAGGTAGCGGACCGCCGTACGGATGCCGGCCCGGTCGTCGGCCAGCACCGAGGGGACGTCCAGCGGCCGCGGCTGCGCCTGCGACTGGGGCCGTGACGGGGGCGCGGCGGCGAGGCCGTCCATCAGCATGAGATCGGTGAGGGCCGACGCGGCCGGGTCGTCGGCCGGCGACTGTGCGGGCAGCCGGTCAGCGAAGATCACGGTCATGCCCGCGCGGATCGCGGGGCTCCAGGTTTCCGCGTCTCCCGACGGGACGGCTATCAGCCGGTCTACGCTCTGTTCGAGCAGCATGCCGATCAGATCGGCCTCCTGCTCGGGGTCGTCTCCTGTGGAGCCGAGCACGACCGGTTCGCCGGCCGAGCGGGCGCAGGCCAGCACGCCCTCGGCGAGCTGGCCGTAGAAGGTGTCGGTCAGGTCGGGGACGAGCAGGCCCATGCCGCCCGTGCGCCGCTGGCGCAGGTTGCGGCCGAGGGCGCTGGGGCGGTAGTCGAGCTGGGCGGCGACGGCCAGGACGCGTTCTCTGGTGCTGGGGCTGGCCGAGCCGCCGGACAGCACCCGGGACACGGTGGCGACGCCCACGCCGGCCGCCTCGGCCACATCCTTGATCGTCGCCCGCTTCTCCATGGAAACGATTCCATCATGGTTCCGCGGAAACCGGAAGACGCCCGTCCCCACAAGGGCTGGTCACGACGTAACCCTTGACACCGATGTCCGTTTCGGGTGAGATGCTTGAAAACGTATCCACGTGTGCGAGTAATCGGTAACAACGTCCGGGCCACAGCCCTGGAGCGCGAAGGAATGTCATGGCATCCATCGTTCTGACGAACGTCGACAAGATCTACGCCGGTGGCGTAAAGGCCGTGAACGGGCTCAACCTTGAGATCAAGGATGGCGAGTTCATGGTGCTGGTCGGGCCCTCCGGTTGCGGTAAGTCGACCGCTCTCCGGATGATCGCCGGCCTTGAGGACATCAGCGGCGGTGAGATCTCCATCGGCGACAAGGTGGTCAACCACCTGCCGCCCAAGGACCGCGACATCGCGATGGTCTTCCAGAACTACGCGCTCTACCCGCACATGACGGTCGAGGAGAACCTCGCCTTCGGCCTCAAGCTCCGCAAGATGCCCAAGCCGGAGATCCAGAAGCGGGTCAACGAGGCCGCCAAGATGCTCGGCCTGGAGACCTACCTCAAGCGCAAGCCGGCCGCCCTGTCCGGTGGTCAGCGCCAGCGTGTCGCCATGGGCCGCGCCATCGTGCGTGAGCCGCAGGCCTTCCTCATGGACGAGCCGCTGTCCAACCTGGACGCCAAGCTCCGCGTCTCCATGCGCGCCTCGCTCAACACGCTGCACGAGCGCCTCGGCGTCACCACGGTGTACGTCACCCACGACCAGGTCGAGGCCATGACCCTCGGCGACCGCGTCTGCGTGCTGCGCGACGGCCTGCTCCAGCAGGTGGACACCCCGCAGAACCTGTTCGACAAGCCGGTCAACCTGTTCGTCGCCGGCTTCATGGGCTCGCCCTCGATGAACTTCGTCACCGCCGAGCTCGTCCGCGACGGCGGCGCCGCCGTGACCTTCGCCGACATCAAGCTGCCGATCCCCGACTCGACGTTCACCGACAAGCCGGGCCTCGACCAGTACATCGGCAAGAAGATCATCCTCGGCATCCGCCCGTCGGACTTCGAGGACGCCACCTCCGCCGGCAACCACGCCAACGGCTGGGCCACGCTGCCGGTCAAGGCGGAGGTCACCGAGGAGCTGGGCTCCGAGATCAACGTGCTGTTCCTGATCGACGCCCCGCCGGTCGAGCACAAGGACACCGTCGCCGCCGCCGACACGGGCGACGACGAGGAGGCGGCGCTGCCGCTCGTGGGCGACAAGTCCCTGTGGACCGCCCGCGTCAACGCCCGCAGCCACGCCCGTCCCGGCCAGAACATCGACCTGGTCCTCGACACGCACAACCTGCACTTCTTCGACCCGGCCAGCGGCCTGGCGATCGGCCACGAGGCCAACCGCTGACAAGCCCGCTGCCCGCTTGTTCCCGGCCGTGAGCTCGCTCACGGCCGCTCGGGCCCCCACCGCGACCCCCTCCCGCGGCGGGGGCCCATTCTTTTCCGGCAGGTGCTCCCGGCAGGTCTCCCGGTGAGCACGGAGCGTCAGCGGCCGATCTTGGCCGACACGCGCGCCTGCAGGCCGCGCGGCACCATCCTGCCCACCGCGACGATGGCCTTGTAGCGCAGGTCGGGCACCGAGACGCGCTTGCCCAGGGCGAGGTCGCGCATCGCCTCCCGCACCACGTCGTCGGCCTTGAGCCACAGGAACCCGGGAATGCCCGAGGTGTCCACCGCGGCCCGCTGGTGGAACTCGGTCCGCACGAAACCCGGGCACAACGCCATGATCTTGATGCGCGGATCGCCCACCTCGGCCGCCGCCGCCTCGCTGAAGCTGACCACCCACGCCTTGGACGCGCTGTAGGTGTTGTGGGCGAAGAAGGCCGCCACCGACGCCACGTTGACCACGGCGCCGCGCTCGCGCTTTCGCATCCCGGGCAGCACCGCCAGCGTCAGCCTGAGCACGGCCTCGCAGTGCACCTTGAGCATGCGCACCTCCTGCTCGACCGGCACCTCGGGGAAGCTGCGCCGATGGCCGAACCCGGCATTGTTGACCAGCAGGTCCACGCCCTCGCGGAGCCTCGACTCGACCCTGGTCAGCCCGTCGTCCGTCGCCAGGTCCGCGGGCAGGACCTCGACGTCCACGCCGTACCTGAGCTTGAGCTGGTCGGCGGTCTGGGCGAGCCTGAGCGCGTCACGCGACACCAGGACGAGCGAGAAGGCGTCGGCGGCCAGGCGGCGGGCGAAGGCGGCGCCGAGGCCGGAGGTCGCGCCCGTGATCAGTGCGGTAGGCATGCCTGAACCTTAACGTTCATGGCAGGATGAACGTCGTGCGCCTCGTCGTGGCCGTGCTCCTCCTCGTGCTCCTGCCGGGGGCTCTCGCCGCCTGCTCGCCCGCCGATCCCCCCGCCGCCGCCCCGGCGCCCACGAGC
>NZ_VCKX01000476.1 GCF_005889725.1 Nonomuraea zeae
CGCCCGGACCGGCCCACCCCGCCCGGCGTCGAGGACGTCTACCCGCTGACGCCGATGCAGAGCGGCATGCTGTTCGACGCGCTCATGGCCCGCGACTCCGGCCTGCACCTCATCCAGTTCGACCTGGTGCTGGACGGCGTGGACGACCCGGCGGGGCTCGCCCGCGCCTTCCAGCGCGCCGCCGACCGCGACCCGATCCTGCGCACCGCCGTGATCTGGGAGGACGTCGACACGCCCGTCCAGGTCGTGCACGACCGCGCCACGCTCCCCACCGTCCTGCTGGACTGGCGGGACCTGGACGAGCCGCAGCGGCAGGCCGCGCTGCGGCGCCTGCTCGACGAGGACAAGGCCGCGGGCGTCGACTTCACCACGGCCCCCCTGACCAGGCTCGCCGTCGCCCGGCTCACCGACGCCACGGTCCAGGTCGTCTGGTCGGTCCACCACATCCTGATCGACGGCTGGAGCGCCTCCGGCCTGCTCACGGACGTCTTCGCCGACTACGCCGCCACTCGCGGGGACGGCCTGGCCGCGCCCGCGCCGCGCCGCCCCTTCCGCGACTACGTGCAGTGGCTCGACCAGCGAGACGAGCCCGCCGCCAAGGACTACTGGCGGGAGCGGCTGGCCGGGTTCGACACGCAGACGAAGCTCGCCTTCGACCGGCAGCCGGGGGAGGGCTACCGCCCCCGCGCGACCCGCTCGGTCGAGGTGCAGGTGCCGGAGGAGCTGGCCGCCAAGATCGTCGCCTGCGCGCAGCGGACCAAGCTGACGATGAACACGCTCGTCCAGGGCGCCTGGGCGATCCTGCTGTCGCGCTACAGCGGCGAGCGGGACATCTGTTTCGGCACCACCGTCTCCACCCGCCCGGCCGACCTGCCCGGCGTCGACTCCATCACCGGCATGCTCATCAACACGCTGCCCGTCCGCATGGACGTCGACCACGGCCGCGCCCTGCTGCCCTGGCTGCGCGAGACGCAGCAGGAGCAGGCCGCCGCCCGCGAGTACGACTGGGTGCCGCTGCCCCGGATGCAGGCGTGGAGCGGCGTGCCCGCCGGGGTCAACCTGTTCGACAGCGTCCTGGTCTTCCAGAACTATCCCTTCGACCCCGGCATGACGCCGGACGGCATCGACCTGAAGAACATCGCCATCGGCTTCAGCACCAACTACCCGATCGGCCTCAGCGTCTTCCCCGGGCAGAGCCTGTCGATGCGGCTGCTGTACGACCCCGAGCTGTTCGACGCCGCCACCATCGAGCGGATCTTCCAGCACCTGCTCACCCTGCTGGAATCCGTCGCCGACGACCCCGCCCGGCCCATCGGCGAGATCTCCATGCTCACCCGAGCCGAGCACCGGACGCTGGTGAACGAGTGGAGCGGCACCCCGGCCGGCTACTCGATCGAGCGCCGCATCCACGAGGTGATCAGCGAGCGGGCCCGCCGGTGGCCCGACGCCGTCGCCGTGGAGCGCGGCGCCGACCGGCTGTCCTACGCCCAGCTGGAGAGCCGGGCCAACCGGCTCGCCCAGTACCTGACCGGCCTCGGCGTCACCTCCGACGTGCGCGTCGGCATCGCCGTCGAGCGCGGGCTCGACCTCGTCGTCGGCATCCTCGGCGTGCTCAAGGCGGGCGGCGCGTACGTGCCGATGGACCCCGACTACCCGCCCGAGCGGCTGCGCGTCATGGTCGCCGAGTCGCAGCCCGCGGTCGTGCTGACCCGCGAGGAGCTGGCGGGGATGTTCGACCAGGCCCAGGTCCGTACGGTCTGCATGGACCGGGACTGGCCGCTCGTCGCCGCCTGCCCCGACCGCGTGCCCGAGACCACCGGCGGGCCGCGCGACCTGGTCTACGTCGTCTACACCTCCGGCTCGACCGGCCGGCCCAAGGGGGTCATGGTCGAGCACCGCTCGCTCGTCAACACCGTCGAGGCGGTGTGCGACCTGTGGCTCACCCACGAGAGCCGGGTCTTCCAGCTCTGCCCGATGAGCTTCGACGCCGCCTCCCTGGACGTGTTCAGCACGCTGGCGGTCGGCGCCACGCTCGTCGCCCCCGTCGCCGCCTCCGGCTACGGCGGCGCCCAGCTCATCGAGGAGCTGCGGACCAAGGCGGTGACCGCGGTGACCATGCCGCCCACCGTCCTGCCAGCCCTCGACGCCGCCGCGCTGCCGAACCTGGAGTTCATCCGGGTCGGCGGGGAGGTGCTGAGCACCGAGATGGCCAGGATCTGGTCACGCGGCCGGAAGCTGGTCAACAACTACGGGCCGAGCGAGGGCGCCATCGCCGTCACCCTGTTCCCCGTCGATCCCGCCGCCGACTACGACAACGTCCCGATCGGCGGCCCCATCCCCAATGACCGCGTGTACGTCCTGGACGAGCGGCTCGCCCCGGCCCCGGTCGGCGTCACCGGCGAGCTGTACATCGGCGGCGACGCCGTGGCCCGCGGCTACATCGGCCGCCCCGACCTGACCGCCGAACGCTTCGTCGCCGACCCGTTCGGCCCGCCGGGAGCGCGCCTGTACCGCTCGGGCGACCTCGTCCGCTGGAACGCCGACGGCACGCTGGACTTCGCCGGCCGCGTCGACGACCAGGTGAAGATCCGCGGCTTCCGGGTGGAGCTGCGGGAGATCGAGAACGTCCTGATCGGTCACAGCGGCCTGGCCGAGACCGCGGTGGTCGTCCGCGAGGACGAGGCGGGCAACAAGCGGCTGATCGCCTACGTGGTGCCCGCGCCGGGCCTGCCCGCGCCCACCGCCGACGAGCTGCGCGCCCACCTGTCCGAGCTCCTGCCCGACTACATGGTGCCCGCCGCGTTCGTGCCCATGACGAAGCTGCCGCTCAGCCGCAACGGCAAGCTCGACCGCGACGCGCTGCCCGCGCCCGGCACGCAGGACGACGGCGGCGGCGACTACCTGGCGCCCCGCAACCCCACGGAAGAGGCGCTGTGCCGCATCTGGTCGGAGGTGCTCGCCATCGACCCCGTCGGCGTCGAGGACAACTTCTTCGACCTCGGCGGCGACTCCATCAGCAGCGTCCGGGTGGTCTCGCGGATGCGCGGCGCGTTCGGCGTGGACATCTCGCCCAAAGACCTCTTCGACCGGCCGCGGATCGCGGCCCTGGCCGAACGGATCCAGAGCAAGATCCTGGAGCTCGTGTCGGCGGCATCCGGAATCGACTCCTCGCGCGGGATCTGAAGGGATCACACCACATGTCCACGTCCTTCGAAGATCGGCTCGCGGCCGTACCGGCCCACCTGAGCGAGCTCATCCGGCGCCAGCTCGCCGGCGAGTCGGGGCCGCCCGCCGACGACGGGCGGATCCGGCCGGTGCCGCGCGACGCCGCTCTGCCAATGTCGTCCGCCCAGCAGCGGCTGTGGTTCATGGCCGAGCTGGAGCCCGACAGCCCCGAGTACAACGCGCTGCGCGCCCTGCGGCTGCGCGGCGACCTGGACGCCGAGGCGCTGACCGCCGCCGTCAACGGGGTCGCGCGGCGGCACGAGTCGCTGCGCACCACCTTCGACGCGATCGACGGCCGCGGCGTCCAGATCGTGCACGAGCACGCCGACCGGCCCGTCCCGCTCATCGACGTCTCGGGCAGGTGCGCCGAGGCGCGGCTGGAGGAGTTCCTGCTGCGCGAGATGAGCACCCCGTACGACCTGCGCAGCGGGCCGCTGTTCCGGGCGTCGCTGCTGCGGCTCGGCCCTCGCGAGCACGTCCTGGTGCTGGGCGTGCACCACATCGTCAGCGACGGCTGGTCCACCGGCAACCTCCTGGCCGAGCTGGCGGCGCTCTACACGGCCGGCACCGGCAGCGCGGATGGCCAGGGGGCCGCACTGCCGCCGCTCCCCGTCCAGTACGCCGACTTCGCGGCCTGGCAGCAGGAGCGCGCCGGCACCCCCGCACTGGACGACCAGCTCGCCTACTGGCGCGGCCGCCTCGACCGCCTGCCCGTGCTGGAGCTGCCCACCGACCGGCCGCGCCCGCCCGTCCGCAGCTCGGCGGGCGCGGTCTGCGAATTCCAGGTCCCGGCCCCGCTGCTGTCGCGCCTGCGCGAGCTGAGCAGGGCCAACGGCGCCACCCTGTTCATGACGCTGGCCGCCGCGGCCAAGGTCGTGCTCAGCCGCTACGCCGGCGAGCGGGACGTCGCCGTCGGCACCGTGACCTCAGGCCGCGGCCGTCCCGACCTGGACCACCTGATCGGCTTCTTCATCAACACGGTGGTGCTGCGCTCGCAGGTGGACGAGTCGCTGCCGTTCACCGCGTTCGTCCGGCAGGTCCGCGCGACGCTGCTGGAGGCGTTCGCCAACGAGGAGGTGCCGTTCCAGCGCCTGGTCGAGACGCTCAGGCCCGAGCGGGACCCGAGCCGCCCGCCGCTGGTCCAGGTCATGGTCAACCTGCAGAACCTGGCCGCCGGCGCCCCCCGCCTGCCCGGCCTGGAGGTGTCGGAGCTCCAGCCGCCGATCAACGTGGCCAAGCTCGACCTCACCTTCGACTTCTACGAGGACGCCCGGTCGCTGACGTGCTACCTGGAGTACAGCACCGACCTCTACGACGCGGCCACGGCCGAACGCCTGGGCGAGCACCTGGTCACGCTGCTCGAAAGCGTCGCCGACGCCCCCGACGCGCCCCTGCACACCCGGGACATGATCCCCGCGGCCGAGCTGCGCCGGCTCACCGCCGCGGGGCTCGGCACGCAGGCCGGGCCCGTCCCGGCCCGGCTCGTCCACGAGCTGTTCGACGAGCGGGCCGCGCTCACCCCGGACGCGCCCGCCGTGAGCTGCGGGGACGAGCGGCTGACGTTCGCCGGGCTGGCCGCCCGCGCCGACCGGCTGGCCCGCCACCTGCACGGCCTGGGCGCGGGCCCCGGCTCGCTCGTCGGCATCTGCCTCGAACGCGGCGTGGACGCCGTCGTCGCCATGCTCGGCGTCCTGAAGGCCGGAGCCGCCTTCCTCCCGCTCGACCCCGAGCACCCCGCCCAGCGCCTGGCCATGATGCTGGACGACGCCGCCGCCACGGTGGTGATCACCGAGCACCGGCTCCGCGACCGCCTCGCCGGGCATCCGGCCACGCTCGTGGACCTCGAACGCGACCGGCCCGCACTCGACCGGCTGCCCGCCACACCCCCGCGGACCGCCGTCACCCCCGACGGCCTGGCCTACGTCGTCTACACCTCCGGCTCGACCGGCAGGCCCAAGGGCGTCATGGTCAGCCACGGCAACGTCCAGCACATCATGCGCGCCTGGGACGCCTGCTACGACCTGACCGGGCTGCGCGGGCGCTGCCTGTCGGTCTCCAGCGTGGCCGTGGACGTCTTCTTCGGCGACTTCCTGCTGTCGGCCATGTTCGGCGGGGAGCTGCTCATCTCCCCTCCTGACGTGCTGGCCGACCCGCCCGCGCTGGTCGCCGCCCTGCGCGAGCAGCGCCCCGAGATCATGGTCACCACACCGTCGCTGGCCAAGGCCATCTCCCAGGAGCTGGTCTACGAGGGCGGCGCACTCGACTCGCTGCGGGTGCTCGCCGTCGGCTCCGAGCCGTGGCCCGCCGACGACTGCCGCGCCCTCCTCGACCTCCTGCCCGCCGGCACCATCGTCGCCAACGCCTACGGCGCGACCGAGACCACCGTCGACTCCACGGTCTTCGACGTGCGCGCCGAGACGATGGGGCCGCAGGCGACCGTCCCCGTGGGCCGGCCGCTGATCAACACCAGCGTGCACGTGCTGGACCCGCGGATGCGCCCGGTGCCCACCGGCGTCTACGGCGAGATCTTCATCGGCGGCGACGGGGTGGCCCAGGGCTACTGGAACCGCCCGGAGCTGACCGGGCAGCGCTTCCTGCCCGACCCCTTCTCCACCGACCCCGCCGCCCGGCTCTACCGGACCGGCGACGTCGGCCGCTGGCGCGCGGACGGCGTCCTGGAGCTGGCCGGGCGGGCCGACGACCAGGTCAAGGTACGCGGGTTCCGGGTGGAGCTCGGCGAGGTGGAGAGCGCGATGACCCGCCACCCGGGCGTCGCGGCGGCCGCCGCCGCCGTCCGCAGGGACGAGTCGGGACGCGACCGGCTGGTCGGCTACATCGTCCCCGCCGACGGCCGGACGTTCGACCTGGGCGAGCTGCGCGCCTTCCTCGCCGACATCGTGCCCGACCCGGCCGTGCCGTCCGCCCTGGTGCGGCTGGGGGCGTTGCCGATGACGCCGAGCGGCACCCTGGACCGGCGGGCCCTGCCCGCCCCCGAACGCGCCGGGCGCGCCGCGGCCGGCGCGTTCGGGGG
>NZ_VCKX01000477.1 GCF_005889725.1 Nonomuraea zeae
TCCCCCGCCCGGTCGCCTGACTCGCTTCCGGATCCGTCGCCGGGCTTTCCGCCGTCCCCGGCCTCCGCCAGGTCCGCCAGGACGCGTACGTAGGTGTCGCAGACCTCCTGGCGTATGCGCAGCCTGGCGTCCTCGTGGGCCGAGGAGCGCAGCATGGCGACGAGGGGGTGCTCGCCGCCGTACGCGCTCCAGTCGGCGAAGACCACCGAACGCACCATGCGGGCGACCAGCTCCTCCGGCGGCCCGTCCAGGAGGTCGTGCGGGATCTCCGGAGCGGCCGTGGCGGCGTCGAAGAGCTGCTTCTTGGAGCCGAAGTACCGGAAGATCAAGGTGGCGTCGACGCCCGCGTCCCCGGCGATGTCGCGGACGCTGGTGGCGTCGTAGCCCTCGCGGGCGAAGCGCACCCTGGCGGTCTCCAGCAGCCGCTCCCTGGTGGCCTCCCGATCCCTCTTGCGCGCCACCTCGGACTCCCCCTCGCTAGTCATCGACCGTTGACATCATACGCCCGCCCTGTGCTACCTTCCGTCAAGTCAGCGTTCGATGACTTAAAGGACGAAATATGCGGACTTATGTCGTGGCGGGTGGCACTACCGGCATGGGCAAGGGCCTCGCCCTGCACTTCCTGCACAGAGGCGACCAGGTGACGGTCGTGGGCAGCGATCCCGCGAAGGGCCGGCGCTTCCTCGACGATGCCACCGCGCTCGGGGCGGAGTCGCGGGCGGCGTTCATCCAGGCCGACCTGACCTCGGTCGCGGCGAACCGGCGCGTGATCGAGGAGGTCGAGGCCCGGCACGACGCGCTGGACGGCCTGGTCCTGACCGCTATGCGCCACTTCCCGCAGCGCGTGGAGACCCCCGACGGGTTCGAGGGCACCTTCGCCCTCTACTACGTCAGCCGCCTCCTGCTCGGTCACGGCCTGACCGGCCTGCTGGAGAAGGGCGAGAACCCGATGATCGTGAACGTCTGCGGCGTCGGCGTGACCAAGGGCCGGATCCACTGGGACGACCTGTCACTCCGGCAGGGCTACGGCTCGGTGAAGGCCATGCTGCAGGGCGGCCGGGCCACCGACCTCCTCGGGGTCGCGTACGCGGCGAACCACCCGGATGGGCGTACGCGCTATCTCCTGCACCACCCCGGCTTCACCGACAGCGGCACGGACAGCCTGAAGCAGCCCGCCAAGGCGATCATCAAGCTGCTCGCCAAGGTCGTGGGCCAGCCGGTCGGGAAGAGCATCCAGCCGATCATCGAGCTCATGGACGACCCGCCGCCCGGCCGGGGCCTGCTCGCCTACGACCGGCGTACGCCGGTGCCCGCCTCGGCCCCGACCCTCGATCCCGGCAACGCCCGCCGCCTGTACGAGCAGACCCGGCACCTGCTGAGCCCCTGACTCAGTACACCTCAATGCGGTCCATGCTGATCACGGTGCTGCCGGAGGCGGGGTTGCGCTCGCCGGTGACCCGCACGCGCAGGGTGTGCGGGCCCGGCGCGAGCACCGGGCTGAGGTAGTTGAGGTGCTCGCCGACCCGGAGGCCGCTGTAGTAGTCGACGCGCTGCTCGGGGCCGCCGTCGATGGAGATGGCGGCGATGCCGTTGCCCCGGTCGCGCACGCTCAGCAGGGCGACCCGCGTGCCGGTGAAGCTGACCGTGGCGGTCGCGCCGGCCTGGCCGCTCCAGTGGTCGTTGCCCCAGAAGCACTGGTTGCCGCAGCCGGAGCCGGACTGCCAGGTGCCGGCGTAGGCGACCTGCGCGTCGAAGTCGTTGAGCACCGAGGTGGCCGCGCCCGGGTCGCCGGACGGCAACTGCTGGGTGGCGCCGGCGGCGAGCGGGCGCCCGAAGTTCGGGGTGCCGTCGGCGTTCCAGGTGAACTTCTGCACCCGCGTGGTGCGGAAGTCGTAGGTGTAGGTGCTGGTGTTCTTGCCGTGGTAGGCGATCCAGTCCTCGGTGCCGTCCGGCGAGCGGAAGAACGAGTGATGCCCGGGCCCCCACACGCCGGTCGCGTCGTCGCGCGCGAACACCGGCCCGGCGTGCTGGGTCCAGTTGGCCGCCACCATGGGGTCGGCGCCGTTCGCGATGCTCTTCATCCACAGCTGGTAGTCCGGCTTGCCGGTGTCGCAGGTGGAGTAGGTCAGGAACGTCCTGCCGTTGCGGTAGAGCGGGGTCGGCCCCTCGCGGACCTCGGTGCAGCCGCCGGAGGCCGGGATGGCCACCCGGCCGCCCGTCACCGTCCAGGGGTTGCTCATCCGGGCGATGTAGAGCTGCGCGGGACCGCCCTGGCCGCGCCCGGGGCCGGTCCAGACGAAGTATGACTGGCCGTTGTGGGTGATGGGCTCGCCGTCGATCGCGTACTCGCCGAAGTCGGCGATCTTGGCCTTGAACGCGTACGGGCCGATCGGGTCGTCGCCCGCCGACTCCAGCACGTACATCCGGTGGTTGGCGTCCACGCCGTCGGAGGCGGTGTAGTAGACGTACCAGCGCGATCCGACGTGCCGGAAGGCGGGCGCCCACATCTGCGTGTTGCGGCTCGCGTCGCCGTCGCGCCAGACCACCTGCTCCGGCGCGGCCGGCAGGGTCGCCAGGCTGGGCGACCGCCAGATCCCGATCCGGTCGCCGCGCGTGGTGGCGACGTAGTAGGCGCCGTTGTGGTGGATCAGGCTCGGGTCGGCTCCCGGGTTCACCGGATTGCGGAACGACTGCGCCAGCGCGGCGCTCCCGGCGGCGGCCGCCGGGCTCGCTCCCCCGGCCACGCTCAGGGCCAGAGCGATCGCTGCGGCTGCGGCCATGGCGGCGCGCCAGGGCGATGAACGCGGCATCGGCGGTCCTCCCACGATCTGCGCGCCCTTTCCGGGCGATCTTTCAGATCGTCATGGACGGAAGTCACCCCGTCAACGCCTTCAGCCCTCAGCTCACGGCCGCCCGCCTTCAGCCCTCGACTCCCGGGCCCCGGCTCCCGGCCGTCAGCCGTCGATGCTCTGCCGTCAGCCTCGTGCGGCGCGGGCCAGCAGCTCGTCCCAGACCTCGCCCACCCGCGCGTCCAGCTCCTCCAGCGACCCCTCGTTGGACACCACCACGTCGGCCGCCGCCAGCCGCTCCTCCCGGCTCGCCTGAGCGGCGATGCGGGCCTCGGCGTCGGCCGCGGCCATGCCCCGGTGCTCCGCCAGGCGCTTGACCCGGACGTCATCGGCCGCGTCCACGACGACGACCACGTCGTACATCGGGGCGAGGTTGTTCTCCACCAGCAGCGGCACGTCGTAGACCACGATCGCGTCGTCGGCCGCCTCGCTCTGCAGCTGCGCCACCCGCTCCCCCACCAGGGGATGGACGATCGCGTTGAGGGCGGCGAGCTTCTCGGAGTCGGCGAACACGACGCTCCCGAGCCGCTCCCTGTCGAGCGATCCGCCGGGCCGGAGCATCTCCTCCCCGAACGCGGCCACCACCCGCGCCAGCCCCGGCGTGCCGGGCTCGACCACCTCCCGGGCGATCTTGTCCGCGTCGATCACGACCGCGCCCCTGGCCGCCAGCCGTTTGGACACCTCGCTCTTGCCGGATCCGATCCCGCCCGTGAGCCCAATCATCAGCACCGCAAAAGACTATCCACCATCGGCGCGTACGGGGTCATCATCGAAGGCATGCTGACCCCCATCGTACGGATCGCGCACGAGCAGGCCGCGGCGGCCGGAGACGACTGGGTGGGCCCGCCCCACATCGTGCTCGCCCTCCTGGCCGGCGACTCGCTCGCCGGGCAAGTGCTGGCCGAGGCCGGCCTGGACCGCGAACGGGCCCTCGCCTGCCTGCCGCACCACGCCAAGCCGGGACACGGCTCGGGAGGCTTCGCCAACCCGGCCTTCTACAAGCTGTTCGGCGTGGCCACCGGCCTCGCCCTGGCCGAGGGCCGCAGGAGCCCGGCGCCCGAGCACTGGCTCGTCGCCCTGGCCCACGACGCGTGGGATCGGGAGGCGACGCCGCTGCACCTGTTCGGGCTGGATCCGGCCGAGGTGGTCGAGGCGCTGCGCGAGCGCGGCGTCCGGGTGCCGCCGATCCCGCCGCCCGTCCACGTGCCGTGGCGGGGCAGGCACCAGATCGTGGTGCCCGCACCGGCGCTCCAGGCCGCGCTCGACCGCCTGAACGCCGAGCACCCGGCGGGCTCGGAGTGGCGCTGGGGCTGGAACTGGGTCGACGACGACATGGGCCGCGCCCTGATCACCGCGGAGGAGGGGATCGATCTGGCTGCCTGCGCAGGTGCACCAGCGTCAGGTGATCGTCCATCCGCTCGCGATGCGTCTCCCGGTAGCCCAGACGGCGGTAGAGCCGCAGGTTCGCCTCCGACAGGTGCCCCGTGAACAGGTCGAACGCCGTCGCCTCCGGCACGCTCTCGTGCAGGGCGGTCAGCAGGGCCGTGCCCAGGCCCTGCCCCTGGCGGTCGGGCGCCACCACCAGCCGCCCGACCAGGCAGGTGGTCCCGGCCACCTGCCCGCGTACCGCGCCGACGATCCGGCCCAGGTCCACGGACTTGAGCACGACGGCGTTGCCGATGACCTTGCGCACCTGCTCCAGGGACTCGATCAGCGGCGGGATGTACGGGTCGCCGTAGAGCTGGGCCTCGGCCACATAAGCCGCCCGCTGCAGGGTGAGGATCTCCCCTGCGTCCGCCGCCACCGCCCGCTCGATCGTCACCCGCAGCACCCTATCGGCCGGGCCCGCCCCCGTGGGGCCGGGAGCTGGGCCCGGAGGCCGGGAGCCGAGCCGGGAGGCCGGGAGCCGAGCCCGGAGACCGGGAGCCGAGCCCGGTGCGCCGCCGCACGCCCCCTCAAGGTCCCTCTCAGCCCTCCGTCAGCTCCCCCGGGCAGTCGGTACGGGGCTCGGGGCGCACCCCGTTGACGAGGTAGTCGTGCACGCGGGTGCGCAGGCAGGTGGCCCGCAGCTTGGCGGCCCCGTGGAGCAGGTACGCGCCGGGCCCGTCACCGTGCCACAGCACCGCCGCCCCCGGGATCCTGGCGGCCACCCTGGCCGCCCCGGACGACGGCGTGACATCGTCCAGCCGCCCGATCCCGATCAGCACCGACGAGCCCTTGGCCCGGCTCAGCGGGCGCGGCGGCCAGCTCGGAGCCGGCTGGCGCATCCCGAGGCACCGGCCGACCTCGTGACGCCCCCGGGTCCAGCCCACCCGGGGCGCCACGGCGCGCAGCCGTGACTCCATCGCGAGGAAGCGCCGGTAGCCGGGCACCGCGGGCATGAAGTCGTGGCACAGCAGAGCCCGGTCGGCCGTGCCCGGCAGCACCGGGGCCGGCACGGCGGCCAGCGCGGCCAGCCCGCTCGCGTCGCCCGCCCTGGCCGCCGACATGGCCCGCGCCAGCTCCGGCCAGCGGGAGGCGGTGAGCCCGGCGGCGACCGCGGCGGCGGTCCGGCGGGCGTCGAGCGCGTGCCCCGCCCTCGTGGGCAGGGGCGCCCGGTCGATCAGGTCGTCGAACACCGCCACCGCGTCGTCCCCGCCCAGCGGGCAGCCCAGGCGAGTCCGGCACCAGTCGCGGAAGGCGTACAGCTGCCGCTCGGTGGCCCGCGCGTGGGCGATCAGCCGCCGTCCGAGGCTGGTCTCGGTGTGGTCGGGGACGCCTTCCAGGTACATCCGCCCGGCCCTGCGCGGGAACAGCTCCAGGTACGCCTGCCCGTACACGGCTCCGTAGGCGTTGCCGAAGTACCGCAGCCGCGGTTCGCCCAGCGCGGCGCGCAGGGCGTCGAGGTCGTGTGCCACCTGCCAGGACGTGAGGCCCGCGTAGGCGGGCCCGGCGGCGATGCGGCAGCTCCTGTCATAGGCGGCGTTGTCGCGAGCGTAGGAGCGCCACTCAGCCGCTCCTGGGGCGAACTGGAGGCGGGCGGGGTCGGGCTGGGCCACCGAGCACCGCACCGTGGCGGCGCTGTCCCGGTCG
Organism: Nonomuraea zeae; assembly: GCF_005889725.1. GTDB lineage: Bacteria > Actinomycetota > Actinomycetes > Streptosporangiales > Streptosporangiaceae > Nonomuraea > Nonomuraea zeae. Next base: position 5,922 of record NZ_VCKX01000477.1, read on the forward strand.
CCGAGGCCGCGCGGCTCCACGAGCACCACGTCGAACCACCGGGTCAGCTCGCTCACCGTGTCGGGCCGGGCGCGCACGCCCTGGATGGTCGAGCCCGGCCCCGTGTTCACCACGAGCGCGCCGAGGCTGCGCAGCGGGTCCTGCGCGGGCATCCTGGCCACGTCTATCTCGGTACGGGGCGCGCGCGGCCTGGCCCAGTCGACGGGCACGGACAGCTTGGCGCACTGCAGCCGATCACCGCAGTCCCACCACGCGAGCCCGCCCCTCTTCGGCACCCCAGGCC
>NZ_VCKX01000478.1 GCF_005889725.1 Nonomuraea zeae
CCCCGCCGCAGCCCGACCCCGCCGACCATCCGGTCCAGCAGGCCGCGCAACGCCCAGACGACCGGCAGGGAGTACCAGCCGTTCCGGCCGCCGATGCTCTCGATGACCTGCCACAACGCCTCCGGGCTTGCGGGCACCAGGATGCTGCGCCGGTCGATGTAGAGGCTGCCGCCTGCCCAGTCCGGGTCGGTGGGCAGCGGGTCGCTCGGGGCGCCGGGCGTGGAGGCCGAGGACCAGCGGGTGGCGACATCGGCCTCCTTGATCTTCTTGAGCGCCAGCGACACGGCCGAGCGGAACCCGATCAGCCCGTCCTCGGGGTCGGGCACATAGCGGGCGATGTCGTGCTCGCGGCAGACCGCCTCGTTGCGCAGCGACTCGACCAGCGGCCGGGCGATCCTCGACGGGACCGGCGTGACCAGGCCGACCCAGAGGCTCGACAACCTCGGCGTGAGCACGCCAAGGGGGATGATCACGCGGCCGGGCAGGCCGGCGACGGAGGCGTACCCGTGCATCATGCCGGCGTAGGTCAGCACGTCCGGACCGCCGATGTCGAACGCCCGGTTCACCTCGTCCGGCACGCTCGCCCACGCGGTCAGGTAGCGCAGGACGTCGCGTACCGCGATGGGCTGCGTATGGCTGCGCACCCATCGCGGCGTCGTCATCACCGGCAGCCGCTCGGTCAGGTGACGCAGCATCTCGAACGACGCCGAGCCGGACCCGATGATCACCGCGGCACGCAGCACCACCGACGGAACACCCGACCGCAGAAAGATCTCGCCCACCACGGCCCTCGACCGCAGATGCGGGGACAGCCGCTCGTCCGGCACGAGCCCGCCGAGGTAGACGATGCGCCGCACCCCCGCCTGCGCGGCCGCCGCCGCGAACGTCTCGGCGGCCCTGCGGTCGTTCTCGGCGAACTGTCCTGTGCCGCCCATGGTGTGGATCAGGTAGTACGCCACCTCCACCCCGTCCAGGGCGGCCCGTGTCCGTACGGGGTCGGTGGCGTCCGCCTCGACGATCTGCGTCTGCGACGCCCACGGCAGGTCACGCAGCCGCTCGGGCGAACGCGCCATGCAGCGGACCTCGTGTCCGGCCGCGAGCAGCTCGGGGACCAGCCGGCCGCCGATGTAGCCGGTCGCCCCCGTGACCAGGCAACGCGCCATCCCGTCCCCCTCACAACCCTCAGCACCTTCCCTATGTCGGTTCCGCCCGGAATGACGGGCAATCGGGATTCGACGCAAAGATGATTTTGCCGTCAGGCCCGACACCGGACCCCGGCTCCGTCCACAGGGCGCGGCCTCCACGAGCTGCCGCCCCCAGGGGTCCTGCGCGGGGAGCTTGCACACGGGTCCCACCCGTGGGCTCGGCTCCGGTCCGCGCCGCTGGTTCGCTTCGCTCCGTCAGCCCGTTGCCCCAGCCCTAACCCCAGCCCCCGTCCCGGAGCCCGGCCTCGTTCACGGGCGCTGGTGCCCCCGCAGGCCCCCGTCCTTCCATGGGACCCACGCACGGGTTTCGCCCATGGGCGTTCGGCTCCGGTCCGTGCCGCTAGTTCGCTTCGCTCCGCCGCCTCGTGTCGCCGCCTCGTGTCGCCGCCTCATATCCCTAGGCCCGTGCCGTCGGCTCGTGCCCCTGTCCCGTGCCGTCGGCTCGTGTCCTTGCTCCGTCCCGCGCCTTGCACGTCGCCGGGTCGGTGCGGCGCTGGTCATGGTCATGTGGGCGGACGCGACCGCTGCGCAGCCCGGTGTCGTCCCGCAGGCGACCTAGGCAACCCAGAGCATCTAGGTTTGGGCGATCCAGGCAGGGCCAGACGCCGGGACGCCGAGACGCCGAGATGGCCAGGTGTGTCAGGTGGGGCGGTTCGGGGAGCTAGCGCAGTCGGTCGCGGAGGGCGGCGAGTAACAGAGGGACCACCGCCCACGCGGCCAGCACCGTGAAAGCCGCCCAGACCGGCATGATGTCCGGCACCTGCTCGATGAGCTGGAGCGCCGGATACCCAGGCATGAAGCGGTTGACCAGCTCGCCCCCGGGCAGCACGCGGGCGGTGAACGGCAGCACGAGCACGACTGCGATCAGCACGGCCGTCGCTACCGCCCCGTTGCGCAGGATCGCCCCGAGCGCCAGCCCGAGCAGTGTGGTGACCACGATCATGAGGGTGCCGCCGCCGATCACCTGCCAGGCCGCCGCGGGCAGCGGCGACGGGTGGAAATCCGCGGCCACGAACCGCCCGTAGAGATATCCGGGAACCGCGATCAGCAGCGAGCCGGCGATGGCGGCACCGCCCAGCACCAGGGCTTTGGCCAGCAGAATCCGCGATGCGGACGGCGTGGCGAGCCGGGTCATGTCGATCATGCGGGACGAGTGCTCGCCGGTGATCGTCATCGTGCCCAGCATTCCGAGCGGGAGCTGGGCCACGATCACGCCCACGTACACGGCCACGATGACACCCATGGCGGCCTGGTCGGGCGTGCGGCCCGGCTCCCAGCGCGCGATGACGGTCTCGGCGCCGAGCACGGTGAGCACGAGCGAGAGCCCCACCCCGACGCCCATCGCCCACCACGTCGAGCGCAGCGTCCGCAGCTTCAGCCACTCGGCTGCGACGGTGTTCACGGCCTGCCTCCCGACGTGAACTCCAGGAACACATCCTCTAAGGACAGGCCGGGACGCACCAGCTCGTCGATCCCCGCGTCGGCGAGCAGCCGGCCCTGCCCGATGACGATGAGGTGGTCGGCCGTGACCGCCATCTCGTTCATCAGGTGGCTTGACACCAGGACGGTCCTGCCTTCGGCGGCGAGCGATTTCAGCAGGTCGCGCGTCCAGCGGATGCCTTCGGGGTCGAGGCCGTTGATCGGCTCGTCGAGCACCAGCACCGCCGGATCGCCGAGCAGGGCGGCGGCCATCCCGAGCCGCTGCTTCATGCCCAGCGAGAAGCCGCCGATCCGCTTGCCTCCCGCATCGCCGAGCCCGACGCGGTCCAGCAGCCCGCCGATGCGCCGCGGTGAGATCCCGTTGGCCCGCGCCAGCCAGCGCAGGTGCTGCTCCGCACGCCGCCCGCCCTGCACGGCGGTCGCGTCCAGCAGCGCGCCGACCTGGGTGAGTGGCCGCGCCAAGCTCTGGTACGGGACGCCGCCCACGGTGGCCAGCCCGGACGTGGGCCGGTCGAGGCCGAGGATCAGCCGCATGGTCGTGGTCTTGCCCGCGCCGTTCGCGCCCAGGAAACCGGTGATCTTGCCCGGCGGCACCGTGAAGGAAAGGTCGTCCACGGCCACGGTTCGCTGGAACCGTTTGGTGAGTCGGTGTGCTTCGATCATGGGTTCCACGATGCGCCGGGATCCGGTCGCCGCGCATCGGTCCTGGGACCGATGCGCGGCGGCGGGCGGCCCGGTTAGGTTCATGGCGTGCGCGAACCGATCCGTCCTCCACTGCTGAGCCGGGTGCCGGTGTGGGCCTGGGTGACGGCCGACGCCGGGCTCGCTCTCTTCCTCACGACCGTCTTCCTGGGGCTGGCCACGACGAGGAACGCCTCCGCGCCCGATCTGATCGACTACGCCGGGGCGCTGGCGACCGGTCTGCCGATCGCGGTCAGGCGGCTGTGGCCCCGCGCGGTGTTCGTGATCGTCCTGATCGGCGGGCTCGGCATGCGCGAGTTCTTCGTCCCGCACGTCGACCCGTTCGGGCTGTCACTCGCCCTCTACACGCTGGCCAGCCGCACGAGAGCCGTCCTGGCGCTGTTCGCGGCGGCTGCGGTGGCGGCGCAGGGCGTGGTCGAGCTCCCGCTGACGGCCACTGTCCGCGACCAGCTCGGGCTGGTGCTCGCGATCCTGGTCGCCGCCTGGGCCGTCGGCACGGCCGTACGCCAGCGCAGGCTCTACACCGAGCGGCTCGCCGAGCACGCGGAGGAGCGGGCGCGGGCGGAGGCCGCCGAGGAGAGGTTACGCATCGCCCGGGAGCTGCACGACGTCATCGGCCACAGCCTCAGCACGATCGCGGTGCAGGCGGGCGTGGCCGGTCATGTGGGCGGGGCGGAGGAGATGGGCCGCACGCTGGCCTCGATCGAGGAGACCAGCAGGTCGGCGTTACGCGAGACCAGGCGACTGCTCGGTGTGCTGCGCGAGGACGGTGAGAGCGACCTCGCGCCCGCGCCCCGGCTGGCCGACCTGGACGTGCTCGCCGAGCGGACCAGGGCGGCGGGCCTGGCGGTGGAGCTGGAGATCGACGGTGAGGTGGAGGGGGAGATGGAGCTGACCGTCTACCGGATCGTGCAGGAGGCGCTGACCAACGTGCTCAAGCACGCCGGCGCCCGTCATGTCCGGGTGCGGATCGAGCGGCAGGGCGACGGCCTGGTCGTGGAGGTCACCGACGACGGGACTCGCGGTCCCGCGCGGCCGTACGGTCACGGGCTGACCGGGCTGCGCGAGCGGGTCCAGATCTTCGGCGGCGAGTTCGAGGCCGGGGGGCGGTCCCCGCGCGGCTTCCGCGTCATGGCCAGGTTGCCGCTGTGATCAAGGTGCTGGTGGCCGACGATCAGGCGCTCATCAGGGCGAGCTTCCGCGTGCTGGTCGACAGCGCGCCCGGTTTCCGCACGGTCGGCGAGGCCGCGACCGGCGCGGAGGCGGTGCGGGCCGCCGCGAGGGAGCGTCCCGATCTGGTGCTCATGGACGTGCGCATGCCGGTCATGGACGGTATCGAGGCCACCCGCCGCATCTGCGCCGGGCGGCCGGAGACGCGCGTGCTCATCGTGACCACCTTCGACCTCGACGAGTACGTCTACGGTGCGCTCCAGGCGGGTGCCGCGGGCTTCCTGCTCAAGGACACCCCGCCCGCCGATCTGCTCAAAGGAGCGGAAGTGGTCGCCTCGGGCGAGTCGCTCCTGGCGCCCACCGTCACGCGGCGGCTGATCCAGCGGTACGTGAGCCCGGCGTCGCCGAAGGGCGGCCTGCCGATCACCGATCGCGAGCGCGAGGTCCTCGTCCTGGTGGCCAGGGGGCTGTCCAACGCGGAGATCGCGAGCACCCTGTACGTCAGCCTCGGCACGGTGAAGACGCACGTCAGCAGCCTGCTGGCCAAGCTCGGCGCCCGCACCCGCGTCCACCTGGTCATCACCGCCTACCAGGCCGGTCTCGTGTGACGGGAGGCAGGTGGCCCGCCGGCCCTCGCTATGACGCGGACGCCAGTTCTTGTCCACCGCGAGTCCCGGATCTTGTAACCACCAGGCGAAAGCGCTGCGTGTTCGATCTGTTACATCCTGTGACGGAGCTGCCTTTGGAACGGCTCCAGGCAGTACCGACACGAGGAGAACCATAATGCGCGGTATGCGGATCGCCACGGCCACGGGCGTCATCGGACTCGTCATGATGACCTTCGCCGCCCCTGCCTCGTCGGCCTCCGCGCCGGGGTCGGCCGCGGGCAAGCGGGCCGGTGACATCTGCCTCTACACCGGACGGGACTTCTCCGGCGCGTCATGGTGCTGGAACCCCGCCAACGGGTACGTGGACGTGCCGCCGGCCCTGCACGACAACGTCGGATCCTTCCAGGCCCACGCGAACGGGTGCTTCATCAACTGGATCCACGTCCCCGACAGGAAGGAGACGCGCGTCGTCCGCGACGGCGACTATCGCAGGGTCTACAAGGACGATTTCGGCGGCAAGATCGACGCCGTGGCGCCAGGCTGCTGACGTCGCGGGACGCCCGGCGAGCCGCGTAAAGGACCCCAACGGCGCGCTCATCGGGCGGTGAAAAGCGGTGGCCGGCGGACTCCCGCCGGCCACCGCGCCATTTCCGGTCGGTCGTTGTGTCGTTCCTGGGTCGGCCACCGTGTGGTTCTGGGTCGGTTGCTGTGTCGTTTTCCGGTCGACCACCGAGTAGTTCCGGGCCGGTTTCTGGTGTCGTTTCCAGGCCGGGCACAATGTGGTTTCCGGGTCCGGCCACCGTATGGTTTCCAGGTCGGCACCATGCGGCTCCAGGCCGGCCACCGCGTGGTTTTCCGGGTCCGGCCGCCCATGATTTCCAGGTCGGCGCCGTGCGGTTTCCAGGTCGGCGCCGTGCGGTTTCCGGGTCGGCCACCGTGCGTTTGTCGCGCCGGGCCCCGTGCCGGTTCTCACACCCCCATTTCGGGCTGAGTTCTGGGCCGGGTCTAGGGCTGTCTCTGAGACACATCT
>NZ_VCKX01000479.1 GCF_005889725.1 Nonomuraea zeae
CCTTTCCTGATGGGGTGCGGCTGGTGGAGCTGGCGGGGACGGGGGACGTGGCGGAGGCGGTCGCGGCCGTTCTGGGGCTGCGGGACGACGACTCCGCGCCGCTGGCGGCCCGGCTGGGCGGCGCGCTGGCGGCCAAGCGGCTGCTGCTGGTGCTCGACAACTGCGAGCACCTGGTGGATCAGGCGGCCGAGCTGGTCGCCGCGCTGCTGCGGGCCGCCCCCGACCTGCGCGTGCTGGCCACCAGCCGGGAGCCGCTCGGGGTGACGGGCGAGCAGGTACGCGTCGTGCCGCCGCTGTCCGAGCCCGCGGCCGTCCGCCTGTTCGCCTCCCGCGCGAACGTCCGGCCCGACCATGCCGTGACCACCATCTGCCGGCGGCTCGACGGCCTCCCGCTGGCCCTGGAGCTGGCCGCCACCCGCGTACGGGCATTTGGGGTGCGGGAGCTCGCGGACCGGCTCGACGACCGGTTCAGGCTGCTCAGCGCCGGGATGCGGGACGCGCCCGCCCGGCAGCGCACGCTCAGGGCGATGATCGACTGGAGCTGGGAGCTGCTGACCGAGGACGAACGCGTGGTGCTGCGCCGCCTGGCCGTGCACGCCGACGGGTGCACGCTGGCGGCGGCCGAGGAGGTGTGCGCGCAGCCCGGGGTGGACGTGGCCGACACCCTGGCCAGGCTGGTCGACCGGTCACTGGTCGTGGTGGTGGACGGGCCTCGTTACCGGTTGCTGGAGTCCGTGGCGGCGTACTGCGTGGAGCGGTTGCGCGATGCGGGCGAGGAAGCGCTGATCGGGGAGCGGCACGCACTCCACTACACCGCCCTGGCCGAACGGGCCGACCTCAAGGGGCCGGGGCAGCGGGAGTGGCTCGCCCGGCTCGACGCCGAAAGCGCCAACCTGCGGCTCGCCCTCGCGGGACCTCAGGCGCTGCGCCTGGTCAACGCCCTCGCGTGGTACTGGGTGCTGCGCGGCAGGCTGCGCGAGGCCCGCAGGTTCCTGGCGGCGGCCCTGACCGGCCACGAGGGGGAGGGCAGCGGCGCGGCACTTGCGGCTGGCCAGGTGCCGGACGTGGAAGGCGCGGCGGTGGCGTCGGTCTGGCTGGCGGGGGTCGAGCTGCTGATCGGCGAGCCCGCGTCACCGGTCCGGTACGCCGGTCTCGACAAGGCCGGCACCGCGCTGGCCGACTGGTTCCTGAGCCACGTCCGCTGGGCCTACGGCGACAGGAGCTCGCACGAGGCGGCGGCGAACCGGGCGCTGGCGGCGTTCGAGGAGCTGGACGACCGGTGGGGCGTCGCGGCGGCCCTGTGCCTGCGCGCCAAGCTCGCCGTCGGCCGCGGCGACCTCGCGGCGATGGAGCGGGACGGGGCGCGGGGCCTGGCGCTGTTCAGGGAGCTGGGTGACGAGTGGGGCCAGATCGAGGCCATGGACGTGCTCGACCGGGCGGCCGAGATCCGTGGCGACCACCCGAAGGTCGCCCGCCTGCGCGAGGAGGCGTTGCGGCTGGCCGAGGAGCTGGGGTTCGAGGTGTCGTTCAAGCTGGCCGCGCTGGGGCGCGTCGCGTTGCTGGCGGGCGACTACGAGCGGGCCGACGACTATCACGAGCGGGCCAGGCGGCTGGCGGTCGAGCAGTCGTACAAACCGGCCGAGGAGAACGCCGTGCTCGGCCTGGCCATGAGCGCCCGGCGGCGGGGCCGGCACGAGGAGGCGGAGACGTACCTGCTGCCGGTCCTGGACTGGCTGCGGCAGGTGCGGGGGACGCCTGGGATCGCGTTCATCATGGCCGAGCTCGGGTTCGCCGCCGAGCAGCGCGGCGCCGCGGACACGGCGCTGGCCAGGCAGCGGGCGGGGTACGAGGCCGCGCGGGCGACCGGCGACCCGCGCGCGGTCGCGCTGTCGCTCGAAGGGCTGGCCGGGGCCCTCTCGATCCCGGCGTCGATCCCGGCGTCGATCCCGGCGTCGATCTCGGCTCGCCCGCAGCTCGGACCGGCCACCGAGCCGACCGGCTCCGGTCAGCTCGTCCGGGCCGCCGGGCTGACCGGCTCCGGCGGTCCCGGCCAGCTCGTACGGGCCGCTGAGCTGATCGGGGCGGCCCGAGCCGTCAGGGAGGCCGTCGGCGCGCCCCTGCCGCCCGCCGAGCGGCTCGACGTGGACCGCATCACCCGCCGGCTGCGCGCCGCGCTGGGCGACGCGGCGTTCGAGCGGGCACTCGGCTCAGGACAGCGGGAACTCGGCGACCACTTCCCAGGCGCCCTCGGGGGACGGGCCCGCGTAGAGCCTGCCGCCCAGCGCCTCCACCCGCTCGGCCATCCCGACCAGCCCGAACCCGCCGCCGAGGCGGGAGACCCGCGGATCTGAGTGGGCCCCGAAGTTGCGCACCCGCAGCCGCACCGACCGCTCGTGGCGGCGCAGGTCGGCCTCCACCCAGGCGGTGCGGGAGGCGTGCTTGCGCACGTTCGTCAGAGACTCCTGCAGCACCCGGTGCAGGGTGGTCATGACCTCGGGCGCGAGCGTCCGGTCGTCCAGCCCGGGCCCGATCTCGAAGGCCACCTTCGGCCCGTCGGAGGAGAACCTGTCGGTCAGCATCCGCAGGTCGGCCAGCGTGGTGCCGGGCTTGCGGGCGGCGTCGTCCTCGGTGCGCAGCACCGTGACCATGCGCCGCATCGAGGTCAGCGCCTCCGACCCGGCCGCGGCGATCGCGTCGAGCGCGGGCGCGACCGCCTCCGGCTTGGCCTCCGCGACCGTCCGCGCCGCCTGGGCCTGGACCACGATGCCCGTGATGTAGTGGGCGACCAGGTCGTGCAGCTCCCTGGCCAGCTCCAGCCGCTCGGCCCGGCGTACCGAGTGCACCGCCTCCGTCCTGCGCTCCTGCTGGAAGCGCAGGTAGCCGCCGATGCCCGCGGCCGTGGACCACCCCGCGAAGAGCAGGAACGAGAACGCCAGCCCCGAGCCCTGGTAGTCGCGCCCGGCGGACTCCGACATGAGCACGACCAGACCCGCGCACGCGAACACGGCCGCCCGGCGCACCGGCTCCACGTGCCGCAGCACGCCGATGAGCAGGACGAGCAGCGAGCCGGTCTCCGCCATGCCGGGCGCGCCCTCGAAGCCGGTGCCCCCGATGACCAGCGAGGTCCCGAACGACAGGGCCAGCATGACGCTGAACCCTTCGACCCGGAGCCGGCGCCGCAGCACCACGGCCGCGATGCCGGCCGCTCCGCAGAAGGGCACGAGCCACTGGAACCCGCTGATGGAGACGGCCACCGCGAGATCGAGCAGCAGGCACATGCCCAGCCAGCCGACCATCGCGATCTCGCTCAGCCGGCGGATCCAGTACACGACGCGTTTGGAGTCCCCCACGGCCCGAGCCTAAGCCGGAAGTCGGACAAGTCGTATCGACCGTTCGGCCGAGCCGGCTCGCCGGAGACCGGTCCTTCAGCGGAGGCGGCGGCGGGGGCGCGCGGCGGATGCTGGGACATGTCGGAAGGGGACAGGAAATGATCGTCATCGGGTTCGCGCTGCTGGGTGTGGGGCTGGTCGTGGGGGTGCTGCTCGCGCTCGCCGACCCCGTGCTGCTCTCGCGCATCAACGGGGAGGACGTGGAGGGGAGCAGCGGCAGGTTCGTCGACGTCGATGTCGTACGGCTTCCGCCCCGCTCTGACGACGGCCGGCGCGAGCCCTGGGCGGCCTGAGGGCACGGCCCGCGATCCGGAGGGGACCGGATCGCGGGCCGACTTCCGTTAACGTGGCCTGTATGAGCAACGGTTTTGAGACCCTGGCCATCCACGCAGGTCAGGAGCCCGACCCGCTGACGGGCGCGGTCGTGCCACCCATCTACGCGACGTCCACGTACAAGCAGGACGGCGTGGGCGGGCTGCGTTCCGGATATGAGTACAGCCGCTCGGCCAACCCCACCAGGACCGCGCTCGAAGAGGCGCTGGCGGCGGTTGAGGGCGGCGCGCGCGGGCTGGCGTTCGCCTCGGGGCTGGCCGCCGAGGACACCCTCCTCCGCGCGGTGTGCAAGCCGCAGGACCACGTGATCATCCCGAACGACGCCTACGGCGGCACCTACCGCCTGTTCGCCAAGGTGAACGAGCGCTGGGGCCTGCACTACGACCCGGTCCCGCTGCACGACCTCGACGCCGTGGCCGCGGCGATGACGCAGAAGACGAGGGTGGTCTGGGTCGAGACGCCCACCAACCCGCTGCTCGGCATCGCCGACATCGCCGCGCTGGCCCGGCTGGCCCACGACAACGGGGCGCTGCTGGTGGTGGACAACACCTTCGCCTCTCCCTACCTGCAGCAGCCGCTCTCGCTCGGCGCGGACGTCGTCGTGCACTCGACCACCAAATACGTGGGCGGGCACTCGGACGTGGTCGGCGGGGCGCTGGTCGCGGCCGACCGGGCGCTCGGCGAGGAGCTCGCCTACCACCAGAACGCGATCGGCGCGGTGGCCGGGCCGTTCGACGCCTGGCTGACGCTGCGCGGGCTCAAGACCCTCGGCGTGCGCATGGATCGCCACTGCGACAACGCCGAGCGGGTCGTGGACCTGCTGCTCGCGCACCCGCGCGTGCGGGAGGTGCTCTATCCGGGGCTGCCCGACCACCCGGGGCACGAGGTGGCGGCCAAGCAGATGAAGCGGTTCGGGGGCATGGTGTCGTTCCGCGTCGGGGGCGGCGAGGCCGAGGCCGTGGCGGTGTGCAACCGGGCCAAGCTGTTCACGCTGGGGGAGTCGCTGGGCGGCGTCGAGTCGCTCATCGAGCACCCGGGCAGGATGACGCACGCCTCGGCGGCGGGCTCGCCGCTGGAGGTGCCGGAGGACCTGGTGCGGCTGTCGGTCGGCATCGAGACGATCGACGACCTGCTCGCCGACCTCACGCAGGCGCTCGGCTAGAAGCCCGCCCGGGGACGGGGCGAGGGTTCTGTGCAGGTGGTCCCCGCCGTAAGGGGGCAGGTGGTCCCCGCCGTAAGGGGGCAGGTAGTCCCGCCGTAAGGGGGGTAGGTGGTCCCCGCTGTCAGGGTCAGGTGGGGACCACCATCAGGAACAGGATCACCAGCCAGATCACGGTGAGCAGCCCGCTGATCGCGGCGATCCGGCCGTTCTGGACCTTCGCGTCGTCGTCGGTGCCCTCGCTGGAGAGCACCCGGACGGCGGTGCGCAGATCGCGGTCAATGATCACCAGGAGCACGGCGGCCACGATGAACAGTGTCATCGAGGCCGTCATGTACCACTTGCCGAGCAGTCCGTTGCCCAGCACCGCGCCGAGCGCCAGCCCGAACACCAGAACGCCGAGCGTCCCGATGCTGTAGACCTTCGTCATACGCTGGATGTTCTGCAGCGCGGGCACGTTCTTGTTGCGGATGGCGCGCGGCGCGGCCATCGTCGCGGCGGTGACCGGTCCGACCGTGAAGATGGCGAAGCCGATGTGGAGCCAGAGAAACAGGGACGACATGCCGGAGAGACTAGTCGCCGGTGATCTCGCTGGGCACCTCGACACTCTCTTTGCTTGTTTCTGCGCAACGCATGCACAGCTCTGTGGCCGCCACCGCGACGACCATCAGGACGATGAGGAGAACCGTGGCAATCATGGGAACCCCTCCTTCCCCGTCTAGGACGTAAATATCGTCCGTAATGACTAGACGCTTGTGCAACGGAATAAGTTCGCTGCGGGTATGGTTGGGCACCGTCGCATTTTTCTTACCCTTCGGGCACAAGGGGGTGCCGTCCGTGGCCATCAGGCACGTCGAGCCGTATACCGATGAGTGGCTGCAGCAGCCGGTCAGTTACCTGCAGCAGGTCATCGACGTGCTCGGACGCGAGGTGACGGACTGGTGGGAAGGCCCCTGCGATCCGCGTGACGCCACGCTCAGGCTGGCCGACGGGAGCGCGCTGGTGTGGGACGAGGAGAGCGGCTGGCGTCTGGGCAGCTTCGTCTCCGGCGGTCGTGGCGCGCACACCGAGCTCGCCGGGGTCCGCTATCTCGGGCACGGGCTGCTGCCCAAGCCCGAGCGCGTGCCGCCGGCGCTGAGCGACGCCAGGGCCGGGGTCGGGGCCAGCTCGGCCTGGCGGCCCTGCTACCGCTCCCACCGCAACTGTCGCGACGGCTTCGACGTCGCCCTCGAGTTCTACTCCCGCCTGATCGGCGCCTGAACCGCCAACCCGCCCCGGCGGCCCCATGC
>NZ_VCKX01000047.1 GCF_005889725.1 Nonomuraea zeae
CCCCCACCCCCACCCCCCTCTCCAGACGAGGAGACGTCGTGTCCGCGAGGATGCACCTGAGGTCCTCGGTCATCGCGCTGCTGACCACCGCCCTGCTGGCCGCGGGCAACCTGATTGCCGCACCGCTGTCGGCCCAGACCACCACACAGAGTTCCGCCCAGGCATCGGACATCGAATGCACCGGCCACCGGGCGATGGGGGCGACCGTCACGGCGTCCTCGACCTTCAGCTCCAGTTACGGCGCGAAGAACGCCGTCGACGGCCTGTGCGCGGAGTCCTCCCGCTGGATGTCGTCGGCGAGCGAGGCCACCCCCACGCTGACGATCAAGTTCCCGGCCAGGACCCGGGTCGGCACGGTCGGGATCTACAGCGGCTCCGGCTGGCCCAACCCCTTCGCCGACACGGTCCTGGTGGACTTCACCGTCGAGGCCCAGACCGATGACGGCTGGGTGACCGTCGGGACCGAGGTCGACAACACCAAGCCGGTGGTCACCTTCAGCACCGACCTCGTGACCGACACGCTCCGCCTGGTGATCACCAAGAAGTCCCGGCACAGCACGAACGCGGCCCGCGTGTACGAGGTGGTCGTCCGGGCGCCCGGTGAGGGGCCGCCCACGCCGCACCCCACCGCCGCCGACGACTTCCGCACCGTCACGGAGGGGACCGAGCTGGTCGCCGACGCGCCCGGCGTGCTCGGCAACGACAGCTTCCCCGACGACGTCACGCCCGCTGTGGCGACGTGGTCCGAGCCGGCCCACGGCACCCTGACGACGGCCGCGGACGGGTCGTTCCGCTACCGCCCCGACCGCGGGTACGTCGGCGTCGACACGTTCACCTACGGGGTCGGCGACGACTCCGAGCGCTCGACCGCGACCGTCACGGTCACCGTGACCGCCAAGCCGGACGAGTCGGGGCCGGACGAGCTGCGGATCTCCGCGATCTCCGGCCGGGCCGACATGGTGACCGGAGGCGACTCGCTGCTCCGGATCGACCTGCCCCGCGCCGTCCCGCGCGAGGGCCTCCAGGTGACGTTGAACGGCGAGACCGACCTCACGCCGGCCTTCCAGACCGGGCCGGGCACCGGCGAGCTCGTCGGGCTGGTGACCGGGCTGCGTGACGGCGAGAACACGGTCGAGGTCACCGCGCAGGCGCCCAACCGGCCGCGCGCCGAGATCACGCTGGTCAACCACCCCGCGCAGGGCCCGGTGTTCTCCGGCCCGCACGAGCAGCCGTTCGCCTGCGAGACCGCGGCATTCGCGATCCCGGTGATCGGCGGCCGGCTCGGCGAGCCGCTCGACGCGAACTGCACGATCGCCCCCAGGGTCGACTACTTCTACCGGACCACCGCCGGCGCGTACAAGAAGTGGCCGGCCGGCGCCACCGCCTACCCCGCCGACCTGGCCACCACGACGACCTCGCTCGGCGTCCCGGCCAAGTTCATCGTCCGGATGGAGACGGACAGCGCCAACCGCGCGGTGGTCCAGATGAGCATGCTGCACGACCCGCTGGCCGAGCCGGCGCCGTCCCCCACGGTGCGTCCCGCCGGCTGGAACGGGCGGGCCGTGTTCACGCTCGGCGGCGGCTGCGCGGCCGGGTGGTACCGGTCGGGCAGCGGCACCGGCACCGTCACCGACGAGTTCATGCTCGGCCGCGGGTTCGCGCTGATGTCGTCCTCGCTGAACGTCTTCGGCAGCAACTGCAACGACGTCACGGCGGCCGAGTCGGCGATGATGACGAAGGAGCTGTTCGTCGAGAGGCACGGGCCGGTCGAGCACACGATCGGCTACGGCTGCTCGGGCGGGTCGTACCAGGCCCACCAGATCGCCGACAACTACCCAGGCATCTTCGACGGCATCGTCGTCGGCTGCTCCTTCCCCGAGGTCGGCATCAGCACGGTCGACTACCTCACCGATGCGCGGCTGCTCGACACCTACTTCAACTCCGGCACGACGGTCCCGTGGACGGACGAGCAGAAGCGCCGGGCCTCCGGCTTCGCGACCGCCGCCATGGTGTCCGCCATGTCGCGGGGCGCCAACCGGATCGACCCGCGGCAGGACTGCGACATCGTCCCCGAGCAGCAGCGCTACAAACCGATCTCCAACCCGACCGGCGTCCGCTGCGACGTCTACGACCACATGATCAACATCTACGGCGCCGACCCGGCCACCGGGTTCGCCCGCAGGCCGCTGGACAACGTCGGCATCCAGTACGGGCTCGGCGCCCTGAAGGACGGCGGCATCACGCCGGAGCAGTTCCTCGACCTCAACGAGCACATCGGCGGCCTCGACGCCGACGCGAACGTCGTGCCGCGCCGGACCGAGGCCGACCCGAAGGCGACCAAGATCGCCTACCGTACCGGGCGAGTGATCAGCGGCGGTCGCGGGCTGGCCCGGACGCCGATCATCGACTACCGCTCGTACTGGGACGACGTGTCCTGGGGCGACATCCACGTCCGCTTCAACACCTTCTCCATGCGGGAACGGCTGAAGGAGGCCAACGGCACCACGGCCAACCACGTCAGCCTGCTGGAGGACGCCCGCTACGGGCTGTTCAGCACCGAGAGCCCGCTGGTGCGGCAGGCGGTGACCCAGATGGACCACTGGCTGACGAACCTCGCCGGCGTACCCACCGGCGGCAAGCCGATCGAGCGGATCGCCACCGCGCGGCCGGACACCCTGGTCGAGGGCTGCAACACCCGCGACGAGAAGCCGCGGTTCGTGGCCGAGACACTTGAGCGCGATCCGGCGAGCGAGTGCGAGCGGCTGTACCCGACCGCGTCCTTCCCCCGGGAGGTCGCGGGCGAGGACGTCACCGCCGACATCATCAAGTGCCGGCTGACCCAGCCGGAGCGCGACGACTACGCGGCGCAGTGGACCGACGAGCAGTGGGAACGGCTGCGGACGATCTTCTCGCAAGGAGTGTGCGACTACTCCAGGCCCGGCGTGTCCCAGCAGCGCACGAAGAACACCTGGCAGCGTTTCTGACGGTCCCGGCAGTTCAGGTCCGCCTGGTGCGCCATCGAGTGGCGGAGCACATCATGCTCCGCCACTCGCTCGCGCCGGGGACCCGGCCGGTCACGGAGGTCAAGCGGACCGCATGGAGATGTGCAGCGTTCCGTATGGAACGGCATGTCGC
Organism: Nonomuraea zeae; assembly: GCF_005889725.1. Lineage (GTDB taxonomy): Bacteria > Actinomycetota > Actinomycetes > Streptosporangiales > Streptosporangiaceae > Nonomuraea > Nonomuraea zeae. Next base: position 3,136 of record NZ_VCKX01000047.1, read on the forward strand.
GTGCGGCATCCGCCACGACACTGAACAGGTTGGAGCCGGAAGCATGTCTCCTACCGACCGGGGGCCGAGATGGCAGGCGAGTCGATCTCAGTGGACGATCTGATCGCGCAGCAGGAGCAGCAGGGCCTGCCGAGCATCGTCGAAGCCGTCGCCGACCGGCCCGACCACGTCAAGATCACGCCGTATGCCGCCGGCGCCGGTCCGCTCCGTTCCTATGCCTTCGTCGTGCCGAAGGACGCCGTCGAGACCCTCACCGTCACCGAGGAGTCGCACACCTGCTGCGGCAGGCGGACTCCGGTGGTGGAGACCACTTTCGCCGATCCGATCCTGAACGACGTGCTCCGGCAGCTGAGCAAGGCGTTCCCACGAGAAGTCCCCCGGCGATCTCCACGTGCCGCCGGACCGGCCCCGAGATCTCGCCGGCCCCGGCGAGTGCGGACCGACCCTTTCTACTGCGATGTCCTTTACCAGGAGTGCTACGGCTACTGCGCGGATCAGTACCCGGACGGCGGCCCGGAGTTCGACCGGTGCACATCTGCCTGCGCCGACGATTACTGGGACTGTCTGCACCACTCCTGAGGCCGGCGTTACTCATTCGTCGTCGAAATGGCTCCCGCCGCGTTGTCTCCCCGGGCGACCGTCGTCGCTTGGGGGCCCACGTCGTCAACGGGGAGAGTCACAGTGAAACGCGTCCTGGCGCTGTTATGCGCCTTCATCGTCACGCTCGTCATGATGCCGCCGGCGCAGGCACACGCGTCGGCGGCCACCAGCACCCGCAAGCTCGCCTGGACCTACGTCTCCCGGGCCGACCCGAAGTCCTCCCACTGGAACAGCGCCAGGGCTATCTCAACAGCGGCGCCTGCGACCCCGGCATCGAGCTCTGGCTGACCGGGGAGACCAGCCCGAGGACCACCTGGTTCAACCAGCCCGCCTGGACGCGGATCAGGTCGACCATCAGTACTTCGGCTGCGTCATCACGCCACTGCTGCGCTTCTGGTACAACACCGTGCCCGAGGTGCCCACCGATCCGGCCATCAACCTCAGCGACTCCTGCTGGCCAGAGCCGCGCCCGGCGACGAGGTTCGTCCCCACCACCACGCCCACCCTGGGCGCCGAGGTCGTCAACCCCGATGACACGTACGGCGACCAGGTGTCGGCGCGCTTCGAGTGGGCCGACGCCGCCGGCACCGTCCTGGGCTCGGCGACCTCCACCCCCGGGTCGGCGGGCAGGCATTGCACCAAGATCCCTGACGAAGTGCTCGCCGACGGCCAGACCTACCGGTGGCGGGTGCGCGCCGAGGATCGCTACCAGGAGCCGGAGACCCTGGAGATCCTCAGCGGCGCAGGCGACTGGACGGCCTGGCAGGAGTTCACCGTCGACGTCACCCGGCCCGCGCTGCCGGTGATCGCCTCCGAGACCTATCCGGAGAACGCGACGGGCGGGCTGGTCGGCACCCCCGGCCTGTTCACCTTCTCCCCCGGCGAGTCCACCGACGTCGTGTCCTATCGCTACCGGCTCACTCCGGGCAGCCCCCCACCCGCGACGGTGACGGCCGACGCCGGGGGAAGGGCCGGCGTGACCCTCACCCCGAGGCGGAACCCGGCGCCGCTGGCCACCTCGACCGTCTATCCGGACAACGCGCCCGGCGGCGGCGCGGGCGTGCCGGGCGAGTTCGCCTTCTCGCCCAACGGCGCGCAGGACGTCATCGCGTACGGCTACCGGCTGGACTCCGGTGAGACGCTCCAGAGCCCCGCCGACACGCCCACCGTGACCATCACACCCGACACGGCCGGTCCGCACACGCTGTCGGTGTGGAGCATCGATGCGCGAGGCTACCTGAGCTCGGCACGTGCCTACGCCTTCACCGTGAACTAGCGCTCGATCTCCTGCCGCCCGCCGCCCGGCCCCGCCGGGCGGTGTGAGCTGCCTGCCGACGTTCCGGGCAAGAGCCTGACGATGGCCGCGCCTCGGGCTCGTCAGAGCAGGCCGAGGTGGCGTACGCGGTTGACGGCGGAGAGCTGGTTGTGGCAGCCGAGCTTCCGGTAGGCGTTCTCCAGGTGCTTGCGGACGGTCCGGACGCTGATCCGGCGCAGGCAGGCGATCTGCTTCGCGCTGAGCTCGTTCGCGACGAGAGTGATCACGTCCAGCTCGCGGCTGGTGAGGCCGGCGCGCACCCGTGCCTCGTCGCGACGCTCGCTCTGCCCCTCGGACGGTGAGCGCCCCGGCCCGTAGATCTGGTCCAGCAGCGTCAGGACCGGTTGCAGCGCGTGCGCGACCTCCACCTGGGCCTGGCCGAAGTCGCGGCCGGACCGGTTGACGGCCCATCCGCGGCCTCCCCAGGGCAGCCATGCACCGACGACGATGGCGAGCTGGTGCCGGGCCTGCATCGGAACGAACAGCTCGCTGTAGACGCGGTGCGAGCGCCAGACGCGTTCCGGCAGGCAGTCGCTGATGCGCTGCGGAGCGAGGTCTCCGGGATTGTCCATGTAGCGGCGGACGAGAGGATGCACGTCGATCACCGCGGCGAGCAGATCGACCGGGATCTCGGCGTCGGGCGGGTCGAACCAGAGCTCCACCGAGCGGGCCGCGAGGTCCAGGTTGTTCCAGCCGGCGACGTCGCCGTCGAGGGCGGACAGGAGGCATTCCGCCGCGGCGGACAGGTAGGCGGCGCGGTCCGGCAGGCCGCCGAGTTGGTAGCTCAGCTCCATCGGGCTGGTCTTCAAAGATCGGCTCATTGTCGCCCCCATTCCCGCCGGCTACGTCAAAGAGCGTATGGCTCGGCGCCGGAGCCTGTCCGCAAAATAGCGGACAGGGAGGGAATCATGACGTGTCAGAACATGGGGTCGCGGTGCCGCGCCGGCGGAAAAGCATTTCCGTTGCGGGGAATGCGGAAATTCTTCGGCGTGGCGCCGAAGAGGCCCGGCGCCATTCACGTGCGGCGGGCGGATATCGGCGGGACAGGTACGGGAAGGGCCGCCGCCGCCAGGAGGCTGGGCACGGTGCTCGCGTGCGCCGCGCTGCTGGCAGGTGCCTGCGGGAGTCCCGCGAACGATGGCGGCGGCCCGTACGTCCCGCCGCCGACGCAACCGGACGCACCCCCGCTACCTGGGAAGACCGTCACACCACCGCCGCGGGACGCTCCCAGGTCGGCCGTCCCTCCCGAGCTCCAGGGCACCTGGAGCGGCGGAACGTCCGGCGGCACGGCCTACGGTTCGGTCACCCTCGGCCCGGAAGGGGATCTGATCATCGTCAAGGGCCGGCTGCGATGGGTGGGCACGGTCGTCGTCGAACGCGGGCGAATGACTTTCTACATCCCCGGCTCCGCGCCTCGACAGGAGTCCTGGTCATGGCAGGACTGCCAGTACCCGGGCGGTTTCGGCTATCCCTATCGGACTCTTTCACTGAGCGGTTACAGCTACGTCCAGGATTGTTAGGCGAATAGCCGAATATGAAACTTCTACGCGAAATTCGGAAGGCGAATGAACGGCATCGGTGATTTCGATCTCGTGGACCGCGAGCTCATCCTGGAGATCGCCCGCGAAACGGTGAGCAGCGTCGCTCCCGAGGAGCTGCCCCTGTTCACGATCGTAACCAAGATCTACTTCGACACGAACGGGCGCATCCCCTCCGAGCGCGCCACGCGCGACGAGATGCTGGGGTTCGGCCTGGAGTCGGCGGTCGTCCTCCTGACGCCCGTGATCCTGCCCGTGGTCGCGGCGATTCTGGACCAGCTGGCGCAGGACGTCGCCCGCGTCGCGACCGAACGCGGCAAGGACGGCCTGCGCCGGGCGATACGCGCCCTGCTGCGCCGCGACGCCGGGGAGGGCGGGGAGGGCGGAGACGGCGGAGAGGGCGGCGGCCCGCTCGTCGCGCCGCTCACCCCGGAACAGCTCGCCCGGGTACGCCTGGCGGCGTTCGAGAAGGCCCGCCAGATGGACCTGCCCGGCGACAAGGCCGCGCTGCTCGCCGACGCCGTCACCGGGAGTCTGGGTGCGGCCGGGTGATGCCGCCCCGGTGACGGATCGCCCGCCCGATCCCTTCGCCGTGCCCTCGCAGACGGCGCTGCGATTCGTGCTGCTGATGGGCATGGTCATCGGCACGAGCCTGTTCGCCTTCAACATCCTCTACTTCACCCTGTCACCGCAGGGCGCGCGCGAGGAGCGGGTCTACGCGCGCTGCTGGGAGGTCACCCCCGGAGCGGGCGAGCCGGACATCGGCGCGATCGGCCGGCGGTTCGCCGCGTGCGTGGCGCCGTACGAGCAGGGCAAGGCGCTGTGGGTGGCCGGCGGGCTGGCGCTGCTCCTCCTGGTGGCCGGGCTGATCTATTGGTACCTGCCCGCCTGGCGGATCCGCCGGCTCAAGCTGCGTCCGCTGCTCGCGGCGGACGCTCCGGCCCATGTGCGCGAGCTGGACGACCTCGCCGCCGTCGCCGGCCTCGCGCGGCCTCCCGCGTACCTGCTGCGGATGACCGGCTCCGTCGGCGGCATCGCCTTCGGCCGTCCCGACCGGCGCTGTCTGGGCCTCGACGCCGGGCTCATCACGAAGCTGGTCGCCGACCGCGCGGCCTTCCGCGCGGTCGTCCTGCACGAGCTGGCACACCTGCGCAACGCCGATGTCGACAGGACGTACCTCACGGTGGCCTTCTGGCGGGCCTTCATCGTGGTCGCGCTGGTGCCGGTCACGGTGAGCCTGGCCGGCGAGCTGGACGTGACGGCACTGGGGATCCTCTGGCGGCTGGTGTTCCTGCTCGCGGTGGTCTACTTCGCGCGGGACGCGGTCCTGCGGTCGCGCGAGACGTACGCCGACGTGCGCGCCCACGGCTGGGAGGCCGGCGCGGGGGGCCTGGAGACCATGCTGGACCGGCGGAACGCACAACCGGGCAGGGGCTCGTGGCACTGGCCGGTCCGGCGGCATTTCGATCCGGCGGTCCGGCTGCGGCTGCTGCGCGACCCTGAGCCGCTCTTCGCACCGGGCTTCTGGGAGTCCTTCGGCGCCGGGCTCGCGGTGACGATCGTGCACGGCAACCTCGCCACCCTGCTCTGGCTGGCGGCGCCCCAGCTCGACGCGCTGGTCAACCGGTGGCTGTCGGCGCTGGTGTTCGCGCCGCTCGCGATGGGCGTGGTGACCGTCGCCGTCTGGCGGTGGGCCGCGTACCGCGCGGTCCGGCGGGCCGCGCCCTCCCGGCTGCCGTACGTGGGGCTGGGGCTGGGGCTCGGCCTGGTGCTCGGGCAGCCGCTGTCGGCGTCCAGCGCCATCACCGGGTCCTGGACCGGCACAGGTGACGTGGCGCCGGCGCTCTGGCTGGGCTCGGCGGTGGTCACCGTCGCCTGCGCCCTTCTGATCGTGCGGTGGATCGACGCCACGGCGGCGGCCTGGCTGCCCGTCGTGACGCGGGCGCCGCTCGTTGCCGCCCTCGTGCCGATCATCGTGGCGGCAAGCGGCCTGTTCGCCTGCTGGTACGGTGTCCAGCTCCTGGCGCTCGACGTGCCGGACCTCTCCGAGCTGTCGTCGAGCGATTACCTGCGGGCGAGCACCGTCGACGGCACCTCCATGGCGAACCGGGCCGGGCCGTGGTGGCTGTGGCTGGCACTGAACCATCCGTTCGCCCTGTATCTCATGCAGCAGTGGGTGATCGCGGCCGTGCTGGCCGGGGTGTGGGCCGTTCCGCTGGCCGCCTGGCTGGTCAGGCTGCCGGGCGGCACGCACCAGGCGTGGCCGGCCCGGCTGGCGCGGGCGCCGCTGGCCCTCGCCCGGCCGCCCGCCGCCATCCGACTGGCGGTGCTGACGGGCTTGGGGGCGGCCGCGGTGTACGTCGCCGGCCTGCTGGTCGTCCGGTTCGCCGCTCATCAGGCGTACTCGCCGGTCCACCGCTCGCTGCCGGGGTTCGCGCTGCTGTTCAACCACTGGCAGGTGGTGCTGGTCGTCCTGCTGCAGGCGGTGGCGGCCGCGGTCGTCGCCGTCGTGGTCACGCTGAGACGGCAACGGTTCGCCGTGGTCCTGGGGCTGATGGCGGCGTCCATCACGGGTGCCGCCGGAGCGCTCGCCATGCCGTCGGCCGGCGTGCTCGGCGGCTGCCTGGACGCCTTCAGCCTCAGGCCGGGACCATGCGCATGGGACGTGTCCCTGTCCGCGGTACGCCTCCCGCTCGGCCAGGTGACGGTCGCCGGCACCCTCACCGCCCTGGCCGCCGCCTCCCTGGCCGCGGCCGCCTCCACCGCCTTCAGCCGCCCATCCCCCATCGGCGCGGGTTCGGCAGGAGGCGCACGGTCGTTCCTCATCGTGCCCATGGCCGTGGCGGCCGCGGCGCTGGCCGTACTGGCGCTGCCGGAGGGCGCGAGCGGCCCCGCGAACCCCTTGCCCTCGTACGCACCCGCTCTTCGCCTGGACCCGGCGGCGCTGGAGGCGTGTGACCTGCTCCACCGCCTGCGGACCGCCACCACCACGCCGGGCCAGGAGCTGCCGTCGACGATCCTGCTCCAGCTCCTGGACGCGGCCGACCGCTCCAACCATCCCGTGGTGACGGACGAAGCGCTCGGTTTGCGGGCGGCGCTGGCCGACGGCGACGCCGACGCGCTCGGCCGCCACCTCTCCCGCCTCACCACCCTCTGCCCACCCTGACGCTCAGCAGGAAGCGTCCACAGGATGCGGTTTGTCGCTCCGGTCGGGGCCGACCAGCAAGAGCGCCTTGCCCTCGGCGCTCATGACGCCGTCGTGGACGTACCAGTCGTCGGGTGCGGTGGGCTTGGCCTGCTGCCCTGAGGAGGTGAACTGCGGCTCCACGCCGCGCCCCCGCAGCAGCGTGCGGATTTCCGCGACGTTCTTGTTGACATAGTCCACGCAATACAGCGGTTCACCGGAAATGCCGATCCCGGGGGGCATGTCGTACTTCTCACCGGGCTGAGCCTGCCGGCCGAGGATGACTTCGGCCTTCCCGCCGAAGCCCACCGGGACCTTCAGCCCGGTCGGACATCCGCCGAAGCGGTGGCACGGGCCGGGGGCGTTGATCGCCGTGATGGGGCCGTTGGCCGCCGTGGGCTCGCCAGATCGCAGCGGGTCGAGGCCGGTCAGCACGAACAGGCTGCCGGCCAGGCTCTGGGACGTCGGCGTCAAGGTGAGCGTGATGTCCAGCCCACGGGCCTTCAGCTCGGACTGGTACACGCTCGGATCGGCCATCAGGTCCTTGACGGTGATGACGTAGTGGTCGTCCACGCGTTCGATGTCCAGCGCCGCGGCGGCCGGGACCTGGTTGACGGCGAAGGTCGCGACAGCGGCCGCCGCGGCCAGGACCGGTGCGGCCAGCCACCGGCGCCGCAGCAGGCTCCGCCGACGCGGTACGTTCCGGGGCGCGGGGCGGGGGGTCGAGATGATCTCTTCCAGCAGCTCGCCGGCCAGCGCGGTGTCGCCCGGTCCCGGATCGGGCGCAATGCCGGCCACCAGGCGGTCGATGTCGTTCTTCATGTCGCCTCTTTCGTCAAAGTGATCGCACGCATGCCGTAGCGGGCTATGTCGAGCCCAGCCGCCTTCAGGTCCTTGGCCAGCCGCTTGCGGGCGCGGTGCAGCCGCAACCGGGCCGCCCCGCGCGAGCAGCCCAGCACCGTGGCGATCTCGTGGGAGCCCGGTCCCTCCCAGCCGGCCAGGGCGAGCACCTCGCGATCGTCCGGGTTCAGGCGCATGAAGACCTCTCGTACGCCGCCGAAGTCATGGTTCGCGCTGACCGACTCCGCCCACTGCTCAAGCTGCCGGCCGAGGCGTTCGACCAGCTCGCTGCGGCGCGAATCGGCCCGGCGGCCGTTGGCCAGCACCCGGCGGGCCACGCCGTAGAGCCACAGACGGGCTCTGTGCCCCTCGGGAACGTCGTCCAGCCGGCGCCAGGCGATGGTGAACGTCTCGGCAAGGGCGTCGGCGTCGTCGTCGTGGGAGTCGGTGCGCCGCCGGAGGTAGGCGAGGATATCGGCATAGTTCGCCGTGTAGATCTGCTCGAAACGCTGCTTGTGATCAGGGGGGCCCACGCTGTTCTCTCTCGTTCGGAAATCTGACATTCCGTACGTGTCTTGACCCCTAAGGGTGTTACACCCCGATCTCAAGGCGTGCGACGCCGCCCGGCTTCCTGGTCACGCGCCCGGCGCGGACCTGACCGTACGGCAGGATGGGCGTCGTGTTGGAGATCAACTTCCTGACCGAATCCGACCGCGCCTGCTGGGAATCGCTGGCCCGCGGCAAGGACGCCTACTTCGAGGTCGAACGCGGCGACGACGTCTACGAACGGACCTGGCGACGCCTGATCGACGACGAGCAGATCCACGGGGTCGCCGCCCGGCTGGGCGGCAAGATGGTCGGCATCGCGCACTACCTGTTCCACGCCAGTGTCTGGTACGCCGGGAGATGCTATCTGGCGGACCTGTTCGTGGACCCAGACGTCCGGCGGCGGGGCATCGCGACGGCAGTGATCGAGTGGGTGGCGCGGGACGCCAAGGAGCGCGGCTTCTCAGGCCTCTACTGGAACACGCTGGAGGACGCCCCGGCTCGCGCGCTGTACGACAAGGTGGGCAAGTTCCACCAGGGGCTCATCCTCTACACCTACCAGCGGGACGCGAACCAGGCCTCCGCCCGGCGGTGAGGAGCGACCAGGACGGGGCGCACCCCCGCCGGGCGGTTCCGCCTGCGCCTGGGAACGCCGTCCAGGCGCCCGTCTGCAGGCGGATCGCTGCCGGCTCGGATCACGCGGTTCTCAGGCGCCAGCCTTCAAGGTGAGTGGGGGCGATGGTGTTCTGCGGGTAGTAGCCCCACTCCTCGCACTGATCGCCGGGCGCGGGCGTCCCGCTGCCGACGCGCCTTACGCGCCACGCCTCCACGGCGTAGCTCACGTTGTAGCCTTCCACGCCGTATTCGGCGATCAGGCGGGTGCGCGGCGGCACGGTCACCGTCAGGGTGACTCCGATGGCGGTGGTGCGGCTCATCTCGATGGTGGAGCTGACGTTGGCGGTGAGGTAGGTGCCGACGTTCGCGGTGACGCCGGTCGTGGCCGAGACGGAGTGCGTCCGGGACACCGACGACTGGATCTCGTAGCCGACGGACAGGTCCGTGTTGTTGTCGAGCTGGCGGCCGTCGCTGATGAGGAACTGCGGGGTGACGGACAGCGTGGTGAACCGGTAGCCCTCCCAGATGCTCACCGGCGGGCGGCCGGTCTGGAGGACGCGCCGCCACTCGGTGATGCTCGCGGGGCAGGGGACGATCTGACCGGCGTGCGCCGCGGTCGGAGTCAGCAGCCCGGAGAGCAGGAGCGCGATCGAGGCGACCGCGCCGAGCCGGGAATGCCGTCGCCGTCCCCTCCCTAATCGTCGCCGTTCGGCCCGGCCGTCCCTCGGTGCGTTCACATTGACCTCCTCATTCCTGCCTTGATAAGCGGCACTGTCAATGATCCTCAGGCCCGATGCTCTTGGCCAGGGTCCTCGCGTGGCCGCAACCGGTCATCTGCGAACCGGCCCGGATCGCTCGTCCCGGGAGACAGGTGGCCCGCTGGAGGTCACCGCGCCCGTCGCCCTCAAGGCGATGACAAGCCGGCCGGGACCGGGATCGACCGGCCTGCGTTCTCCTGAGGTTGTCGGCCCAGCCGCCGGATCGGCCTGATCAGCAGCAGCGCCGCCACCACGCCTACCGTGACCAGGGCCGATCCCAGCATGAACGCGCGCGGTTCGACCAGCGCGGTGACCGGACCGGCCAGTGCCTGCCCGACCGCCATGCCCGCGACCGACCCGGCCACCTGGTAGGCGTTGACCCGGTTCAGCACGTCCGGCGCGACCTGCGTCTGCACGCTCGTCGACCACATCACCGACCAGAACGCCCAAGCGCACCCCCCGAGCAGGTGCCCGGCCATCAGCAGCGGCAGCGGCAGCCCGAGCGCGACCGTCAGCGGCACCGCCACGTACCCGCTCAACGCCACCGCACCGGCCGCCAGCGGCCTGCGCGGCTTGAGCCTGATCGCCACCAGCCCGCCCAGCACGGTGCCGAGGCCGAGCGCGGCCATCACCCAGCCGTAGTCGGCCCCGATGACCTGCGACGACAGCGGCACGTACGGCCCGACCACCAGAACGCCCCAGAACACCCAGACCAGGATGACCGACCACATCCAGCTCCTGGCCTTGAACTCCTCCCATCCCCTGCGCAGGTCGTTCAGCACGTTGGAGGGCGCCGGCCTGGGTACGGCGACCCGGACCAGCAGCAGGAAGACCCCGCTGACCAGGAACGTCGCGGCGTCCACCGTGTAGACGAAGACCGGCCCGGCGACCACGATGAGCACTCCGGCCAGCGCGGGACCCGCCAGCTGGGTAACCGCCTCGGCGATCTTCAGCGTCGCGTTGGCCCGCTGCGGATCCTTCGCGACCAGGGGGACCATGCCGTTGACGCCCGGCTCGAACATCCCGGCGGCCAGGCCCGACAGGAACGCCATCACCAGCAACAGGGCGTACGGCGGGGCACCGTCCAGGAAGGCGACAGCCACGACCCCCTGGGTGACGACCCTGACCACGTCCGCGCCGATCATCAGGCGCCGGGCGCCGATCCGGTCGGCGACGACCCCGCCGAACAACATGACCAGCACGGCCGACGCGGTCCAGAGCGCCAGCACGTAGCCGACGCCGGCGATCCCGTAGACTTTCCCGATCGCCAGCGCCGAGGCGACGGGCATCATCGCGTCACCAAGCAACGAGATCGTACGGGCCCCGAAATAGAGGGTGAAATTCCTCGTCCACATGGGGCCCAATTCTGGATCTTTCCAGATCAGAGCACCGGTGTCCCAAATGACATCATTGGGTACATTTGCGCCATGCCCCTGGATTGCCCGGTGACACCCCCCACGGCCTCGACCGCCTCCCGCCCGCATCGCGTGGTCGCCCTGGTCGCCCCGAACCAGGAGCTCTACCCGGTCACCTCCGCCTCAGCCGTCTTCGGCTACCACGGCCCCGACATCCCCCAGCACTACAGCTTCAGCCTGTGCGCCGAACACCCCGGCTCCCTCCCCACCACCATCGGCGTCCCCATCCAGGTGGATCGCGGTCTCGAAGCCCTCGACGACGCCGGCACCGTGGTCATCGCGGGCTGGACCCTCATCCCCTCGCCCGCCGTACTCCGCGCGGTGTCCCAGGCCCATGCCCGAGGCGCCCGTATCGTCGCCGTCTGCGCGGGAATCTTCATCCCCGCCGCCCTGGGCCTCCTGGACGGCCGCCGCGCCTCCGTCCACTGGGAGCTCTCCGGCGAGCTCGCCGCCCGCCACCCCCGCGTGATCCCCGACGGCACCGTCATCTACGTCGACCACGGCGACGTCGCCACCGCCGGAGCCTCGGCCGCCACCCTCGACCTCTGCCTCCACCAGGTGCTCCAGGAGCACGGCGCGGCCCACGCCATGCGCATCGGCCGCCAGCTCGCCGCCGGTCCGCACCGCGAGGGCTGCCAGCGCCAGTACCCGCCGCTCCCCACCTCCGGCCCCATGCCGGACTCCCTGGCACCCCTGCTCGAATGGCTACTCTCGCGCCTGTCCGAGCAGGTCACCGTCGAGGACATGGCCGCCTACTCGGGCGTCTCCCCCCGTACCCTCACCCGCCAGTTCGCCGACCAGCTCGGCGTCCCGCCCGCCCGCTGGCTGCTGGAACGCCGGCTGGCCGCCACCCGCGCCCTGCTGGAGGAGACCGACCTGCCCGTCGAGATCATCGCCACCCGCGTCGGCCTCTCCTCGGCGGTCAACCTCCGCCGCCGCTTCCACACGGCCCTGCGCACCACCCCGGCCGCCTACCGCCGCTCCTTCCGCTGAGGGCCCCGAACGGTGCCCAGCGGTCGGGTCACGGGGCTTGTCCTGGAACGGTCAGGCCGCTCTCGTAGGCGGCGATCACGGCCTGTACGCGGTCACGCAGGCCGAGCTTGGTCAGGAGGTTGCTGACGTGGGTCTTGACGGTGTGCTCGCTGACCACCATGGCCTGCGCGATCTCGGCGTTGGACAGGCCGCGGGCGATCATCCGCAGCGTCTCCCGCTCGCGGGCGGTCAGCACGTCGAAGCGTTCGGGCGGCGGCGCCTTAGGGCCGGCGGGGCGCCGGGAGGTGAATTCCGCGATGAGCTTGGTGGTGATCGAGGGCGCGAGCAGCGACTCGCCGGCCGCGACCACGCGTACGGCGTGGACGAGGTCGTCGCGGCGGACGTCCTTGAGCAGGAACCCGCTCGCCCCCGCGCGCAACGCGTCGTAGACGTAGTCGTCCAGGTCGAACGTGGTCAGCATCAGGACGCGGCAGTCGCTCTCCGCGGACACGACGGCGGCCGCCTCGATGCCGTCCATGTTCGGCATGCGGATGTCGAGCAGGAGCAGGTCCGGCTGGTGCGCGCGGACGGCGGCGACGGCCTGCGCCCCGTCGGCCGCCTCGGCGACGACCTCGATGTCGGGCTGGGCGTCGAGGATCATGCTGAATCCGGCGCGTACCAGCTCCTGGTCGTCGGCGACGACGATCCGCACGCTCACGCGTTCACCGGCCGCGGCAGGCGGACGCGGACCTGGAAGCCGGGCCCGTCGGTGCGCCGGCCGGTGACGGCAGTGCCGCCGCAGGCGGCGGCGCGTTCCCTGATGCCGATCAGGCCGTTGCCACCCGAGGGCAGCGGCGTTCCGCCGCCGCGGCCGTCGTCGGTGATGTCGATCATGAGAGTGTCGTCCTGCCAGGCGAGTTTGATGTCGGCGCGGGTCGCGCCGGCGTGCTTGACGATGTTGGTGAGAGCTTCCTGGGTGATCCGGTACACGGCCACCTCGGCGTCCGGCGGCAGCGATCCGGGCTCGCCCGAGGTGGAGTATGTCACCTTCAGCCCGGTGGCCTGGACCTGTCCGGCCAGGTCAGGGAGGGCGGCGATGGTCGGCTGCGGCGTGCGGGGGCCCTCGTCCTCCTTCAGGACGCTCAGCATGCGGCGCAGCTGGACCATGGCGTCGCGCCCGGCGGCGGCGATCGCGTCGAAGACGGCTTCGGCCTTGGCCGGATCGCTGTTGACCACCACCGGCCCGGCCTCGGCCTGGACCACCATGAGGCTGACCGCGTGGGCGAGGATGTCGTGCATGTCGCGGGCGATCCTGGCCCGCTCGCGCTCGGCGGCCCGCTCGGCCTCGGCCTGCCGCTCCCGTGCGAGCTGGGCGGCCCGCTCCTGAAGGGCGGCGGCGTGCGCGCGGGAGGTGGCCGAGGCGCGCCCGATGGCGTAGGCGGCCAGGGCGAGCACGACGCCGCGCATCGCCGTCTCGGCGGAGCCGACCAGGAGCAGGCCGCCGCAGACCGTGATGGTCAGGGAGATGACGCGGGGCAGCCAGGCGCTGTAGGCGGCCACGGTGTAGACCGCGATCAGCCCGCCGTACCAGATGGGCTGGGAGGCCACCTGGTCGGCGAAGTCGTACGAGATCGTGGCGCAATGCGTGGCCATCAGGACGGCCACCGGCGCGCGGCGCCGCCAGATCAGCGGCAGCGAGGCGGCGACCACGACCAGGTAGCCCCACCCGTCCCAGGGCCCGCCGGCCGGGTTGTCCCGGGACAGCAGCGGCCACATCTGCACGAGCAGCACCAGGCCGGCCAGCGCGGCGTCCACCCAGATCGGCGGCAGCGAGTTCGCCCACCGCCGAGCCTGGTCGAAGTACGGTATATCGGACACAGCGCCCCATTTTGCCCGGCGCGTCATACGAGGGCGACCTCGCGCTTGACCACCGGCGCGGCGGCCTGGCGGGCCAGCGGCACGAACGAGACCAGCAGGCACAGGGCGCCGAGCGGGATGAAGTCCTTGTCGACGAGCGGCAGGGCCATGTCGACCAGGACCAGGACGGGCGTCCACCACTGGACGCGGCCCAGCACCGCGAGCCGGCTCACGATCACGACCTGGGCCACGTAGAACAGCAACGGGGTGCCGGTGTAGATCACGAACGGCACGACGGGCACGGCCTGGACCTGTGCGAACAGCGCACCCATGGCCGCGTGGTCGGCGGACATGAACCCGACCACGATGTCGATGCCGAACTGCGCCAGCAGCCCCACGATGCCGGCGATCCCGGCCACCGCGCTCACGGTGGCCAGCCGGCCGCCCCCGGCGATGCGCCGCATCTGCCAGAAGGTCACCGCGAACAGGACCAGCGCCGCCATGAAGGCCAGATGGCCGGTGGTCCACGCCAGCCCGGGGCCCCGGCTGCCGTCGAGGCCGTCGAGAATGCGGATCACACCGTAGGCGAGCGTGAGCAGGGGCGCGGCGATGAAAGGAAAGCGGGGGTTCATGGGGTAAATCCTCGGCTTTCCCAGAGGTCGCACACATCGCCGGTGCGGGCGATCTCGCGACTCACTCTCAAGAGCGAGTCGCGACCCGCCCGCGGGCCATGACCTGAGCCCGTACGGGCCCGCGGTCAGGTGGAATCACCCAGCAGTCCGGTCAGCCGCTCCAGGCCGCCCTTGATGAGCCGCCCATATTCGTCGTCGCCCAGCGCGCCGATCTCGGCCCGCGCCAGCTCCAGGTGCTCGCGGGCGCGATCAAGGTCGCCCAGCTTGCGGTAGCACTCGCTCACGTTGAGGTGCAGCGACGGATACAGGCCGGCCACCGAAAGCGTCACGCCGGCCTGCGCCACCCGATCGTCGGTGACCAGGCCGACGGCGGCAAGCGCTCGCAGATCCCACGCCAGCTCCTCGTGCACGTCGTCCTGCACGTCGGCCATCGCGTGGGCGAGGACGCAGACATGCAGCGGGTCGCCTTCCTCGCCACCGATGTCGTCCCAGATCTGGGCGAAGAGGTCGCGAGCGGCATCCCGCTGGCCTCGGTGGTGATGCAGCTCCACCCCCTGGCCGATCCGGGTGATCGTCGGGTCGGTGATCATGAGTAGCCCCTTCGCCGGCGCGGCAGCCGGGGCCAGCCTACCTGCCTGACGCGGCGGACGATCTTCAAGCCGCTGACCAGGGATCGCCGCCGGTCGGCAGGGCGGGCATCAGGGCGGGCATCAGGGCGATCGTCGCGATCCTGTGCCGTTGACCACCGGCAGCGAGATCGAGGTGCCGGCCAGGTCGATGGTGACCGTGGCCCCGGTGCCGGGTTCGGCGTCGGTGCCGGTGCCGTTGCCGCTCTCGTCGAGGTTGAAGTCGTCGTTTGCTCCGGTCAGCACCAGGCCCAGCCGGTGCCCGGCCTTGAACTCGTAGTCCTGCGGCAGCAACTTCCAGGTGATCTGGTACGGCTTACCCGGCGTCAGCGGTGTCGAGCGGCTCAGCGACCTGTGGTTCTGCGCGTCCAGGATTCCTCGGGTGACCACGTTGAAGCCGGAGGTCGCCGTGTTGTCGCCGGCCCTGAGGTAGCAGCCGTCGTCATCGGCCGTGCTCTCGCCCACGCAGTCCTCGCCGCCGATGAACTTGAGGCCCTGCGCGGCCGTCAGGGTGCTCTCGCGGTAGTTGATGCGGGTGTCGGTGCCGTAGTCGACGAGCAGGACGCCCAGGTTGGCGGTCGGCTTGTCGAGCTTGAGACGCAGGCTCGCCGACGGTGTGCCGGACAGCCGCATCGCGGTCTTCAGCGGCGGGGTCAGGAAGGCCAGCCGGTTGGGGTGGGTGACGCCGGGATTGTCGGCCATCGCGACCTCGGTCCGGGCGGCGTCGATGTAGCTGCCGGTTCCGGTCGAGGGCTTACCGCCCAGGGAGCCGTCCCGCTGCGGCCGCAGGGTCGTCGTGCGTGCCGGTGCCGGCCACTCGGCCTGGGTGATCCACCGGTCCGGGCCGAGCTGCACGTCAACGCGCGGCTGCCGCATGATGTCGTTGGCGACGCCCATCAGCTCGTGGTCGAACCACTGGTGCAGGGTGTCCAGCCACACCTCGCGGCGGGCCCAGAACGGGTCGAGATGCCCGTACTGCGTCACCCACGCCTTGCGCTGCACGTTACGGGGCAGCCCGGCCCACCACTCGGAGAACTGGCTGCCGACCACGTTGCGGTCCTGCATGCCCATCACCGCGAAGACGCTGGCGCGGATGTTGCGCGCCTTCGAGATCGGCCCGTTCCGGTAGTTGCGCTCGTGCCAGTAGGCGTTGTAGTTGCCGGTGGCGTCGTCGGAGCCTTCGAGCAGCTGCTCGCGCACCGCCGCGCATTTCTCGTCCGGGTCCTTGTCGACCCGCCTGGACTGCCAGGCCGCCGCGCCCTTGAACCAGATGATGGTGCCGTTGTTGCGCGAGTTCTCGTATCCGCTGGTGTAGCCGGCGAGGTTCACGATCGTCGCCAGCCCCGGCACCCCGGTGCCGGCCACGCCGACGCCGAGCGCTCCTTCGTAGGAGTGGCCGATCATCCCGGTACGTCCGGTGGTCCAGGTGGCTGCGACCGGCTCGCCCTGGTCGTCGTACGCGGTCGCGCGGCCGTTCAGCCAGTCGACGACCGCCTTGCCGCCCAGCACGTCGGCGGCGCCGTAGGAGGTCGGGCAGCCGTCGGACAACCTGGTGCCGATCATGTCCACGGACACGAACGCGTACCCGCGCGGCACGAAGTAGTTGTCGAAATACATCGGGAACTTCGTCACGTTCCCGTGCGCGTCGTACGTCTTCTTCTCGATCTCGTAGCCGACCCCCGGATCATCGTAGTAGGGGCTTTCCTGCATGATCACTGGAACCTTGAGCCCGGAACCGGACTCCTTCGGCCGGATGATGTCCACCCGGACCAGGTCCTTCTTGCCATCGCCGTCGCTGTCCACCGGCGACTCCACCCGGACGTGCTCGCGGATGGCGTCCTGGTAGGAGAAGGCGGGCTGCGTGACCCCGCCGGAGACCTCGATCCTCGGCTCCGCGGTCGCGGACGCGGCGGGAGCACCGGCGACCACGAGCGGGGCCGCGAGTGTGACTGCGGCGAGGAGCCCTCGCCGTTTCCAACGGGACATGCGTCCTCCATCTGGGTCGATTACTGCTGAAAGCGGGATTCGCGGCGCATGCGGAGGCGGTGGCGAGCACGCCGGCGGGCAGCGGCGAGCTCACCACGGTGCGAGCAAAAGTGCGGCGAAGGGGTGCGAGCGAAGGGGTGCGGGTGCGGCCCGACAGGTCACAGTGCTGTCAGCGGCGTGGCCGGCGAAGTCGTCAAGGGCCGGACCGGAGCACGATCTCGCGGAGGGGGGCGGGCGACCCTGCCGGGTCACCGGCCGGCGGTCACACGTCCCAGGTGACCGGGAGGCTCTTGACGCCGTAGATGTCGGCGGTCTCCGGGCGCAGGCTGACCTCTTCGGCCGGTACGGCCAGGCGCAGCGTGGGGAAGCGGTCGAGCAGGGCGGGGAAGGCGACCCGCATCTCGACCCGGGCCAGCTGCTGGCCCAGGCACTGGTGGATGCCGTGGCCGAAGGCCAGGTGGCCGCCGTCCTGCCGGGCGAGGTCGAGCACGTGGGGGTCGGTGAAGCGCTCGGGGTCGCGGTTGGCCGTGTGGTAGGACAGGAAGATCATCGAACCGGCCTTGATGGTGTGGCCACCCAGCTCGACGTCTTCCAGCGCCGTGCGCATGGACGTCTTGGCGACGGTCAGATACCGCATCAGCTCCTCGACCGCCTTGTCGGTGAGCGCCGGGTCGGCGCGCAGGGCGGCCAGCTGCGCCGGGTTCTGCAGCAGGGCGAAGGTGCCCAGGGCCAGCATGTTCGCGGTGGTGTCGAACCCGGCCGACAGCAGGATCAGGGCCATCCCCCGCAGCTCCTCATCGGTGAACTCGCCGTCGATGAGATCGCTGAGCAGGTCGTCCGTGGGGTTGGCCCGCTTGGCGGCCACCAGCTCGGCGAGGTATTCCTGGGTCGCGGTGTAGGCCGCGATCAGCTCCTCGTCGCCGACCTCGCCGCCGAGGAACTTGTCGATGTTGTCCTGGAAGGAACCCCGGTCCTCGTACGGCACCCCCAGCAGCTCGCAGATCACGATGGCGGGTACGGGCTTGGCGAACGCGGTCACCAGATCCGCCGACGGCCCGGCCTGCTCCATGGCGTCCAGGTGCTCGGCGGTGATCTGCTCGACCCGCTCGGTGAGCAGCCGCATCCGCCGGACGGTGAACGTGCCCACCAGCGGCTTGCGATAGCGGCTGTGCTGCGGGTCGTCCATCAGCAGGAACTCGCCGGGCGGCGCCGGAGGGACCTCGAAGTCGCCGAGGTCCATCAGCGGGTGGTGACGCATGAGCTCCTTGCGGGAGCTGAACCGCGGGTCGGCCAGGATCGACCGGATCAGGTCGTAGCCGGTGACCATCCAGCCCTCGTGCCCGTCGGGGAACGGGAAGCGGCTGATCGGTCCGTGCTCGCGGGCCTCGGTCAGCTCCTTGGGCGGATCGAAGGGGCAGCCGGGCTGACGCGCGGTCGGCAGCGCGGTGAAGGTGTGCTCCATGACCATTCCTCTCTACTCACGGGATTACGTGCTCGCCGAAGCTCTGAAAGCTCAGCCGGCGGCCCGGCTCAGGAAATCTTGCGGCGGTAGGTGTTCATGGCGAAGGCGTAGGCGACGACGAGGATGCCGACGCACCAGGCCAGGGCGATCCAGATGTCGGTGCCGACGGGCTGCTCGGCGAACAGGTTGCGGATGGCGTTGACGATGGAGGTGACCGGCTGGTTCTCGGCGAAGAAGCGGACCGGGCCGGGCATGGTGGCGGTGGGTACGAAGGCCGAGCTGAGGAAGGGCAGGAAGATGAGCGGGTAGGAGAACGCGCTCGCGCCTTCCATCGTCTTGGCTGTCAGGCCGGGGATGATCGCGATCCAGGTCAGCGCCAGGGTGAACAGGACCAGGACGCCGGCGACGGAGAGCCACGCCATCACTCCGGCGCTCGTGCGGAAGCCCATGAGCAGGGCGACGAGCACGACGACGACGAGCGAGATCAGGTTGGCGATCAGCGAGGTCAGCACGTGCGCCCACAGCACCGACGAGCGCGCGGTCGGCATGGACTGGAAGCGTTCGAAGATGCCGCTCTTCATGTCCATGAACAGCCGGAACGCGGTGTAGGCGATGCCGGAGGCGACGGTGATGAGCAGGATGCCGGGCAGCATGTAGTTCACGTACGAGTCCGACCCGGTCTGGATCGCGCCGCCGAAGACGTAGACGAACATCAGCATCATGGCGATCGGCATGATCGTGGTGGTGATGATGGTGTCCGCGCTGCGGGTGATGTGGCGCAGGGATCGCCCTAAGAGGACGGCGGTGTCGCCGAAGAAGTGCTTGGTCATGATGGTTCCTTACTTGCCTGCTGGGACGCGGTGATTGCCGGCGTCGCCGTCTGTGCCGTTGTCGCCGACGAGGGTGAGGAAGACGTCTTCGAGGGTCGGCTGCTTCTCGACGTACTCGACCTTGGCCGGCGGGAGCAGCTGCTTGAGCTCGGCCAGCGTGCCGTTGACGATGATCCGGCCCTGGTGCAGGATCGCGATCCGGTCGGCGAGCTGCTCGGCCTCGTCCAGGTACTGGGTGGTGAGCAGCACCGTCGTGCCCCGGTCGGCGAGCTCCTTGACGGTCTGCCACACCTCGATGCGCGCCTGGGGGTCGAGTCCGGTGGTGGGCTCGTCGAGGAAGATGACCGCCGGATTGCCGATGAGGCTCATCGCGATGTCGAGGCGGCGGCGCATGCCGCCCGAATACGTCGATGCCTTGCGCGCGCCGGCGTCGGTCAGCGAGAACCGTTCGAGCAGATCGTCGGCGACCTTGCCGGGGTCCTTGAGGTGCCGCAGCCGGGCGACCAGCACCAGGTTCTCCCGCCCGCTGAGGATCTCATCGACGGCGGCGAACTGCCCGGTAAGGCTGATCGACTCCCGTACGTCCGCCGCCTGCGTGGCGACGTCCAGGCCGTTGACGCGGGCCGTGCCCGCGTCGGCCTTGAGCAGCGTGGACAGGATCTTCACCACCGTGGTCTTGCCCGCTCCGTTCGAGCCGAGCAGGGCGAAGATGCTGCCCCGCGCCACGGTGAAGTCCACGCCGCGCAGCACCTGCAGATCCTTGTACGACTTCTCCAGGCCCTGCACCTGGATCGCCTGGGCGTGCTGGGTCGTCATCAGACCCTCCTGTCTCTCGTGGTGTCCTCACCGGCGGCGCGCTCGACGGCGCTGGTGAGCCGGTCCCGCTCCCGGCGGATGTAGCTCCCTCTGGAGTAGCTCTGGATGAACGCCTCGACGAACTCCACCGGGTCCTCGCCGAAGATCTCGCGGATCGGGGTACCGTCCGCCGCGCCGCGCTCGAACAGGTCGGCCAGGTCCTCGAACATCGACGCTGCGTCGGCGCCGTCTCCCGGCCCGAAGTGCATCAGGTAGCGCTCCATCGCTTCGACCGCCACCCGGTAGTTCTCCGGAAGCGCCTTGATCCGCGCCTTGTACTGCCGCCAGCGCTTCTTGTCCTCCAGCGGCCCGGTGACCACCTCCAGGTACTGCCGGGCGCGGCTCTTCGGCTCACTCGACTCTGCGGCCATGGCTACTTGCCTCCTTCGCGAAGCTTTCCGAGCCGTTCCGCGAGGAAGCTCCAGGTCATCCAGAACTCTTCGAGATAGTCCCGTCCCTGCACGTTCAGGGAGTACACCTTGCGCGGCGGCCCCTTCTCGGACGGGACCTTCTCCACGTCTACGAGACCGCGCCGCTCGATCCTGACCAGCAGCGCATAGACCGTGCCCTCGGCGATGTCGGAAAAGCCCCGATCGCGGAGCCACGCCGTGATCTCGTAGCCGTACGCGGGCCGGGCGGACAGGATCGCGAGGACGATGCCCTCCAGCGTTCCCTTGAGCATCTCCGTCACCAGCTTGCCCACGGAACACCTCCCTTCAGCTACTAAGCATTGCTGATTACCGGTAAACAGTAACACTGACTACCGGTATCTAGCAACACTTAATAGCTGGGGCGCAAACCAGGACGGACTACCCCGGCGTCACGGCGTGGCGGGCTCCTCCTCCAGCCTGACCGTGCCGGCCGCACCGTCGACGGTGATCAGCTGGCCCGTCCTGATCTCCCTGGTCGCGTCGCGGACGCAGATGACGGCGGGGATGCCGTACTCGCGGGCGACCGTCGGTCCATGGGCCATCGGGGATCCGGTCTCGGTGACCAGCCCGCCGGCGGTCATGAACAGCGGGGTCCAGCCGGGGTCGGTCGTCGGCGCGATGAGGATGTCTCCCGGCTCGATGTGGGCGTTCGCCGGGCTGAGCACGACGCGGGCCCGGCCGGTGACCTGCCCCGGAGCGCCGGCCAGACCGGTGAGCGTCCCCTCGGTGGCCGGTGGTGCGGGCAGCGCCGCCTCCACGTCGGTGCCGTCGGACAGCAGCAGCCCGGGGACGTTCCTGCGGCGCATCTCGCGGCGGTAGGACTGCCTGCGCTCGGCGACGAGCCCGCGCAGGTCGGTGCCGTCCAGGGCCTGCTGGACCTCGGACACGTACAGGAACATGATGTCGCCGGCCTCGTCCAGCAGCCCGCGCTCGACAAGTGCGGCGCCGATGATGAGCATCTGGCGGCGTATCTCCACGAGCGGGATCAGCCACACGAACTTCGGCAGCTCCCGCAGCCCGGCGAGCTGCCGGGCGCGGCGCATGAAGAACCCGGCCAGGGCCGCGCGGATCGGGCGGCGGCGGCGCGCACGCCGTACCAGCTCGTCGATCTTCGCCTCGGCCTCGCGCCTGGCCCGCTCGAACCGGCGGTCGGGGGCCTGCTCGGGGTCCGTGACCCGCAGGTAGTTCGCGATCGTCGAGAAGACCGGCGCCGGGTCGTCCGCCCAGTGCGGGACGCCGAGGTCGATCTCGGCCACGCCGCGATGGCCGTACTTGTCGAGGAAGGCCCCCAGGCCGATGTCGGGAAGCTCCCCGGCCCGGTAGCGTCCGGCCAGCTCCTCCGCCGGGGTGTTCAGGAACAGGTCGCGGTGCGGGCGCGCGTTGACCGCGACCTGCCACAGCTCCAGGTCCATGTCGGTCGTGACGTTGTACGGCAGGCCGCGCGTGGTCGACTCCACCTCCTCCTGCGTGGCCACGCCCTTGAGCAGGCCGACCGGGATCTGGCGGCACATGATGCCGGCGAAGAGCGGCCCCATGGCCTGGTTGAGCTCCTTGGCGAACAGCGGGCGCTGGACCTCCTCGGCGAACCGCAGCCGCTGAACGGGGGTGAGGTCGCCCGCCGGCGGCGTGCTCGTCCGCCGCGCCAGGTCGATGAGGCCGAAGGTACGCGTGCGCGCCGCCTCCGGCCTGATCAGGGCGCCGACGATCCCGGTGGCGATGGTCGGCCCCAGGCGCGTGGCCACCTTCGTCACGGTGCTGAGCCGGTACGGCCGGCCCGGGACCGGCGCGAAGCGGGGATCCTCCAGCACCTTGGCCAGCGCCGTGCTGACCCGGGGCCCGTAGATCTCCATGCCGGCCGGCAGCCGTTGACGGATCTTCTTGTTGCGCGCGAACGGGGTGAGATCGACGTAGAAGTGGCCGTCGACGTCCACCATCATCTGCTTGACCTTGTCCTGGACGTTCCGCATCCTCATGGACTCCAGCCACTGCTCGGTGACCAGGAGCAGCGCGGACATCCCCATCGGCGTGGCCGGGTGGAGCAGCCCCTGCATGTGCCCGATCTCCAGGTAGACCCGCGGCTGCGGCAGGCCGCGCCCGGGCGGCAGCGGGAACAGCGTCGTGATCGCCCTGGACTGCAGCAGCCACAGCGTGCCGTCATGGTCGAAGGCGAACTCGATGTCCTGCGGCGAGCCGAAGTGCTCCTCCAGCCGCCGTCCCGCCGCGCCGAGCTCGTCGAGCTGCGCCTGGCTGAGGCAGCCGTGGTCGTGGCGGGTCCCGTCGAGCACGTAGTGGTCGGTGTCGGTGGAGCCGTCGACGACGGCGGTCCCCAGCCCGGGGGTGGCGTCCACGACGCCTTCCCCGCGCGTGCCGGTGATCGGGTTGGCGGTGAACAGCACCCCGGCCGCCTGCGGCTCGACCATGCGCTGGACGACGACCGCCATGGCGATCGCCGACTCGTCGATGTGGTGCGCGGCGCGGTAGGCGATCGCCCGCTCGGTGTTGAGCGACTCCCAGCACTTGCGGATGGCTTCCAGGAGCTCGTCGGTCCCGGCGACCTCCAGGAAGGTGTCCTGCTGGCCGGCGAAGCTCGCCTCGGGCAGGTCCTCGGCGGTGGCGCTGGATCGTACGGCGACGGGCCCCTTCCCGAGGCGTTCGTAGGCGTCGGCGACCTCTCGATCGGGGATGCCTCCCGCGCGGAAGGCCTCGGTCGTGAGGCAGAAACCGTCCGGCACCCGCTCCCCGGCTCTGATCATCTCGCCCAGCCCGGCGGCCTTCCCACCGACGAGCTCGATCATGCCGGCGTCGACGTCAGCCAGACCGATCACGTTCATCCCTGATTCTCCTTGCTGCCTTCGCGTAGATCTCCATGGCCTGGATCAGCACGATCCGGTCGTCGTCGGTGACGTGGCGCCAGAGCTCCGCCTGGGTCTCCACCCGCAGCCGGTCGATCCGTTGCAGGAGCGCCTCACCCCGCCCGGTGAGGCGGACCCGCCGTACCCGCCGGTCGCGCTCGTCCTCTTCCCTGGCCACGAGGCCGCGCCGTACCAGCCGGTCGACGATGCGGCTCGTCCGTGAGTCCGACCGGCCGATGAGCGCGGCGAGCTCGCGCACGGTGGGGTCCTCGCCGCGGTCGAGTAACCGCAGCATCGTGCCGTCGAGCAGGGACAGATCGTCGTCCTCGTGCATCCGGACCAGGCTGGGCAGCAGGTCGCTCTGCATCGAACGGATCAGTTCGAGCAGGTGGTCCCAGGAGATGTCATCGATTTCCATTGCCACATCGCATTGATTGCCAATCCGCAGCTAATCGTTGTATAGGCGACTATCGCGCGACAAGAGCCGGTGGCGTCAAGAAGGCGTCAAGACGCCCGCCCCCCTCGGGGGCCGCGCACCGTCGAGCGTCCCGGCCGCCACTTCAGCCCCTCAACCTCTCCCGGAAACGGCACAAGTAAGGCTCTATAAGCACACTGATCCACTTTTTCTCCGAAACCCAACCAGAGGCATTAAGTGTCGCTTTCGGGGATATGTCGACACGGCATTATGGAAGGCGCTGACACATCCGGTCCTTTCCGGGACACATTCAGTGCGGGCCGTATCGCGGGCGTGCCGCTCCCCGCCCCTGGCCTGGCGACCGTCCTGTGAAGTGACCGCCGATGCCGGGGCTTTACTCTGCCTTGCATGGCTCGTACCCGTCTTTACCGTCACGGAGTGCTGGAGGCCGAGGGCTTCCCTGTGTCCGATGTGTCAGATTTCGTGGCCGATCCGGGCTGCGCCATCTGGTTCGACCTGTGCTCCCCCAGCCCTGCGGACCTCAACGTGATCAGCGAGGAGCTCGGCCTGCACGCGCTCGCCGTGGAGGACGTGCTGCACGACCGCCAGCGTCCCAAGCTGGACGTCTATGACAGCCACCTCTTCCTGACCGTGTACGGCGAACGGCTCGACCCCGACACGGGACAGCTGGACTCCACCGAGATCAACATCTTCGTCACCCGCACCGCCCTGGTCACCGTGCGCGAGAACGACCAGTTCGACATCGACGAGGTGGTCAAACGCTGGGACGCCAGCCGGGACCTGGCCAAGCACGGCGTCGGCTTCCTCCTGCACGGCCTGCTGGACGTCGTCGTGGACGGCCATTTCGAGGTCATCCAGGCGCTGGACGACCAGATCGAGACCCTCGAAGGCGATCTGTTCGGCGAGCAGCCCAGCCGCGAGATGCAGCGCCACACCTTCGCCCTGCGCAAGAGCCTGGTCCAGTTCCGCCGTGGCGTCCTGCCCATGCGCGAAGTGATCAACAGCCTGCTCCGCCGCGACCTGCACGTGGTCGAGCCGCCCATGGCCCCCTACTACCAGGACGTCTACGACCACGTGCTCCGCGTGACTGAATGGACCGACTCCCTGCGCGACCTGGTCAGCAACATCCGCGAGACCCACCTGAGCCAGCAGGGCTACCGGCTCAACACCATCATGAAGAAGCTGACGAGCTGGGCCGCGATCATCGCCATCCCCACCATGATCACCGGCTTCTACGGCCAGAACGTGCCCTATCCCGGCGCGGATCAGCCGATCGGGTTCTGGACCTCCAGCATCGTCATCGTCACCGCCTCCCTCGGCCTCTACCTCGCCTTCCGCAAACGCGACTGGCTCTGAGGCGTTCCAGGACGGTGAGCGCCGGCATCGCCGGCGAAGATCGCCCTAGCCGCGGGCGTGCCGGGTCAGACCGCCCAGCCAGCGGTCGACCTCGCTGGGCCAGTCGGTGCGCAGCGCCTCCGCATGAGTCATCTGGAAGCGTCCGACGGCCCCGCCGGACCAGTGGCGGCCGGCATGCCCGTTCACCGTCAAGACCACGTCCAATCCGGACGGGCTCGGGACGAACGCCAGCTCGACCTCGTGTATCGAGCCCGCATAACGGGTCGGGGGATAGAACTCGATCCCCTGGTAGAACGGCAGATCCTGGCGCACACCCGCGAGCCCGCCGGCCCGCAGGACAGCGGACACGAAGTGGAAACCGAGCTGGGCGAACGCGTGCAGCACGCGCTGCTGGGAGGGCAGCGGCCGGACGGCGACCATGTCCAGATCGCCCTGCTCCACCACCATGGCGGCGCTGACCACTTCGGTGCGGACGCCCAAGGCCAGGCCGGCCAGGTGCCGGCCGCCGATCTCGCTGATCGGGGTCTCCCACGGCACCGCGACCTGGAACGCGATCGTACGGTCCTGTCCCTGCCCGAGCGTGGACGGGCCGGAGACCTCGGCGTGCGCGAGCTCCACGAGCCCGCTCTGCTCCCCGCCTTCCCTCCGCGCCGGCTCCACCCGCGCGACCAGCCCGAGGCCGATCCGCTCGACGCGGGCGTCGTGATCGCCGCCCTTCAGGCGTACTTCACCGGACAGCGTGCCCCCAGGCTGCGTCCGTGACATGGCCAGGAGAGTGCCCACCGAGGGCCCGCCGTCGCCGAAGGCACCGAGCATCCGTTTGAAGACCACGGTGGTTTCCCTGCTTCACCTGGATCAGCCGCTTGTTCAGCTGAACGACCGAGCCTGGGGCTGGGTTCCGATGAGCCGGGCCGACCGTCAGCACGGCAGCGCCGGCCCACCCGCCATGAGCTACCCTGTGAACAAAAAACTAATCTGTTCATATGGAAACATCATGCCTCCAGCATTCTCACCGGAGGAGCGGTCGCGGATCATCGAGCGGTTGCTCGACACCGCCACCCGGCTCTTCGCGGCCCAGGGCCTGCGCAAGACCTCCCTGGAAGAGCTGACCGCTCCCGCGGGGATCGCCAAGTCCTCGCTCTACGCCTTCTTCGCCTCCAAGGAGGACCTCTACTTCGAGGCGATGCTGCGCCAGAGCGAGCAGGTGCGACAGCGGGTGATCGACGAGGGGCTCAACCGCGGCACCGACACCCGCGACGCCCTGCGCCGCTTCCTGCGCGCCACGGTCGCCGAGCTCGACACCAACCCGCTCTACCGGCGGCTGATGTCCCATCCTCAGGAGATGGCCGCGGTCGCCGCCAGGCTCACCCCCGAACGCATGGCCGCGGCCTCGGGCGGCCCCATGGCCGACCTGCTCCAGTTCCTCGGCACCCGGCTGGACGGCGACCCCCAGGTGCTGCTCGGCGTGCTGCGCGCGGTCCTGCTCACCCCGCTGCACGCCGAACATCTGGGGGCCGACGTCTACCCGGCCGTGATGGACCGCCTGATCGACGCCGTCACAGAAGGGCTCACCTCATGATGAACGACCTTCCACACCTGTCGGCCGGCGCCGGCCCGCCCCTGGTCGTCCTGCTCTACACCCCGCGAGCGGCCAACCCGACGGGCCTGGCCCGCTGGTCGACGATGCGGATGGTGCGACCGTTCACCCAGCACTTCACCGTCCACATCGTCAACCGCCCGCCCGGCCTGCCACCGACCACGACGATGGCGGACCTCGCCACCGTGTACGCGCGAGGGATCACGAGCGCCTTCGACGGCCCGGTGAACGTGCTGGCCATCTCCACCGGCGGATCCATCGCCCTCCAGCTCGCCGCCGACCATCCCGACCTGGTCGACCGCCTGGTCCTGGGCGGCACGGCCGCCACCCTCGGCCCGGCCGGCAGGCGAGCCCAGCGCGCCTACATGGAACGCGCGCGGCAGGGCAAGCGGCCGAGCCCGGCGCTGGCCGAGATCGTCACGGAATCGGCCGTCGGCCGCCGGCTGGTCAAAGGGCTGCTCTGGCTGTCGGACAGCGGCCACGAGGACCACACCGACGCCGTCACCGTGCTCCAGGCCGAGGACGGCTTCGACCTGCGCGGGCGGCTGGCCGACATCAAGGCGGCCACCCTGCTGATCCAGGGCGGCAAGGATCTCGTCTACCCGCTGGACCTGGCCAGACAGACGGTCGAGGGGATCCCCGACGCCCAGCTCGTCGTCTACCCGGACCGCGGGCACAGCGGCACGTTCACCGACAAGCGCTTCGCCCCCGACGCGCTGGCCTTCCTGACAGACAGCTGAGCGACACCGATCACCGCGCTACCCGACCCTGTCTGATTCGATGAAGTTCTAATTTGACATATCTCTAAGTTGTGCGGCATCCTGCCAGACGAGCGTACTTAGACAGACTTCAAAACAGCGCGTGGCACAGGCCCACGTGCACCAGCGAGGAGATGCGCCATGAGCGGATGCTGCGGTCCTACCGCCGTCGAGCTGGAGCCCAGCACGCAGGCCGCACGGCCTGACGAGCTGCCCATCGTGGTGATCGGCGCCGGCCCGGTCGGGCTGGCCGCGGCCGCCCACCTGGCCGGACGCGGTCTCGACTTCGTGGTGCTGGAAGCGGGTGAGCAGGCGGGCGCGTCGGTGGCCAGATGGGGCCACGTACGGGTGTTCAGCCCGTGGAAGTACAACATCGACTCCGCGGCCCGCCGCCTGCTGGAAGCCGACGGCTGGAGCGCCCCGGACGCCGAGTGGCTGCCGACCGGCGCCGAGCTGATCGATGACTACCTGGCCCCGCTGGCCAAGCTGTTCGGTGACCGGATCCGCCTGGGCGCGAAGGTGAGCGCGATCAGCAGGCTCGGCTACGACCGGGTCCGCACCGCCGGGCGTGAGGCGGCGCCGTTCCTGATCCGTCTGGCCGACGGCAGCGAGCTGCACGCCCGCGCGGTCATCGACGCCTCCGGCACCTACGCCACCCCGAGCACGCTCGGCGCGAGCGGCCTGCCCGCCCGCGGCGAGAGCGACGCGGCAGACCTGGTCGACCACGCGCTGCCCGACGTGCTCGGCGCCGACCGCGACCGCTACGCGGGCAGGCACGTCCTGGTCGTCGGCGCCGGTCACTCGGCCGCCACCACCCTGCTCGCCCTCGCCCAGCTGGAGGACACCCCGATCACCTGGGCCATCCGCGCCGGCGACGCCGGCCGCGCCTACGGCGGCGGCGAGGCCGACGCGCTGCCCGCCCGCGGCGCGCTCGGCACCCGCCTGCACGCCCACGTCACCACCGGCCGCATCCGCCTGGTGACCGGCTTCTTCACCCACGCCATCGAGCGCGACGGCGATCAGGTACGGGTGATCAGCCGCGACCCGTCCGGCGCCGAGCAGACCATCACCGCCGAGCGCATCGTGGCCGCCACCGGCTACCGGCCCGACCACGCCATCGCCGGTGAGCTGCGCCTCGACCTCGATGCGGTCCTCGGCTCCACCCGCGCGCTGGCACCGCTGATCGACCCCAACGCGCACTCCTGCGGCACCGTCCCGCCGCACGGGGCCGACGAGCTGGCCCACCCCGAGCCCGGCTACTACGCGGTGGGGGTCAAGAGTTACGGCCGCGCCCCCACGTTCCTGCTGGCCACCGGCTACGAGCAGGCCCGCTCGGTCGTCGCCGCCCTGGCCGGCGACTGGGAGGCCGCCCGGGACGTGCGGCTGGACCTGCCCGAGACCGGGGTGTGCTCCTCCAGCCTGGCCGAGGCCCAGGAGCAGCGGGTGGGCCTGGCCACCGGGATCAGCGGCGGCCTGCTGGGCACCCCGCTGCCGCTGGCGACCGCCGGGGCCGCGCAGGGCGGCGGCTGCTGCGGCTGACCCCCGTTCGAGGAGGCACGTCACACTCGCCGCACAACGGGCGGGGCCGCGCCTGGACGGGACCCACCGACCGGCAGGTCCCGTCCACCGGCCCGCCTCATCGCCGCCGGGTCGCTGATCGGCTACCACCGCCTATCATTTAGACAGGCATCGAACCACCACGCCCGGTCCGGAGGCTCCCGCATGACCGCCACCACCCTGCCCCTCGTCCCGAACAGCAAGGGCACGCAGGACGCGGCGTGCTGCGCGCCGATCGCCCGCCAGCCGCTCGGCGAAAGCGAGGCGACCGAGCTGGCCGTGCTGCTCAAGGCCGTGGCCGACCCGGTCCGGCTACGGCTGCTGTCCATGATCGGCTCCCATGCCGGCGGCGAAGCCTGCGTCTGCGATCTGACCGACGCCTTCGACCTGACCGCTCCCACCATCAGCCACCACCTGAAGGTGCTGCGCACCGCCGGGCTGATCGACGGCGAACGACGCGGCACCTGGGTCTACTACTGGATCATCCCCCAGCAGGTGACCCGGCTCGGGGCGCTGTTCACGCCACTGGCGCGATCGGCCCGCGCCTGACCTCGCAACCGCGAGCGGGCTGGGCGGCAGTGCCGGCGGGTCAGACGTGCGGACTGCGGCGTTCGATGAAGATCACATCGCGCCAGACACCGTGATGCCGGCCGATGCGCTCGCGCGTGCCCACCACCCGGAAGCCGAGGGATCGGTGCAGTACCAGGCTGGCGGTGTTCTCCGGGAAGATCGCGGACTGGATCGTCCAGACGCCCGCGTCCTCGCCGGCGGCGACGAATGCCGAGAGCAGGTCGCGGCCGATGCCCTGCGCCTGGCAGCCCGGATGGACGTAGATGCTGTGCTCGATCACCCCGGCGTACACGGGCCTGGCGGACACCGGGGAGCCCGCGACCCAGCCGACGACGTGGCCGGTCGATGCGTCGACGGCCACGTAGCGCAGGTGCGCCAGCTTGGCCGCGTCGAAGTCTGCCCAGCTCGGCGCGGTGGTCTCGAAGCTGGCCTGGCCGGTGTCCAGCCCGGCCTGATAGATGTCCAGGACCTGATCGGCATCGCCCGCACGCATCGGCCGGATCTCCAGGGCGGGGCCGGCGGACGGCTTGGCGGCCTGGACGATCGCCGAGTGCACGCCGTCGCCGTGGTCCGCGGTCAACGTGATGCGCACGCCGACGAACCCGGCCGCCGCCAGCAGCTCGCGGTACCCGGCCACCGGCAGCACCCCGGCCACGCAGCCGATGCGCTCCTCGACCGCGGCCCGGCGGGTCACGTCCAGCGCGCCGTCGGCCACGACGTCGCTGACGCCGAACCGGCCGCCCGGACGCAACACCCGGAACGCCTCCGCCAGCACCCCGGCCTTGTCATCAGACAGGTTGATCACGCAGTTGGAGATGACCACATCCACCGACCGGTCCGGCAGCGGCACCTTCTCGATCGTGCCGTGCAGGAACTCGGCGTTCGGCACGCCCGCCTGTGCCGCGTTGCGCCGGGCCAGCTCCAGCATGTCGGCGCTGGCGTCCAGCCCGTACGCCGTGCCGTGCGGGCCGACCCGGCGGGCCGACAGCAACACGTCGATGCCGCCGCCCGAGCCCAGGTCGAGCACGGTCTGGCCGGCGCGCAACTCGGCGGCCGCCACGGGGTTGCCGCATCCCAGGCTGGCCCGCACCACCCCTTCGGGCAGCGAGGCCGCGTCCTCGTCGTAGCCGGCGACGCCGAAGCACTCCTGGCCGAAGGACTCCGGATCGCAGTCGGTGACCGTCTCGCCCGTCAGCGCCGCCCTGGCCAGGCTGGAGTAGTGATCGATGATCTCGTCGTGTGCCATGGCGATGCTCCTCAGCCGCAGGTGGGCGTTGCCGGGACGGGGTTGCCCATCACCACGTCGGCGGCGGTGGGAAAGCAGCTCACGCAGTTGTCGTTGATCCGGTAGAAGCTCGCGGTGCCGCGCTTGTCCACCAGCACGAACCGCACCTCGGCCAGGATCTTCAGGTGGTGGGAGACGGTGGACTGGCCCACCCCGGACGCGGCCACGATCTCGCCCACGCTCATCGGCACGCGCCGCCGGGCCAGCAGCGACACGATCTGGATGCGCGTCGCGTCCGCCAGCGCCTTGAACCAGCCGGCGTACTCTTCGGCCTCCGCCCGCGGCAGCGGCCCCTCTTCACTCTTCATCGTTAATCGACGATAGTCGATGAAGATGGACAAAGATAGAGCTCCTCCGGGATTCCCGCCGGTTGGTAGGTCGCCTCACTGACGATCTTCGTGATCGCCGGCCGGCGTCACCATCTGGGCACGCGCCTCCTCGACCTGGCGCATGACGCGTTCCGCCCCGCACGACTCGGCGGTGGCGTACGCCTCCTCCGCCAGCGCCAGCGCGTCGCCATGACGGCCCTGTGCGGCGGCGATGTAGATCAGCCCGACCTGGTTGGCCGCGGCCCCGGCCGACAGCCCGAGCTCCCGGCGCACCCGCAGCGATTCCTCCAACCGCTCCCGCGCGGCATCCAACCGGCCCGCGAAATGGTCCGCGATTCCCAGATGCCGAAGCGCCTCGGCCTGCGTACGCCGGTCTCCGGCCCGCGTGGCCAGGTGGTATGCCTGCTCGAGAAGGGGAACGGCGGTCCCGGCGTCACCACGTACGACCTGGTGAAAGCAGCCCACCCAGAACAGCGACTCGGCTTCGCCCGTCGCGTCGCCGAGCATCCGGTACAGCTGCGTCGCGCGCTCGAACAAGGTCAGCTCGAGCGGATCTTCGCGCCCCCCTTCCAGAAAGCGCCCGTGCAGGATGCGGCCCCGAGCCATCGCCAGGTCGGCCTCGACCTGGTCCAGCTCCCGGTCCGCTTCCGCCAGCGCACCGGCATCGCCGGTGAAGATGGTGCGCTCGTACAAGAGCCTGGTGTGCTCGATACGTCCGTCAACCGCCATCCCGCTCACCCCGTCCCAGTCCTCCTCGGTGCGGACATGGTACGCAGGCGATCTTGACGAGAGCGAGCCCAGCGAACCTGCCCTCCGGGACCATCCACCTGGCCACTCCCTGACCTGCCCGCCGGCAGCCTGCGACGTGGTCGCGCATCGTCTCCTGGCAGCCGGCCCTCCCGCTGGTAACCGTCCGAGCCCAGGCGGCCTACGGGCGGCCGAGCGCCGCCGCGCCCGACGAGTTCCCGGCACCCGCAGCGGGCCGGGTGCGGACGCCGACGACGATGACCAGCGCGCCCGCTCCGCCGGCCAGCCACCGGGACGGACCCCGGGTCAGGACCGCCAGGCCGAACGAGGTGAGGATCGCCAGCGCCATCGCGGTCTGCATGACCGGCTCGTTGACCTCCATCATCGCGGTGTGGAAGGTCAGCCGCACCGGCAGCGCGACCGTGTGGAAGGTGGGGATCACGTTGGCGGCGCCGTATCCGAACGCCCCCGCCAGCAATCCGGTCGCCAGCAGGGCGAACCCTGGACATATCTGACCGCCGGAGCGGCCTTCTGGGCGGCTGTCATGACTCGAGATCGTCCTCCGGGCCGTGCCGCCCGGTCGTCCCGCAGGGGGAGCTGCCAGACGTACGACGCCGGGATGAGGATCGGCCGATCTACGACCACGGGAGTAGTACATCGATTGGTGTAGCCGGGTACTCCGATGGCGCAGGCTCAGGTGACGCGTTGAGGCTGATGTGCCCGGCCGTCACCGAAACCTACCGTTGGGGGCTATGAGCAAGAAGTTCTCTTTGACTGGTTTCGCAATCGCTATCCTTTCTTTCGTGATGTCCGACGTGGTCAACCGGGGATACGACCCGATGGACGAGACGATCAGCAGGTACGTCAACCTCCCGTACGGATGGCTGGTGACCATCGGCCTGCTGGGGTTCGCCGTCGGGACCGCGGCCCTGGCCAGCTCGGCCGCGGACCGCGGATGGGGCGGAGGGCTGCTGTGGGTGTGGGCCGGCTGCGCCCTGGTCACGGCGATCTTCCCGGCCGATCCGCCCGGCAACTGGGCCAACCCGTCGCTGTCGGAGAGTGTGCACGGGGTGGCCGCCTGGGTGGGGCTGCTCGCGCTGGCGATCGCGATCGTCGGGCTGACCAGGCGCTGGCGGCGCGAGCCCGCGTGGGCGTCGAAGGCGCGGGGGCTGACCGTGCTGGCCTGGGCGTCGTCGGCGGCGTTCGTGCTGTTCGCGGTGGCGATGGCGGACGCGATGGCGTTCACGCACACGGCCCCGCTGGGCCTGGCCGAGCGGGTCCTGCTCGGCCTGAACGTGCTCTGGCTCGCCCTGGCCGCCACCGGCCCGTCCAAGACCCGCTTCATGACGGCGGGCTCGAAGGGCAACGTGACGACAGGCTCGAAGGGCAACGTGACAACGGGCTCGGAGGGCCACGTGACGGCGGGCGACAGAGCGTGAGCGCAGGCACGATCAGGCCGCGCCGGGCCCTGCTGGCGGACCTCATGCTGGCGTTGCTGACCGGCGTGGCCGTGGCCGCGGGCGCGACCGTGATGGGCGCGCCGCTGCTGTGGCACGGCGCGTTCGCCCTGGGCGTCCTCCTGGGAGGACTGCTGCTGGCCCGCAGACGCCGCCCACTTCTCGTCCTGGTCGTGTCCGCCGTCGTGCTCATCGGCTACCAGAGCTCCGGCCTGTTCGAGGGCGGCTGGATCTGGCCGCTGTCGGCCGCCCTGTTCACCGCCGCGCTGGCCCGGCCCGGGTGGGCGGCCGGCGTCGGCGCCCTCACGCTGGCGTACGGCCTGAGCCGGCAAGGGCTGGACACCCCGGAAGTGCTCGCCCGGGGCGGCGTCGAGCTGCTCTGGCTGGCCTTGGTGCTGGCCGCGGCGAGTGCCACGCGCCAGTACGGCCGGTGGCGGGCCGAGCACCGGGCCCGCCTCGCGCAGCTGGAGCAGACCCGGCTGGCCGAGCAACGCCTGCACATCTCCCGGGAGGTTCACGACGTGGTCGCCCACACCCTGGCCGTCGTCGGCGTTCACCTGAACGTCGCCGTCGCCGCCCTGGACGATTCACCCGAAGAGGCACAGGCCGCCCTGCGCACCGCGATCGACGTGCGCAACCAGGCCATGAGGGACCTCAAGGCGTTCGTGGGCGAGCTCCGCGACACCCCGCAGCAGGGCGTGGAGTCCATCGCCGACCTGGTCGCACAGGCTCGGGCCGCCGGGCTGGAGGTGCGCTACGAACCGGAGGGCGACCTCGCCGCCGTCCCGGCGGCCCAGGCCCTCACCGCGTACCGAGTCGTCCAGGAGGCCGTGATCAACACCCTGCGCCACTCCGACGCCGACAACCTCACGATCCAGGTGCAGGCCGGAGCCCGGGACCTGGTGGTGCGGGTCGCCGATGACGGGAACACGACGGCGGGCTACACCGCGGGGCACGGCCTGACCGGGATGCGCGAGCGTGTCACGGTCATCGGGGGAACGCTGGACATTGACGCCGACGCCGGCGGCTTCGCCGTACGGGCCGTCCTGCCTCTGACGGCGCACATGAGCGGCCTGGCGTCATGACCATCAGCGTGCTGCTCGTCGACGATCAGGCCCTCGTACGGGCGGGCTTCCGCGCCCTGCTCGCCCGCGCCAAAACCCTGGCCGTCGTCGGCGAGGCCGCCACGGGCGAGGAGGCGATAGACCAGGCAATCCGGCTACGGCCGGACGTCGTGCTGATGGACATCAGGATGCCGGGAATGCACGGCATCGACGCCACCCGCCACATCCTGTCCCAGTTGCCGGCGACCAAAGTGATCATCCTGACGACGTTCGACACCGACGAGAACGTCTTCGACGCCCTGCGGGCGGGCGCGAGCGGCTTCCTCACCAAGGAGGTCGATCTGGCCGAGCTGCGCCGGGCGGTCGAGGTCGTGGCGGCGGGCGAGGCCCTGCTGTCACCGAGCGTCACCCGCCGCGTCGTCGAGCGCTTCGCCCACCGCCCGCGGCCCGCGGCGACGCTGCACGCGCTGACGACGCGAGAGAGCGAGGTGGTCCGGCTGGTGGCGACGGGCCTGTCCAACGACGAGATCGCCGCCGCACTGGTGATCAGCCCGCTGACCGTGAAGACCCACATCACCAGGGCCATCACCAAACTGGGCGTTCGGGACCGCGTGCAGCTGGTCATCCTCGCCTACGAGCACGGCCTCGTCAGCCCGGCCCCCACCGACACCTGAGCGGGCTCGCGGCTCCTCGGCGACGAGCTCGGGAGCGGGCCAAATCCACGCGCGAACAATTGTGAGAATTCCGGTAAGTGTGCCGGCTCTCCCAGGCGTGTAGAGGGTGTGGAGCAACTGGAGTTCGAGGAGTTCTACCGGGACAGCAGGGACGCGTGCCTGCGTGCCGTAGTGGTCGGCACCGGGAACCCGCACCTCGCCGAGGACCTGGTCGCCGAGGCGTACGCGCAGGCGTGGAGCGCCTGGCGCAAGGTGCGGACGCATCCCGCCCCGCGCGCCTGGGTCGTGCGCACCGCGCTCAACACCCACGTCTCGTGGTGGCGAAGACGCCGCCGCGAGATCGCCCTGGCCGACCAGGACGCCGAAGGACGCCAGCAGGCGCAGGGCATCGACCCTGCGCTGACGGCCGCCCTGCGGCGCCTGCCCAGGCGGCAGCGGGAGGTGGTGGCGCTGCGGGTCTTCCTCGACCTGGACACCGAGACCACCGCCAGAACCCTCGGCATCGCTCCAGGGACCGTCACCGCACACCTGGCGCGGGCCGTCGCCACGCTGCGCACCGACCTCGCCATCGCCATCACCCAGGAGGGCCAATCATGAACGACGTCTTCGACACCATGAGGGAGTCGATGGAGGGCGTGCACATGCACACCCCCGTCGAGCGGATCGTCGCGGCAGGCCGGGCGCGCCGCCGCAGGAAAGTCACGGCGATCGCGGCGGGGGTCGCCGTGGCCGGAGGGCTGTCGCTGGCCGTCGCGACCGGCGGTCCGCAGGTCAACGCGCCTCCCGCGGGCGTGCACGTCCAGCTCGCCGCCTTCTCCGTCAACAGCAACGCCGACGGTACGGTCACCGTCGAGCTCACCAAGGAGCAGACTCTCGACCCGGCGGCCCTGGAGAGCACCTTGGCTCAGGCGGGCATCCCTGCCGACATCCGGATCAACGAGTTCTGCCAGTCCCCGGCCGACATCCCGGGCTTCGAGAAGGTCATGTACAGCAGCAAGGAGGAGAACGGGCGCGTAATGATCACCTTCGATCCGTCGGCCATGCCCGCCGGCACGAAGATCATCGCTGGGATCAGGACGCCCGACTACCTGCCGGACAGCCCGAGCAAGCTGGGCGCCGTCTTCGGCCTGGCCTACGCCGGCGACACCCTCCGGTGCAGCACTGAGCTCCCCAGGTAGATCCGGCGAGGAAGTTTCCGGGGTGTCCGGGACAGTCGGGCCGTACGCGCCTCACCCGCCGCCCGCCGCGGCGGCGGGTGGTGGTGGTGGTGGTGGCGCATCCTGTTCGAGGCGCCAGGTTCTGTTGCCATTCGCCCGCAGCCGCCAGCTACCGACATCCGCCGCCGGCGGTCAGCGGGACGTGGCCGTCACGGACGCGCCTGGCTGTTGCGTCCGAGGCAGGACGGTGAAGCGCCGGGTCGAGACGGCGACGAGGAGTCCGAGCGCGGCGTAGGCGGCGCCGAGCAGGCTGGCGGCCGGCCATCCCATGGCGCTGTAGGCCCAGGTGGTGGTGATCGCTCCGAGCGCGGAGCCCAGGGAGTAGAAGGCCATGTAGGCGCCGATGACGCTGCTGCTCTGGCCGGGCCGGGCGGTGGTGAGCAGGTGCTGGCTGCTGACATGCACGGCTTGTACGGCGAAGTCCAGGACGATGACGCCGGCGATCAGCAGCCACAGCGACGACCCCGCCTGAGCGATCAGCAGCCACGAGGCCGCGAGCAGGGCCAGCGACCAGCCGGTGACCGAGGACGCCAGGCCCCGGTCGGCCCACCGGCCGGCCCGGGCCGCACCCAGCGCCCCCGTGAGACCGGCGAGTCCGAACAATCCGATCTCGGCAGTGCCGAGGTGCCACGGCGCGTCACCGAGCGGGAGCGCCAGTCCGCTCCACAGCGTGCCGAAGGAGGCGAACAGGAAGAACGCGACCAGTCCGCGGCTGAGGAAAAGCCGGTCGCCGACGACCAGACGCCCCAGCGATGACAGCACCTGCCCGTAGCGGGCCTGGGGCCGGCGGAGATCCGCGTCGAGGATGAACCGGGCGGCGAGCGCGAGCACCGCGCAAAGCCCAGCGAGTACGAGGTAGACCATGCGCCAGTCGGCCAGCTCGCCCAGCGTGCCCGCGACCACCCGTACCCCGAGGATCCCGATGACCACGCCCGAGGTGACCGCTCCGATGTTGCGGCCGCGCTCGCCGGCCGGTGAGACGGCGGCGACGTACGCCACCGTGACCTGGACGACCACGGCGAACAGCCCGGCCAGGACCAGACCCGCGATCGCGACGCCCCCGCTGGGCGCGGCGGCGGCCACCCCCGCGCCCACCGCCGTGAGCAGCAGGTGCACCGTGATGAGCCGGCGGCGGTCGAACAGGTCACCGAGCGGTACCAGCAGCACCAGCCCCGCGAGATAGCCGATCTGGCCGGCGGCGACCAGCCACCCCAGCGCTCCTTCCCCCAGCCCGAGATCCTCACCCGCCGCCTCCAGGACCGGCTGGATGCCGTAGATGGTCGACACCGCCACCGCGCACACCACCGCGAGCACGGCCCGCTGCCTTCCCGTCAAACCTGACGACATATCACCCTCCAATAAGTTGCAAAATGCAACTCATCGGAGGTTAGGGCATACTGGTTTCAGATTGCAACTCATCGCGGAGGGGGCCAGTGGACGTCACACTCGCGGCAGGCGGCGCTTGGACCGACCCGGCCTGCCCGGTCGCACGGACCGTCGACCTGATAGGCGACCGGTGGAGCCTGCTGATCATCCGTGACGCGATGGACGGGTCCACCACCTTCACCGAGTTCCACCAGCAGCTGGGGATCGCCCGCAACATCCTCACCGACCGGCTCCGCAAGCTCGTCGAGCACGGCATCCTCGACAAGGGGGCCGCCGACGACGGCAGGCGGCAGACGTACCGGCTCACCGAAGCCGGGCAGGACCTCTTCACGGCCGTCGTCGCCCTGCGCCAATGGGGCGAGCGCCACGCCTTCGCCCCGGACGAGCCGCACTCCGTTCTCGTCGACGACCAAGGGCGGGAGCTTCCCGAGCTCCACCCGCTCGGCCAGGACGGCACGCCGCTCTCCGTCGCGGCGTCACACGTCCGGAAAACCGCCTGAGCCCAGCCGCGACTGGCAGCCCTGGTATCAAGGGATCGATCGAGCGGTCGGCACGGCCGATCTGGCCTTCGACGCCATCCCGCCGGTCGCGCGAAAGCAGTACGTCAACGCGCTGCGCGTCGATCTGACGAACGAGCACGTCGCCTTCTACACCACGCCGACGGGCGGCTCCTATCAGACGGCCGGACAGACGGTCATCGAGTTCCTGGACACGGAGCCGGCCGTGCTGGTCGCGATCAACGCGAACTTCTCGTGGTACGACCAGGCGAACAACTTCTCGCTGCTGGGCCTCGCCATCTCGCAGGGAAATGTCGTGTGCGATCCCACGAAGCCCGCGCCGCGGCCCAACCCTCCGGCGACGGAAGCCGACGTGCCGGACCAGAGCTGCAGTCGGCGCGATCGCAATGCTGATCACGGAGGAGAACGCGGTGACTTTCCAGCTCGTCACGCAGGCCACTCCGGACTATCCCGAATCGGAGACCTACACGGCGATCGCGGGCGGCCCGCAGCCGAACGGAGGTGGT
Source organism: Nonomuraea zeae (assembly GCF_005889725.1). GTDB lineage: Bacteria > Actinomycetota > Actinomycetes > Streptosporangiales > Streptosporangiaceae > Nonomuraea > Nonomuraea zeae. The sequence continues at coordinate 41,907 of NZ_VCKX01000047.1, forward strand.
GGCTGGCCGCCTCAGCCGCAACTGCCGGCGCAGCCGCTTCTGCTGGTCGAGAACGGGGCCAACCAGGCGACACCCGAGCAGAGCCCGGTCGAGGAGGTCGCCGGGCGCACCGGTGTCGGCCTGAGCGCCGACGGGCAGTACCTCTACCTTGTCACGCTCGACGGATGCGAGAACACCGCGCAGCAGTTCAGATACGGAGGGGGCTACTACGACATCGCGCAATGGCTGATCATCGCCGGCGCGAAGGCGCTCAATCTCGCAACGACTGTCGTAACAGCGACTCCCGCGCGGCGTCGGCGGGCCCAGGACGGTGGAAGTCGCATCAACGCGTGACCAGACTGATCAGAAATCGAGAAGCACGATTCACCGACCCGCACCTACCGTGACGGCTATGGCTTCCATCGAATCCGTCACCCTTGAAGTGGCCGACCCCGCGGCGGCCGGCAGCTTCTACGCCGCTTCGTTCGACTTGGGCACCCGGGTGCGTCTGCGGGCCTCGGAGGAGCCGACGACCGGCTTCCGCGGGTTCACGCTGTCGCTCATCGTGTCCCAGCCCGGCAACGTCGACGCCTTCATCGGCGCCGCCCTCGACGCCGGCGCCACGGCGTTGAAGCCGGCCGCGAAGTCGCTGTGGGGCTACGGCGGCGTCGTCCAAGCGCCGGACGGGACGATCTGGACGGTCGCGTCCTCGTCGAAGAAGGACACCGGCCCGGCCACCCGGCAGTTCGACGAGTTCGTGCTCCAGCTGGGCGTCGAGGACGTGGCCGCGAGCAAGCAGTTCTACGTCGACCACGGTCTCGCCGTGACGAAGAGCTATGGCCGCAAGTACGTCGAGTTCGCCGCCCCGTCGGATCCCGTCAAGCTGTCGCTCTACAAGCGTCGGGCCCTCGCCAAGGTCGCCGGCGTCGCTCCCGACGGCACCGGATCGCACCGGCTCGTCATCGGCGGCGACGGCGGGCCCTTCACCGACCCGGACGGCTTCGCCTGGGAGGCGGCCTAGCGCGTCGCGTCCAGGGCCGGCTTCACGTCGACGATCGGGGTGCCGTCGACGGCCTCGAGCTCGGCCACCCGTACCCGAAGCCCGTCGATCGCGAGCACCCGCACGCGGTGCAGGCCGATGGGGTTGGGCCGGTCGGAGGAGCGCGTGCTGAAGACGCCGGTCAGCGGGTTCCGCGGATCGTCGCGCGGATGCACGGCCACCACGGATCGATCGGAAAGGTGCAACCAGGTCAGAACGAACACCTCGTCGCCGGCCGCGAGGTCACGGATACCGTCGGCCACTGCGGGATCGAACCTCAGCCAGGCATCGCCGGCGCCCTCCACACCCTGCTTCGGCGCGCTCGCGCGATCCGTCAAGGACGACTCGACGACTCCGATCGGACGAATCTCGTACGTCATGGCTCCTCCGTACCGCGGGCCGGCTCTCACGGGGCGGGCTGTGAGAATCGGTGGGTGACAAACGAATTTCCTGAAGGTCTGACCGTACGCCGCCCGGTGGCCGAGGACCACGCCCGTGTGCTCGCGGTGCTCGATCGCTGGTGGGGCGGGTTCGGCGGCGAAGCCGGGTCGAAAGAGCGGGCGCTGCTGCTGCCGCGGCTGTTCTTCCAGCATTTCACCACGACCAGTTTCCTGGCCGAGCGCCCTGACGGTGACCTCGCCGCCTTCCTGATCGGCTTCTTCTCGCAGAGCGACCCGGAGGTGGCCTACATCCACTTCGCCGGCGTGGATCCCGCCTTGCACGGGCGCGGTGTAGCCACCGCCCTCTACCGGGGTTTCTTCGACCAGGCGCGTGCGCAGGGCCGCCGTCGTGTCCACTGCGTCACCAGCCCCGGCAACACCGCCTCGCAGGCGTTCCACGGCCGGCTCGGGTTCGAGATGCTGCCCGGGGACGGCGACGTGCCGGTTCAGCCGGACTACGACGGCCCCGGCCTCGACCGCGTCGTCCTCACGCTCGATCTCGACGCTCAACCGCGGACCGGCGGCACGCTCGATCTCGACGCTCAACCGCAGGCCGGCGACCGTGACGAGAGGACCCGGCCCACGCTTCGTCTGACGATCCTGCCGACGCTGTTCTCCCTCGACCATCTCCCGGATCGTCGTCATCCCCAGGACGACTCGTGGCACGCACTCGTACGCACCCCCGACGGCCTCACCGTGATCGGCGAGGCGTCCGGGCAGACCGCCGCAGCGGACCGCTGGATCGGCATATATGACGCCGACGCGGGACACGGCCTGGACGTCCCCGGTCTCCTGGCATCCGTCGTCCAGCCGCTGGCCGACTCCGCGGTGCCGGTGTTCGTCGCCTCCACCTACCAAGCCGATCTGGTCCTGGCGCCCGAGCCGCACCGCGACCGCGCCATCGCCGCCCTGCGGGCCGCCGGCCACGAGATCACCGAGTGACTGCCGTGACCTCGGGCCGGCAGGTCACAGCACGCGCTCGAGCTCGGACAGCCGCGCCGCCAGAGTGGTGACCGCGGCCTCCAGCCACTTCTCGCCCCGGGCCGCGGTGGCGCGGGCCGGATTCTCGGTGTAGCCGTCGGCGTCGCGCCAGAACGTGGCCGGCTGTACGAGCACGTCCGGGACCTGCGGAATCGCGGGGGCGGCCCGGTCCGGCAGTTCCTGGACCAGATCGGGCCGAAGGGCCAGCACCGCGCTCGTCTCGACCACGCCCGCGTGGCTGGGCGCCTCCCCCGCCATGTCCCAGTAATTCAGATAGGCGGTGGACAGTCCGTAACGCACCACCGCCGCCGACGCCGCGTCCCGGCACGCGCCCTGATTGCCGCCGTGCCCGTTGACCAGCACCAGCCTGCGCCCGCCGCACTCGGCCACGCTCCTGGCCAGATCCAGCAGTACGGCCAGCAGCGTCTCAGGACGCAGCGACAACGTGCCGCCGAAGGGCAGGTGCTGGTCGGAGGCCCCGGTCATCAGCGTCGGCGCGAGCACCGTCCGCGCCGGCGTGGCTTCGAGCGCCCGCTCCACCACGGTGGTGACCAGCAGCGCGTCGGTCCACGTGGGCAGGTGCGGCCCGTGCTGCTCGACCGCGCCCACCGGCAGCACCACGAGCGAGCCTGGCAGCAGCTCCGTCAAGCGTTCCCTGTCCAGCTCCGTCCATCTGGTGATCACAGCGTCACTGTCCTTTCTGCACGTGCCGGCTCCGGCCGACATCGAAGCGGGCGACAGGCCCGATCGGTCATCACAGTGTGCGGGAATCGAGGTCGAAGACCGCCTTTCCCGATACGCACCGGCCCCGCAGCGCATCGGCGGCGGCGAACTCGTTGACGTAGGACGTGAGGGTCTTGGGCGGCCCGAGGCGCCGGGCACCAGCACGCGCCTGCCGGGCGCGACCCCGGCGGACCGTAGCGAGCGGAGCGCGGCCAGGCCCGCCGTCGGCAGCGCCGCCGCCTCGGCCAGCCCGACGCCGTCCGGGGCGAGGCCGAGCGGCGCCCCGACCGGAACGCGTCCGGAGCGCGCGTTGTTGAGGTCGGCGTGGTTCAGGGAGGCATGCCGCACCTCGACGAGCACCTGCCCGGGACCGGCGACGGGTCCGGCGAACTCTCCGAAGGCCATGCTCGTAGGGGCGGACGGGCCAACGATGAGCGCGCGCGTGGACATGGACATCTCTCCTCTCGAAGTAGGTCGCTCGGCGAAGTGGCAGCGGCCACCCGTGGCCGGGATGACGAGTGCCGGGCAGATCCGCCTCCCCGGCCAGGCCGTGCCGCCGGCGGCTCGGCCGGGGGAGGCCATGGCGGCGATCGTCTTCAGATGGCCGCCGGAACCTTGTCCAGAAAGCCGTGGACCCCGGTGATCCGGCCGTCGGCGGCCAGCACGGCGACGTCGAAGCCGACGACCGGCGCCAAGCCGGCCCGGGAAAGCCACCGCACCCGGACACCCCTGACCACGCAGGAGCTGCGGATCGTCCGCCTGGCCGCCGACGGCCTGTCCGACAAGGAGATCGCCGCCCAGCTGATCCTCAGCCCGCGCACCGTCGGCTATCACCTGTACCAGGCCTATCCCGAACTCGGCGTGACCTCCCGGGCCCAGCTCCCGCGCTGGACCTCTGGCCGGGACTCGGTGAGCACTCACCCGAGCGCGTCTGAAGGTGATCGCAAAGCACGCAGCAGGGCGAGCAGGGTCTCGTTGATCGGTGCGGGGACGCCGTACCGGTGCGCCCGCTCCACCACCGCCCCCGTGATGGCCTCGTACTCCAGGGGCCGGCCCGCGAGCCGGTCGTACAGCATGGAGGTGCCGTCCTCGCCGCTGAAGCGGGCGTAGAAGTCCATCGTGGCCTCGACGTCCTGCTCGGACAGGCGGGCGCCGTCCGCGACGGCGATGGCGACCGCCTCCGTGACGAGCTGGCGGAACACCTCGCGAACGCCGGGCGAGGAGAGTACGTCCATGCGGCGCAGGGTCAGGGCGGTGATGGGGTTGGCGGCGACGTTGGTGAGGAGCTTGCGCCAGGCTGCCGTCAGGAAGTCCGCCTCTGCCCGGATCTCGACCGTGCCGGCGAACAGGGCGTCGAGAGCCCGGGCGGTGTCGCCCGCGGCCACCACGAGCCGGTTGCCCGTCCGGTGCACGAGATGGCCCGGGGACGAGCGCTCCACCGCGATGTAGGCCAGCGCCGGCACGAGTCCTCGCCGTTGCCTGGCGTGCGCGATGCCGTTCTGCACCACCACGACCCTCGTACGGTCGGCAACGAGCACGTCGAGCCAGGCCGACGGGTCGTGGTGGGCCTTGACCGTCACGATCACCCAGTCCGCGGGCCCGGTCTCGCCCGGTGCGGCGGCGAACGCGACCGGCACCGCGCGCTCGGTCCCGCCGCTCTCCAGCACGAGGCCGCCCGGATGGCGGCGTACGCACACCGTCACCGCACGGCCCGCCTCGGCCAGCCGAGCGCTCAGGTAGCCGCCGATCGCCCCGCCTCCGACGACCGCCACCCTCTCGCCATCCCCGTTCACTGCTAAAGATGAGAACATCTTCCCATGTTTACCATCCACCGATCAGCCGTGGCTACTCCGCCGAGGCGGCGGCGTGGGAGGATGAAAGCGATGCCGGAAGGGAAGACCGCGCGGCGGCCGATGCGCAAGGACACCGCACAGACCCGTGACCGCCTGCTGGACGCGGCGGGCCGGCTGCTGACCGAGCGCGGCACCGCGTTCACGCTGCCCGATCTCGCCCGCGCCTCAGGAGTCGCGACCGCGACCGTCTACCGGCACTTCGGTGACGTCCACGACGTCCATCGGGAGTTCTACTACCGCCTGATGGGCGAGCTGGTCGAGGATCTTGAGAAGATCTCGGTACGAGCCCACGGCAGGCAGCGTTTCGAGGCCGTGTGCGCCCTCTGGAGCGACCTCGCCACGAGCTGGGGCCGGGCCGCCACCCACATCCGCAGCGCCGAGGGCTTCCTCGAACGCGTGCGCCGCGGCGATCCGCCGACCTCCGCCCTGTACGGCGCGCTCGCACCGGTGCTCGGGGAGCTCGTCACCGAGCACGAGATCCCCGAGCAGAACGTCGAGTACGCCGTGCTCCTGTGGGTCACCGTCTTCGACGAGCGCGTCATCGTCGACCTGTCCACCACCCTCGGATGGTCCCCCCGCAGGATCGGCCGGACCCTCGCGCAGACGGTGCTCACCGCCCTCACCCAGCCGGGCTGACCACGCCTGGCTGCCGTGCGAACCCGGCGAGATCCGCATGATAAGTTCAGCGATGCTATGCAGCACCACGGCTGAAGGAGGTGAGACCGATCAACGCTGTCATCACAGGTCGGGGCTCCCTCGCGTGCATGGTCTAGGGAGCGCCCGCAGGCACCCCGAAAGGCCTTGAAACGCTATGCGCTTCAGCTTGACCTCACAGCCGTCCGCCGACGGCGTCACCGAACAATCCTTCACTCTCGGCGAGATCCCCGGCGTGCTGTTCACGCCGCGAGACGCCACCGGCCCCCGCCCGCTGATCCTGATGGGACACGGCGGCGGCCAGCACAAGAGGGCCCCTGGCATCCTGGCCGGCGCGCATCGGTTCGCCGCCGAAGGGGGTTTCGCCGTCGCGGCGATCGATGCCCCCAACCACGGCGACCGGCCGAAAGACGAGCAGTTCATCCAGTTCGCCGGCGACATGCGGGCCCGCATGGCCGCGGGAGAGCACCCGGCCGAGCTGGTCGCGGCCATGCACGACCTGCTGGCCGGACAGACCGTCGACGACTGGCAGGCCGTGGTGACCGCGGTCCAGGAGCTCGACCACGTGGGCGAGGGCCCGGTCGGCTACTGGGGCGTGTCGATGGGCTGCGGGGTCGGTGTGCCGCTGCTCGCCGCCGACTCCCGGATCCGCGCCGCGGTGCTGGGCCTGCTCGGCGTGCACGGGCTGGCCGGGACCGCTGCCCGGGTCACCGTTCCGGTGCGGTTCCTGCTCCAGTGGGACGATACGCGGGTGTCGCGGGACCAGGCGCTGGCGCTGTTCGACGCTCTGGGCTCGAAGGACAAGACGCTGCACGCGAACCCCGGCGACCACGGGGGGATCCCCCCGCACGAAACCGATGACGCGCTGCGGTTCTTCGCCCGGCACCTCGGGTAAGGCCGCCGCCTGATGGCTCGCGGCGCGCCGGCGCGTCGCGAGCCGGGCTGTCCGGCATGGCATGTTCGCCCACTGCAAAACGGACGGCCGTTGATCGATTGCAGTCCGTAGGTTGGGTGTTCGATGACGGGCTCACAATTCGCGGAGGATGCGCGGTCGAGGCGGCCGGCGGCAGCGCCCACGCCATCCACCTCGACCTGGCCGAGCCGGGCGCCGCGGAGCAGCTGATGCAGACCGCCCACGAGCACCTCCAAGGGCTGGACATCCTGGTCAACAACGCCGCCACGAGCTTCGCCCCGGCCCCCATCGCCGCGATCGAGGAAGAGCTCTTCGACCGCGTCATGACCGTCAACGTCAAGGCGGCGTTCCTGACCACCCGATACGCCGCCAGGAACATGCGCGACGAAGGGCGCATCATCAACATCTCCACCGTCAACACCGTCCGCCCCGCCCCCGGCATCGCCCCCTACCTGCTCAGCAAAGGCGCGCTCGAACAACTCACCGCCGCCGCCGCACGCGAGCTCGGGGCCCGCGGCATCACCGTCAACACCGTCTCCCCCGGCGCGACCGACACCGACCTCCTGCGCAGCACCAACCCCGCCGCGAACCTGGAGGCGATCGCCGCCATGACCCCACTCGGCCGGCTCGGCCAGCCGGCCGACATAGCCGACATCACCGCCTTCCTCGCCGGCCCCGACAGCCGCTGGATCACCGGCCAGAACATCCGAGCCACCGGCGGCATGGCCTGACCGGGGAGATCGTCGTACGCGTCAGGCCGCCTGGGTCGAGTCGCGGATGACGAGCTCGGTGGCGAGCTCCATGTGGTGAGATGCGATCTCTTCTCCGCCGGCCAGGCGGAGCGCGATGCGCAGGGCGAGGGCGCCCATCGCACGCAGCGGCTGGCGTACGGTGGTCAGCTGCGGCGAGGTCATGGCGGCGAGCTGGGTGTCGTCGAAGCCGACGACGCTGAGGTCCTCCGGGATGCGCAGGCCGCGCGCCCTGGCGGTCTCGATGGCGCCGAGAGCGATGTAGTCGCAGGCCGCGAAGATGGCTGTCGGCGCGGGGCGTAGGTCGAGCAGGGCGGCTCCCGCCTTCACGCCGTGCGGGTAGCAGAAGTCCGCGGTACGGACGTATTCGGTGGGTACGGGCAGGTCCGCCGCCTCCATCGCGGCGCGGTAGCCGTGCATGCGCGCCTGGTTGGTGGCCGTGGTCGCGGGGCCTCCGAGATAGGCGATGCGCTGGTGGCCGAGCTCCAGCAGGTGCCGGGTGGCGGACAGCCCGCCGGCGAAGTTGGTGGCGCCGACGCTGGCCGCGGGAGGCCGCGGCGGGTTCAGCGGGTCGACGACGACCACGGGCAGGCGAGCTCGGGACAGCGCGGCGAGCTGGGACGGGGATGGCCCGTCGGCCAGGGTGATCACCGCTCGGCGTCCGGCGGCGGCCAGGTCGCGGGCCCAGGAGGCGTCGCCGGTGGCGGCATGCTCGATGGTGGTGACCACGGCCGCCACGTCCGACTCCGCCCCGGCCGCGATCGCGCCCGCGATGATCTCGGTGGAGTAGGTGCACCATTCGTTGGCCCAGATCTCGACCGCGGGCGCCGCCTTCGCTGATTCCCGGCGTGACGCGCGCGGGACGTAGCCGTGTTCCCGCAGCATGGACTGCACGAGCGAGCGGGTGCCGGGAGCGACCTGCGGGTGGTCGTTCAGCACCTTGGACACGGTCGCCACGGACACGCCTGCCGAGGCGGCGACCGAGGCCAGAGTGGTTCTGCTGCGGCGGCTCGACATAAGTTCCCCCTATTGCGACGCCGGCCAGGGATCGGGGATGAGCCGCTTGCCGAAGCTGAAACAGTCGTCCTCGTCGAAGCCGAGCGCCTCGTAGAACGCGATCACCGATCCGTTGTCCTTGCGAATCTGAAAATTGAGTTTGGGGCACCCGAGCGAGATCAGGCGCGACTCCACTGCGGCGAGCAGGGCACGGCCGTAACCGCGGCCCTGGCACGCGGGGTCGACCGCCAGGTAGTAGATCCAGCCGCGGTGCCCGTCGTAGCCGGCCATGGCGGTGCCGACCACGTCATCGGCCGGCGGGTCACCGGCCTCGTTCGCGACGAGGAACAGCTCGGGCTGCACCTTGAGCTTGCGTTCGATGTCCTTGCGCGGGTCGTTCCAGGGACGGATGAGTCCACAGGCGTGCCAGAGCTCGACCACCCGCTCGGTGTCGGCGGCGGCGAACGGGCGGATTGCGGGCCGGTGGGTCACGTCGATGCTCCTTCGGGATCAGCTGGGCGCAGGATCTGCACGGAGCGGCGCCGGGTTCGGTCCCGTGCGCGGCCCCGGGGTCGCTACTCCCTCTGGGCGTGAAAGACCCTGGCCGTACGCGCGTACCCGATGGAGGTGGCGACGCGGTCGGCGGTCGAGGAGCCCAGCTCTCGTTCGGCGATCCACAGGCCGAGATCCAGCCCGGCGCTGAGGGCGCCCGCGGTGATGCGGTCACCGGCATCGACGACGCGTTCCGCCACGACATCCACGCCGTAGGACCGCAACTCCTCGTACGCGTTGTGGTTGGTGGTCGCCTGCCGGCCGGCCAGCAGGCCGGCGGCGGCGAGCAGCAGCCCGCCGGTGCACACCGAGGCCATCCACCGGGTCGACGGCGCCACCGCCGCCAGCCGGGCCGGGAGCACACCGCGCTGCGCCTCGGCCCAGGCGCCCGCCGGGGCGCGGTTCAGCCAGCCACCCCCCGGAACGATCACTCCGTCAGGCTCCCCCAGCACGGCGGGCACGTCGATCCGGACGGCACGCATGCTGGTCACCGGGCCAGGCCGCTCGGCGGCGACCAGCTCGACGGTGAGCCCTGCCACGGACAACACCTCAAGCGGCCCGAACACGTCCAGCTCGTCAAAGCCGTCGAAGACCACGATCTCGATCCGCACCCGGCCAGCATCCCGTCAGGGCCGCCGGGCCAGCGAGTGGCATGCTTGCCATCATGCGTAAGAAACCCGCCACGCATCGCGTCGTCGTCCTCGCCCTGCCACCGGTCGTGGCCTTCGACCTGACGATCGCGACGCAGGTGTTCGGGCACGAGGGGCAGGGCCGATACTCGATCACCGTCTGTTCGCCGGACAGCGGCGTGATCCCCACCACGACGGCCGGACTCAGCCTGACCGTCGAGGCCGGCATCGACGCTCTCGACGCCGCCGACACCGTCATCGTGCCCGGGTTCGCCCGCGGGCGCGCGCCGGAGCAGGCACTCGCCGCCCTGGCCCGCGCCTATCGCCGCGGGGCGCGGATCGCCTCGATCTGCTCGGGCGCGTTCGCGCTGGCGCAGGCGGGCCTGCTCGACGGCCGGCGGGCGACGACCCACTGGTTTCACGCCGGCGCGCTGGCCCGCGAGCATCCCCTGATCGAGGTCGACGCGAATGCCCTGTACATCGACGAGGGGCAGGTCCTGACCAGTGCGGGCCTGGCGGCCGGTCTGGACCTGTGCCTCTACCTGATCGGCCGCGACCACGGCCAGTCCGCGGCCATCCAGCGGGCCCGCCACATGGTCACGCCACTGCACCGGGCCGGTGGCCAGGCGCAGTTCATCCCCTCCAGCGAGTCGGCCGAAGGCGCGGAGCTGGCCGACGTCACCGCGTGGGCGAGCGCCAACCTGCACCTGCCCATCACCGTCACCGACCTCGCCCGCAGAGGCATGCAGTCCACTCGCACCCTGCACCGCAACTTCCAGACCCGGTTCGGCATGAGCCCGCGCGCCTGGCTGATCCAGCAGCGGCTGCGCGCCGCCTGCGCCCTGCTGGAAGACAGCGACATCACCGTTGACGAAGTCGCCCGGCGTACCGGCTTGGGCACCGCCACCAACCTGCGTGCCCACTTCCACCGAACCTTCGCCACCACCCCCACCGCCTACCGCCGGGCTTTCACTCCCTGACGCAATACCGACGGTCTGGTGACACCGGCGTGGCAACCTTGCGGACATGCATCCCAAAGCGAACCAGACAGGCATCTGTTTGATACGTGCGGAAGCCCAAGCGAACCTGGTCATGATCACGATTCACCTCACGCAGGACATCAGCCAGAAGTCGGCCGAGCGAGTGATCACCGTCGCGGGGGTGGAGGAGGCTGTGGACACCGTCCGCGCCTTTTTGACTTCTTTTACGGAGAGTAGCCAAACCGAAACGGTCTGAAGGCGATGTGACGGCCCGGTGACGGCGATACCGTTACGGTCGCTGGACCGGCGTGGACTTCACAGGGGGGTAGCCGTGATGTTCCCGGACATCGTTCAAATCCTGATTCGCCGGCACACCACCGTGGAGCGGCCGGTCCTGCATCTGTTCAGCGGCCCTTACGTCTCGCTGGGCGCCCGCAGGATCGATGTCCCGGAGGGTAGCAAGCGGCTGCTCGTCTTCGTGGCGCTGCGTCGCGGGCCGGTGGAGCGCCGGTACGCGGCCGGCGCCCTCTGGCCCGTCGGCGACGACACCCGGGCGGCCGGCAACCTGCGTTCGGCGCTGTGGCGGCTCGGCAAGGCCGGGGTCAACCTGCTGGCCGTCGACCAGCACTCGCTGATGCTGCACCCGGACGTCCTGGTCGACCTCGACCTGGTCACGTCGTGGGCGGGGCGGGTGGTCAGCGGCCTGGCGCAACCGGAGGACCTGAGCACGCCGCTGCGTGACGTCAGCGACCTCGACCTGCTGCCCGGCTGGTACGACGACTGGGCGCTGATGGAGCGCGAGCGCATCAGGCAGCGGCTGCTGCACGCCCTGGAGGCGCAGTGCCGCGCCCTGACCGCGGCGGGGCGTTATGGGGACGCGGTGGACGTGGCGATGGTGGCGGTGCTCGCCGACCCGCTGCGGGAGAGCGCGCAGCGGGTGCTGATGGAGGCGCATCTCAGCGAGGGCAACTGGAACGAGGCCCGGCGCAGCTTCGAGAGGTACGCCCGCACGCTCAACCGTGAGCTGGGGGTGCGACCGTCGAGCGAGCTCACCGCCCTGCTACGCCGCCCGCAACCGGTCCGCGGCCTGGGCGACGGACGCGCAGTCCCGGCCGCCGGCTGAGCCCGCTCCAACCGGACACTCGGTCCCCGCAACCCTGTTCGGGGCAACGGACGCACAACCCCCGCCACCGACTCAACCCCCACCAACCGGACACACGATCCCCACAACCCACCCGGGGCCCGGGCCACGGATGCGCGCTACCCGCACCCTGTCCACAACCTGGGCCCCGGGCACCTGGGCCCCAGGCACGTGGGCCCCGCCGCCGGCTGGACCGGATGCAACCGGACACGCAGTCGGCCCCCGCTGGCGGCTGAGCCGGATCAGGCGGGTGCGGGGTCTCCGCCACTCCTGATCCAGCTCAGCCGATTTCCACAGGTTTGGCCAGGACGATCACGTCCCGGTCGAGCTCGTCCCATACCCGGGCGTGATAGTCGGGCATAGCTCCCCTGGGAGTGCGCCCGAACGGGTCGAGCAGCATCGCGGCCCGTCCGGCGGCGAGCGGGAGCCGCCCGGCGCTCGGCGTCAGCGCGACGGCGGCCATCTCCCCGGTCAGGCTCCGCCAGCTCTCGATCTCCTCCTGGCCCTCGGGCAGCGCCCAGCCGCCGGGCGGGTAGGCCACCTCGCGCAGCATGGCCCACTCGACGGGCGGCAGCTCCGGATCGGCGAGGAAGGAGGTCACGAACGCGGACACGTCGCCCACCGTGCACAGGTAGACGTCCACGAGGTCGGAGGGCTCGTCGTACTCGCATTCGGCCAGGCGGCGAAAGCCGACCCAGCCCGGTTCGCGTCCACAGGCCCGCGGGATGAGGATCTCGACGGCCGTCCCGGCATCGGAGAGCACGATCCGGTCCCGGTGCCGAGCCTCCTCCACGGCCTCCGGCACGGCGTCGGCCGGGCAGCGGCGGAAGCGCAGCGTGGCGGAGCCGCCGAACAACCGGCTCACCTGCTGCTCGGCGCTGCCCCGCCCCGGGACGAGAGGCAGGAATCCGGCCGGCGGCAGCTCGACGATGCCGAGATCGCGCAGTTGGGTGGACTGCAGGGCCTCCATGGCGTCCATCGCCTCGGTCACGTCGCGCAGGCTCGCGGAACGGCCCCGGCTCAACCGGCTGTGCGCGGTCCGCAGCCGGCCGAGAACGTACTCGTCGGTGGCGTCACGAGGCGCCGCCCGGCGCATGGCGTCCGACAGCATGTCCTCGAACTGCAGGAGCTGGGCCAGGAACACGTTCCACGGACGCAGGCCGAGCCGGCTCTCCCAGCCGCGCCGGGCGGGCGGGTCCACCCGCTCGCGGCGCACCGTCCAGGTGTCGAGGACCCAGCCCTTGGACGTCCAGAGCAGCAGCGCCACCGGTACCTCGGCCGGGCGGGGCTCGGCGGGCGGGTCGGCCCAGTCGCGGG
>NZ_VCKX01000480.1 GCF_005889725.1 Nonomuraea zeae
CCACCCCCGACCCCAAACCCCAACGATCAGGTAGACAGGAGACCGTTGCAGCGACCAACACCAACGGCGAAAAACCAGACGAACCGCCCTTAAGCTGGTCAGATCGAGCCCGGCGACGCCTGCGGAGACCCGCAAAACGGCCCGCTCAACAGATGGAGACACGAAGAGCATGGACACGAGGACGGACCCGCAGTCGCCTGCGCCGCACACTGCCAGCAGCCACGATCTGATCCGCGTACACGGCGCGCGCGAGAACAACCTCAAAGACCTCAGCGTCGATCTCCCGAAGCGCAAGCTGACGGTGTTCACCGGCGTCTCCGGCTCGGGCAAGAGCTCGCTGGTGTTCGACACGATCGCCGCGGAGTCGCAGCGCCTGATCAACGAGACCTACAGCACCTTCGTCCAGGGTTTCATGCCCACGATGGCGCGACCCGAGGTAGACGTACTCGAAGGGCTGACGACCGCGATCATTGTCGACCAGCAGCGGATGGGCGCCGACCCCCGCTCCACGGTCGGCACCGCGACCGACGCCAACGCGATGCTGCGCATCCTCTTCAGCCGGCTCGGCCAGCCGCACATCGGCTCGCCCCAGGCGTTCTCCTTCAACGTTCCCACGGTCCGGGCGAGCGGTGCGATCACGGTCGAACGCGGCGCCCGTAAGGCGGAGAGAGCGACGTTCACCCGCATCGGCGGCATGTGTACGGGATGCGAAGGCCGCGGCACGGTCTCCGATCTCGACCTCAGCCAGCTCTACGACGACTCCAAGTCGATCGCCGAGGGCGCGTTCACCATCCCCGGCTGGAAGTCCGACAGCTTCTGGACGGTACGGGTCTACGCCGAGTCGGGCTTCGTCGACCCCAACAAGCCGATCCGCGACTACACCAAGAAGGAGCTCCAGGACTTCCTCTACAAGGAGCCGGTCAAGGTGAAGGTCGACGGCGTCAACCTCACCTACGAGGGGCTGATCCCGAAGATCCAGAAGTCGTTCCTCTCCAAGGAGAAGGAGGGGATGCAGCCGCACGTCCGGGCGTTCGTGGACCGGGCGGTCACCTTCACCACCTGTCCCGAGTGCGACGGCACCCGGCTCAGCGCGGACGCCCGCTCCTCGTTGATCAAGGGCGTCAGCATCGCCGACGCCTGCGCGATGCAGATCAGCGACCTGGCCGAATGGGTCCGCGGCCTGGACGAGCCGTCGGTGGCGCCGTTGCTCGGCAAGCTGCTGCACTCACTCGACTCGTTCGTGGAGATCGGGCTGGGCTACCTCTCGCTCGATCGGCCGGCGGGCACGCTGTCGGGCGGCGAGGCGCAGCGTACCAAGATGATCCGCCACCTCGGCTCCGCGCTCACCGACGTGACCTACGTCTTCGACGAGCCCACCATCGGCCTGCACCCCCATGACATCGCGCGGATGAACAACCTGCTGCTGCGACTGCGGGACAAGGGCAACACGGTGCTCGTCGTGGAGCACAAGCCGGAGGCGATCGCGATCGCCGACCACGTCGTCGACCTCGGCCCCGGCGCCGGCGCGGCGGGCGGCACCGTCTGCTTCGAGGGCAGCGTCGAGGGGCTGCGGGCCAGCGGCACCATCACCGGCCGCCATCTCGACGACCGGGCCACCCTCAAGGAGAGCGTGCGCAAGCCCACCGGCACGATGGAGATCCGCGGCGCGGCGACGAACAACCTGCGCGACGTCGACGTGGACGTCCCGCTCGGGGTGCTCGTGGTCGTCACCGGTGTGGCCGGCTCCGGCAAGAGCTCGCTGATCCACAGCTCCATCCCGGCCTCCGCGGGCGTCGTGTCGGTCGACCAGGCCCCCATCCGCGGCTCGCGACGCAGCAACCCGGCGACGTACACCGGTCTGCTCGACCCGATCCGCAAGGCGTTCGCGAAGGCCAACGGCGTAAAGCCGGCGCTGTTCAGCGCGAACTCCGAGGGCGCCTGCCCCAACTGCAACGGCGCCGGCGTCATCTACACCGACCTCGCGGTGATGGCCAGCGTCGCCAGCACCTGCGAGGTGTGCGAGGGGAAGCGGTTCGAGGCATCGGTGCTGGACCACCACCTCGGCGGCCGCGACATCAGCGAGGTGCTCGCGATGTCGGTGAGCGAGGCCGAGGAGTTCTTCGGCACCGGCGAGGCACGCACCCCCGCCGCCCACGCCATCCTCCAGCGGCTCGCCGACGTCGGGCTCGGCTACCTCACCATCGGCCAGCCGCTCACCACGCTGTCCGGCGGGGAGCGGCAGCGGCTCAAGCTGGCCACGCACATGGCAGACAAGGGCGGCATCTACGTCCTCGACGAGCCGACCACCGGTCTCCACCTCGCCGACGTCCAGCAGCTGCTCGCGCTCCTCGACGGCCTCGTGGAGTCCGGCAAGTCCGTCATCGTCATCGAGCACCACCAGGCGGTCATGGCTCACGCCGACTGGATCATCGACCTCGGCCCCGGCGCGGGCCACGACGGCGGCCAGATCGTCTTCGAGGGCACCCCTGCCGACCTCGTCGCAGCCCGTTCCACCCTCACTGGCGAACACCTCGCGGCCTACGTCGGCAAGGCGGCCCAGCCCGCCCGGTAACCCAGCGAACCGCCGGTGCCCTGACCAGCCGTACAGCAAACCGACGACACGACGGCCCGCGCCGCAGCCGCGGGCCGGTCGAACAGCGCCCGAGAAGCAGCCGCCTCACCTTCACTCAAGAGCCCAATCGGTATGGACGCCGAGGGTGAGGCGGTCCCGGCAAGCAGGAAGATCGAATAGTCAGCTGCGGCCACCCGCTATCGGGACTTATCGCCCGAACGCTCGTCATGCCCCGATCCGGATATCGCGTCCCTTATCCGCAGTGCCCTGGCCAGGTCGTCGAGTTGATCGGCCAGGCCGCGGCGGAGCATGGGAGTGGGCTCGCCGTCGCTGAGGCACTCGCGGCCGAGACGGAGGGCTTCGGCGTTGATGGCGTGGATGGGGAAGGCCTGCCTGGCCGCCGCTCTGGCGATGGCGGCGCCGCGGCGGGCGGCGACGCGGACCGCGTCGGGATAGTAGCGGGGGACGTATTCGCGCAGCAGGTCGAGCTGCTCGGGCTGCCAGAAGCCCTGGGCGGTGGCGGTGAAGAGGTAGTTGGACAGATCGTTGCGGGAGTCCGTGGCGAACATGGCGTCCCACGCCTTCGCCTTGGCCTCCTCGTCCGGCAGGGCGGCCCGGCAGCGGGCGGCGCCCTCCTGGCCGGTGGCGCTCGGGTCGCGCCGCAGCTCGGCGGCGATGGCGGCCTCGTCGGCGGCGCCGAGCACGCAGAGGCGGGCCAGAACGCGCCAGCGCAGCTCGGGGTCGAGTTCGGGCCCGCCGGGGACGGCCCCGTCGGCGAGCCATGCGGCGATCGTGCCCGGCTGGGCGGCGACATCGATGAGGTGACGTACGGCGATCAGTCGCAGGTCGGGGTTGCCGCCGTCCTCGGCACGGCGAAGGAGATCGTGGCACAGGGCGGTTAGCGTGCTCAGCGCGGCCGGCCGGCCTGCGGGCGGGAGGTAGCGGTCGGCGATGTGGGCGGAGGCGAAGGCGAGGACGCCCTGGACGATGGCGGGGTCGGCCTCGTGCGGGAGGTGGGCGCGGGCGGCCTCCAGGTAGACGGTGGCGGCGAGTTCGCCGTCGCGGACGGCGTCGCGCAGGGCGTTCCAGACGACCGCGCGGGTGAGCGGGTCGGGCAGGCCGGCGAGGCTCCTGCGGACGGTGTCGAGGGAGCCGGGATCGAAACGGACCTTCGCGTAGGTCAGGTCGCCGTCGTTGAGCAGCAGCAGGGCCGGGCGTTTGCCGATGGGCAGCGGGGCGGCCTGCGGGACGTCGAGGTCGAGGCGATCCCGCAGGGTGAGGCGGCCCTCGTCGGCCGGGTCCCGGTCGTACAGGCCCACGGCGATCTGGTGCGGACGGCTGCCGTCGCGTCCGACGGTGAGGGCGTACGTGCCGTCCTCGCCAGGCGCGACCTCCGGGGTGAGGGCGTACGCGCCATTCTCCCCCAGTGTGACCTCGGGGGTGAGGGCGTACGCGCCGCTCTCGCCGGGCGTGACCTCCGGGGCAAGAGAGTACGTGCCGCTCTCGCCGGGCGTGACCTCCGGGGTGAGGGTGTCAACGCCGGTGGTACGCAGCCAGCTGCCTGCCCAAGCGTCGACGTCACGTTCGGTGGATGAGGCGAGGGAGGCGACGAAGTCGGCGAGGGTCGCGTTGGCGAACCTGTGGCGGGCGAAGTGGGTGTTGATGCCGGCGAGGAAGTCCTTCTCGCCCAGCCAGGCCACCAGCTGGCGCAGCGCGGAAGCGCCCTTGGCATAGGAGATGCCGTCGAAGTTGAGCAGCGCGGCCGCGGTGTCGTCGACCACCTCGGGCGCGACGGGATGGGTGGAGGGACGCTGGTCGGCGTCATATCCCCAAGCCTTGCGGACGATTCCGAAGCCGACCCAGGTGCCGCTGAAGCGGGTGGCCTCGGCGCAGATCTGGTAGCCCATGTACTCGGCGAACGACTCGTTCAGCCAGATGTCGTCCCACCACCTGAGGGTGACCAGGTTCCCGAACCACATGTGCGCCATCTCATGGGCGATGCTCACGGCGCGGGCCTGCCGCTCGGTGTCGGTGACGGCGGAGCGGAAGAGGCGCTCTTCGGAGAAGGTGACAAGACCGGGGTTCTCCATCGCCACGGTGTTGAACTCCGGCACGAATGCCTGATCGTAGGAGTCGAAGGGATAGGGCTCGTCGAATTTCTCGTGGTAGCGGTCGAAGCACTGCCGGGTGATCTCGAAGAGTTCGCCGGCGTCGGCGTCCAGGTACGGTGCCAGCGAGCGGCGGCAGTGCCAGCCGAAGGGGATGCCGCGGTGCTCGGTGTGCCGGGAATGCCACGGGCCGGCGGCGACGGCTATCAGGCAGGTGGACAGCAACGGGGTGGGCGCAGCCCGCCAGCGGCCGTCCGCCTGCTGCTCGGTGACGCCGTTGCTGAGCACGGTCCAGCCCTCGGGGGCGGTGACGCTGACCTCGAAGACGGCTTTCAGATCGGGCTGGTCGAAGGCGGGGAAGACCTGCTGCACGTCGTTCATGTACAGCTGGGTGTAGACGTAGGTCGCGCCGTCGGCGGGGTCGGTGAAGCGGTGCATGCCCTCGCTGGTACGGGAGTACCGCATGGCGGCATCGACGCGCAGTTCGTGCTCGCCCGACGCCAGATTCTTCAGCGGCAGGCGGTTACCGTCGAGCGTGCCCGGGTCGAGGGGAGCGCCGTCCAGGGTGACGCTCCGCAGCTGGGCGGGCTGGAGCTCGACGAAGGTGTCGCCGTCGGCGCGAAGGGTGAACGTGATGACGGTACGGGAGTCGAAGGTCTCGTCGCCGGTGGTGAGATCGAGCTCGATCGCATACCGATGGACGTCCAGGAGCTGGGCACGGGCCTGCGCTTCGTCGCGTGTCAATACGGGCATGATGACATGCTGCCATGATCCGGTTGACCCGGAACTAATCATTACAACCAGCCCGTAATGCCCTACTGAGTGCCAGCAACCGGCCGCCAACCACGGCTGCCTCGACCACCCGGTCCGCCACGAAGTCGGTACGCTCGCTCGTGTGCATGACCCGCAGGCCGAGACCGCATCGCACGTCCGAGGCGATTCGCCGGAGCGCACGCAGCTGATCGTCCTGCGCGGGAACTCCGGCTCAGGCAAGACCACCATCGCCAAAACCCTCAGAGAGGCGTACGGCCGACGCGGCCTGGCCATAGTCAGCCAGGACGTGCTCCGTCGCGACCTCCTCCGCGAGCTCGACCTCCCCGGCGGCGTCAACATCGGCCTCATCGACACCGTCACCCGCTATGCCCTGGCCCACGACCACCACGTCATCCTCGAAGGCATCCTCGCCGCCAGCAGGTACGCGCCGATGCTCCAAGCCCTGCGCCGGGATCACCCGGGCAACAGCCACTTCTACTACCTGGACGTGCCGTTCGAGGAAACCCTCCGCCGCCACGCCACCCGGCCGCAGAGCGCGAACTTCGGAGCCGACGAGATGCGCGCGTGGTACGTCGAGCGAGATCTCCTGCCCGGCAGCTGCGAAACCGTCATCCACCAGGACAGCTCACTCCAAGAAACGGTCCGGCGGGTGCTCTCGGAGACGTTGACCCCTTCAGCC
>NZ_VCKX01000481.1 GCF_005889725.1 Nonomuraea zeae
GCTCAGGCTCGGGCTCGGGAGCGGGCGCCGCGGCCTCGGGGGCGGCCTCGGCGGCCGGCGCGGCGGCGCCGGGCTGGCCGTTCTCGTCGATGATGGCGAGCTCGGCGCCGACCTCGACCGTCTCGTCCTCAGCCACGACGATCTTGGTGAGGACACCCGCGGACGGCGACGGGATCTCGGTGTCGACCTTGTCGGTCGACACCTCGAGGAGCGGCTCGTCGGCCTCGACGCGCTCGCCCTCCTTCTTCAGCCAACGGGTTACCGTGCCCTCGGTCACGCTCTCGCCGAGCTGGGGCATCTGTACGGAGACCGGCATCGTTATTCTTCTCTCGCGTTCTGATCTCGAGGGCTTGGACTAGTTGTGTACGTGCAACGGCTTGCCGGCCAGGGCCAGCATCGCCTCACCGACGGCCTCGGACTGGGTCGGGTGTGCGTGGATGAGCTGGGCGACCTCTGCGGGCAGCGCCTCCCAGTTGTAGATCAGCTGGCCCTCGGTGACGAGCTCGCCTATGCGCCTGCCCACCATGTGGACACCGACGACGGGGCCGTCCTTCTGGGCGAGGACCTTCACGGCGCCAGCGGTGCCGAGGATCTGGCTCTTGGGGTTGCCGGCGAGGTCGTAGACCTGCTCGACGATCTCGATGCCGCGCTCGGCCGCCTGCGCCGAGGTGATCCCGACCGAGGCCACCTCGGGGTCGGAGTAGGTGATGCGCGGCACGCCCGCGTAGTCGATGGGCGGCGGGTTGAGGCCGGCGATGTGCTCGGCCACCATGATGCCCTCGGCGAACCCGGCGTGGGCGAGCTGCAGCGTCGGGATCAGGTCGCCGATGGCGTAGACGCCGGGCACGGAGGTCTGGCAGTGCTCGTCGACCACGACCGCGCCGCGCTCGATCGCGATGCCCTGCTCCTCGAAGCCCATGCCCGCCGACACCGCGCCGCGGCCGACCGCGACGAGGAGCAGCTCGGCGTCGAGCGTCTTGCCGTTGGCGAGGGTGACGACCACGCCGGTCTCGGTGGTCTTGGCGCTGTCGAAGAAGACGCCGAGCTCGTATTTGATGCCGCGGCGGCGGAAGGCCCGCTCCAGCAGCTTGGAGCTGGACTCCTCCTCGGTCGGCAGCAGGTGCGGCAGCGCCTCGACGATCGTGACCTCGGCGCCGAACGAGCGGTAGACGCTGGCCAGCTCCACGCCGATCACGCCGCCGCCCAGCACGATCACCGAGGTGGGCACGCGGTCCATCTTGAGGGTGTGCTCGCTGGTGATGACGCGCTCGCCGTCGATCTCCAGGCCCGGCAGCGTCTTCGGCGCCGAGCCGGTGGCCAGGACGACGTTGCGGCCTTCGTAGACCTCCGAGCCCACCTGGATCCGGCCGGGGCCGGCGAGCCGGCCCTCGCCCTCGACGATCGTCACGCCGGCGCCCTTGAGCAGGCCCTGCACGCCCTTCCACGCGCGCGTGACGATTTTGTCCTTGAAGGCGTGGACGCCCTGGACGTCGATGCCGTCGAAGCGCGCCTTGACGCCGAAGGACTCGCTCTCGCGGGTCTCGTCGGCGACCTCGGCGGAGTGGAGCAGGGCCTTCGTGGGGATGCATCCCCTGTGGAGGCAGGTGCCGCCGATCTTGTCCTTTTCGATGAGGACGACCGACTTGCCCAGCTCGGCCGCCCGGAGCGCGCAGGCGTAACCGCCGCTGCCGCCACCTAGGACGACGATGTCATAGGCCACAGGAAGGCTCCTTGTCGGGGTGTACGTGATGCCGTCATCTTTTCATTTGTTTCAGATGCTCGCGTGCCGCTCGGCGAGTCCGATGAGGGTGCGGGTGATGGCGCCCGTGCCGCCCTTCGGGGTGTAACCGTACGGCTCGCCCTTGTTGAAGGCGGGTCCGGCCATGTCGATGTGCGCCCAGCGCACGCCGTCGGGCACGAACTCCTTCAGGAAGATGCCCGCCGCCAGCATGCTGCCCCAGCGCTCCGGCTGGAGGTTGGCGATGTCGGCGATGGGTGAGTCGAGACCCTTGCGCAGCTCCTCGGGCAGGGGCATGCCCCAGGCGCCCTCTCCGGCGGCCGTGGCGGCCTCGACGACGAGCTCCCTGACGGCGTCGTCGTTGGACATGACGCCGGCGGTGCGCCAGCCGAGCGCGACGATCTGGGCGCCGGTGAGGGTGGCGACGTCGACGATCAGGTCGGGGCCGTCCTCGGCGGCCCTGGCGATGCCGTCCATGAGCACCAGGCGGCCCTCGGCGTCGGTGTCGAGCACCTCGACCGTCTTGCCGCTGTAGCTGTGGATGACGTCGGACGGGCGTTGCGCGGTGCCGCTCGGCAGGTTTTCGGCCAGGCAGAGGTAGCCGACGGCGTTGACGGGCAGGCCGAGCCGCGCGATGCCGAGGATCGCGCCGAGCACGGCGCCCGCGCCGCCCATGTCGGACTTCATCCAGTCCATGGAGGCGGACGGCTTGAGCGACAGGCCGCCCGAGTCGAACGTGATGCCCTTGCCCACGAACGCCAGCGTCTTGGCGGCCTCGGGGTGGCTGTAGGAGAGGCGGACCAGGCGCGGCGGGTTGACCGAGCCCTGGCCGACGCCGATGAGGCCGCCGTAGCCGCCGTCCTTGAGCTGCTTGTCGTCCAGCACCTCGACGCTCAGCCCCGCCTTGCCGCCCACCTGCTCGGCGATCTCGGCGAACTTGGCCGGCCACAGGTCGGACGGGGGCGTGTTGACCAGGTCGCGGACGAGTGAGACCGACTCGGCCAGCACCCCCGCGCGCTCCGCGACGCCGTCCTGCTGCTCGGAGACCACCGTGAGCTCGGAGACCGGCGCCTTCTGCGCGCCGTTCGTGCGGTAACGGGCGAAGGCGTACGCGCCGAGCAGCCCCCCGAGCGCGACGGCCTCGGCCTCTTCGGGCGTGCCCGCGGGCAGCGCGAGCGCGGCGCGCGAGGTCCCGGCGAGCGAGCGGACGGCGGCTCCGGCCGCGCGGCGCAGCGCCTCCTCGTCGGGGGCGTCGCCGAGGCCGACGGCGACCAGCAGCGGGGCGGCGATGGCGCCGAACGTGGGCAGCTTGGCCACCTCACCTGCCTTGCCGGTGAAGGCGACCGCCTTCAGCGAGTCGGCGAGCTTGCCGCCGAAGGCCGCGTCGAGGGATTCAGCGGCCGTGGCGGCGCGTGGGCCGTCCTGACCCGACCTGAAGCCGACGACCAACGCGTCGGTGGCGATGGAGACTGGATCTGCTGAGTTCAGCCGCACAGTGGTCACGTAAACCGATGCTATCCACGGTTTCTACGTACTCACAAACAGGGGTTCATCCTACAAATCAATGGTCAGCTCGCTGGTCGGCGATTCCCGAGACATGGTGCTAGTGTCATTAGCACCATGCTGCTGACACTCGATCTCAACGACGCGCGCCCCCTGCACGAGCAGGTCGCCGGGGCCATCAGGCGCGCCATCGGAGAGGGCTCCTACCTGCCAGGAGACCGGCTGCCGCCGGCTCGCGACCTGGCCCAGGCGCTCGGCATCAACTCCAACACCGTGCTGCGCGCGCTGCGCGACCTGCGCGACGAGGGGCTGCTGGAGTTCAGGCGCGGCCGGGGGGTCAGCGTGGCGCGGCGTGCCGACGGACGGGCCCTGATCGCCCAGCGGACCCGCGAACTGCTCGAAGAAGCGAGGAGGTACGGCTACAGCCGTGACGACCTCATCGCGATTTTGGAGGAACTGCCATGAACGCCCGAACGACCGCCGTGTTGTGGGGCTCGCTGGTCACCGCCGTGTTGATCATCGTCCCCCTGTCCCTGCGCGACCGGCTGCCCGAACCGCTGGCCGTGCACTGGGGAATGAGCGGCGCCCCCGACAATGCCACGTCGTTCGGCGCGTACCTGGCGATGGTGCTCGCGCTCTGGGTCGTGCCCTGGCTGGTCATGGTGGGCGTGGCCGTGCGCGGCATGGGGCCGGCCCGCAGGCTCGGCCGGACGTACTGGTGGGGCTCGCTGGCGTTCCTGAGCGTGTTCGCTCTCGGCCTCAACGGCATCACGCTGCTGGCGAACCTCGACGCCGCCGACTGGACCCGGGCCGAGCTGTCGGGCTGGCTGGTGGCCGGGATCGTCGCCGTGTCCGTCGCGGCCGCCCTGGCCGCCGGCTACGCGGGCAGGGGAGCGCCCGACCAGCCGCCGCCGCCCGGCGAGCAGCCGCCGCGCCTGCGGATGCGGGCGGGCACGCGGGCGGTCTGGGTCAGCCGGGTGAGCAACCCGTGGCTGGCCGCGGTCACCGCGCTCGCCGGCGGCGCCCTGCTCGTGACGATCGCGCTGCGGCTCGTCGGCCTCGTCCCCGGCGGCATGTCGGCCGGCCTGCTGCCGGTGCTGGTCGTCGTGCTCGTCGCCGGGCTGCTGTCGACGTCCGTCACGGTCACCGCGGGGCAGGACGGCGTGGCGATCGGGTTCGGCCCGTTCGGCTGGCCGGTGCGCAGGATCCGGCTGTCCGGCATCGACTCGGCCATGACGGAGACGCGCCACCCGAGCCAGGTCGGCGGCTGGGGCTTCCGCGGCGTGCCCGGCAGCGCGACCATCATGCTGCGCGGGGGCGAGTGCCTGATCATCCGGTACCGTTCCGGCGGACAGCTCGCGATCAGCATCGACGACGCCGCACGCGGCGCATCCCTCATCAACGCCCTCATCGCGGAGCGAGTGGAGAAATGAAAAGACCCCTCCTCATCTTCATCGTCCTGGCATTCGGACTGTCCTGGGCGGTCGCGCTGCCCATCTGGTTCGGCGGCGGGCTGAGCTCGCCGTCGGCGCAGGGGCTGGCCGCGCTGATGATGTTCACCCCGGCGGTGGGCGTGCTCGGCGCGTGGGCCGTCACGCGCACGCCGTTCAGGGAATGGGCCGCGCAGACCGGCCTGACGCTCGGCGAGAGCGGGAAGCGCACGGGCCTGCTCGTGCTGGTCGCCTGGCTGGGGGTGCCGCTGCTGGCGATCCTGTCGATGGGGCTCAGCGCCGCCGTGGGGCTGGTCTCGGTGGACCTCGACCGGTTCAGCCTGTTCAGGGCGGCGCTGGAGGCGCGCGGGGTCGCGGCCCCCGCCGACGCCGGCACGGCCGCCGTCCTGCAGATCGTGGTCGCCGTCGTCGTGGGTCCCGTGCTGAACGCGATCCCGGCGCTGGGGGAGGAATGGGGCTGGCGCGGCTGGCTGCTGCCCAGGCTGCTGACCACGAACGGCGTGCTCGCCTCCCTCCTGCTCTCCGGGGCCGTCTGGGGCGTCTGGCACGCGCCGCTCACGCTGCTCGGCTACAACTACCCGCGGCTGGGCTCCTGGGCGGCGCTCGCCTTCATCGGCTTCTGCGTGCTGGCGGGGGTGCTGTTCGGGTGGCTCAGGCTGCGTACGGGCAGCGTGTGGCCCGCGGTGGTCGCGCACGCGTCGCTGAACGCCGTCGCCGGGCCCGTCCTGCTGCTCGGCGACGCCGCCGCGCCGCCGAACGAGCTGCTGGCGGGGGTGACGGGCCTGGTGGGCTGGGTGGTGCTGGCGGTGGCCGGCACGGCCCTGCTCCGCCTGTCCCCGGTACGCCGCCCGCGACCGGTCCCCGAGGAGACGTCACCCGCGACCGGCCCCCTGGTGTGACGGCCCCCTGGTGTGACGTTTCTGGGGCGTACACCCTCCTGGTTGTCAGCCGAGCATCGCGCAGACCACCAGCGCGGTGGCCGTGGCGGCCTCCACCAGGGCGCCCAGGACGTCGCCCGTGACTCCGCCCAGCCGGCGCCCGGCGTGCCGCAGGAGCAGCAGAGCCGCCCCCAGGCCGGCGAGCAGCGCGATCGGCGGCACCACCACGCCGAGAGGGCTCAGACCTCCCGCGGCCGCGGTCACGAGCAGGGCGGCCAGGGTGGCCGGCCAGAGGGCGCGGGGGCGTACCGTGCCCGCCACCATCGCCCCGAGACCGCCGGGCCGGGCGGCGGGCACTCCCACCCGGCAGGCCCACGTCAACGCCAGCCGTCCGGTCACACACGCCGTAACGAGCGC
>NZ_VCKX01000482.1 GCF_005889725.1 Nonomuraea zeae
CCCCCACCGCCCGCACCGGACGCGGACGACGGCGGCACCTCGCGGATCTCGCTCCGCGTCCCCGAGCATCTCAAGCCGCGCATCGAGGAGGCGGCGGCCCGTGACGGGCTCTCGGTCAACGCCTGGCTCGTCCGCGCCGTCTCCTCCGCCCTCGAACCCGGCGGCCCGCGCCGCCGTTCGGACCGGCGCGTGGAGACCCAGACCGGCCAGCGCTACACCGGCTGGGTCCGCTAGCGGGCCCTCGCCGACCAGCACGCCTTCCAGAACCCGAGATGAGGGGATCGCCATGCCGACGTTCGCCACCCCCGAGCCCATCACCGCCGTCATCGACCTCGCGACCGCCAAGGTCCGGATCAACGCGAGCGACCGCGCCGACACGGTCGTCGAGGTGTACCCGAGCGACCAGTTCAACGACGCCGACGTGCAGGCCGCCGAGCACGCCCGGATCGAGTACACCAACGGGACGCTGCGGGTGAAGGCGCCCGCCGAGCGGACGGCCGCGCCGCCCGGCTGGGGCGGCCCGATAGACCTGCTGGTCGAAGGGCCCATGAAGTGGGCGCGTTCGCTGCTCGGCTGGGGCGGCTCGGTCGAGGTGACGATCGACCTGCCGGCCGGATCCCACATCGAGGCGAACGCCGCGGCGGACCTCCGCTGCCGGGGCCGGCTCGGCGAGGTGAAGTTCACGACGTCCTACGGCGACATCCACCTCGACCAGGCCGACCGGCTGCGGCTGAAGACGGGGTCCGGCGACATCTCGGTGACCAGGGCGGCCGGGCACGCCGACGTCACCACCGCCAACGGCGACGTACGGATCGGCGAGGTGGACGGCACGGCCGTCGTCAAGACCTCCAACGGTCACCTGACCCTCGGCGAGGTGACCGGCGACCTGCGCCTGAACACCGCGTACGGCGACATCACCGTCGCCCGCGCCCTGGCCGGGGTCGCCGCCAAGACCGCGTACGGCAGCGTGCGGATCGGCGAGGTGGTGTCCGGCTCGGTCGTCATGGAGACCGCCGGCGGCGCGCTGGAGCTGGGGATCCGGGAAGGCAGCGCGGCCTGGCTGGACGTCAGCTCCCAGTACGGCACCGTGGAGGTCTCCCTGGACGCCTGCGACGGCCCGGCGCCGTCCGACAAGACCGTCGAGGTACGCGCCCACACCGCCTACGGCGACATCGCGATCCACCGGTCCTGAAGAACCGAGAGACAGAGGAGAGAACCAGCATGCCATCGGCCATCGAAGCGGAGGGTCTGGTCAAGAAGTACGGCGACGTGGTGGCGCTCGACGGGATGGACCTGTCGGTCCCCGAAGGCACCGTTTTCGGGCTGCTCGGCCCGAACGGTGCGGGAAAGACCACGACCGTCCGCATCCTGACCACCCTGTTGAGGCCGGACGCCGGCCGGGCCACGGTCGCGGGCTGCGACGTCGTCCGCGACGCCCGCCGCCTGCGCTCCATGATGGGGGCGTCCGGCCAGTACGCCGCCGTGGACGACCACCTCACCGGCGCCGAGAACCTGGAGATGGTCGGCCGCCTCTACCACCTGGGCGTCAAGCGCAGCAAGGAACGCGCCCGCGAGCTGCTCGAACGCTTCGACCTGGCGGAGGCGGGCGACCGCCCGGTCCAGGGCTACTCCGGGGGCATGCGCCGCCGGCTCGACCTGGCCGGAGCGCTGGTCGCCGACCCGCCGGTGCTGTTCCTCGACGAGCCCACGACCGGGCTGGACCCCAGGGCCCGCACGAGCCTGTGGGACGTCATCGCCGAGCTGGTCAGGGGCGGCACGACCGTGCTGCTCACGACGCAGTACATGGAGGAGGCCGACCGCCTGGCGAACCGGATCGCGGTGGTCGACCACGGCCGGGTGATCGCGCTCGGCACCGCTGACGAGCTCAAGAGCCAGATCGGCGGCGACCGCATCGAGGTGACGGTGACGAGCGCCGTGGACCTGGAAAGTGCCCGGCGGGCGCTGGCGCCCCTGGCCACCGACGGCATGCAGGCCGACGCCGTCGCGTTGCGGGTGACGATCCCGGTCAGCGACGGCGCGGCCTCGCTCACCTGGGCGCTGAGCCACCTGGCCGCCGAGCGGATCGCCGTACGCGACGCGGGGCTGCGGCGGCCCACCCTGGACGACGTGTTCCTGACCCTGACCGGGCACGAGGCGAGCGAGAAGATCAAGGAGAACGCCCGATGAACGCCCTCCAGATCGCCATCGCCGACGGCATGACGATCTCCAAGCGCAACGCGCTCAAGATCAAGCGAGCACCTGACCTGCTGGGTGGCGTGATCACGTTACCGATCGTGTTCGTGCTGCTGTTCGCGTACGTGTTCGGCAGCATGATCGAGCTGCCCGGCATGTCCTACCAGGAATACCTGCTGCCGGGGATCTTCGTCCAGACGATCGTCACCAGCGCGCAGATCACCGGCTACACGCTGACCCAGGACCTGCAGAAGGGCATCTTCGACCGGTTCCGCACGCTGCCGATGTCGCCGTCGGCCGTGCTGACCGGCCAGACGCTCAGCGACGTGATCATGAACGTGACCAGCATCGTCGTCATGGCGGTGGTCGGGCTGCTGGTCGGCTGGCGGATCAACTCCGCGCCGCACGAGGCCGTGCTCGGCTTCCTGCTGCTGTTGCTGTTCTCGTACGCCTTCTCCTGGGTGACGGCGACGGTCGCGCTGGCCCTGCGCACGCCCGAGACGTTCAACAACATCGCCACCATCGTCTCGATGCCGCTGGTGTTCCTGTCCAACGCGTTCGTGGACAGCGCGCAGCTGCCCGGCCCGCTGAAGCCGATCGCCGAGTGGAACCCCGTCTCCACGCTCGTCCAGGCCGCGCGCGAGCTGTTCGGCAACACCAACCCCGCCATGCCGGTGCCGGACGCCTGGCCGCTCCAGCACGCGGTCCCGGCCGCGCTGCTCTGGTCGGTGCTGCTGCTGGTGGTGTTCGTGCCGCTGGCAACGCGGCTGTACCAGCGGGCGGTCGCCCGATGATCGCGTCCCGCGGCGAGAGCAGGTCCGGGGCCGAGCTCGTACGCCTCTCCGACACCGATCGCGACCGGGCGGTCCAGCGGCTCCAGCAGGCGTTCGCGGACGGCCGCCTGACTTCGGGCGAGATGGAGGCCCGGCTCGAACGGGCGCTCACGGCCGCCTCCCGGGGCGAGCTGGAGCCCGCACTCGCCGGCCTGACCGAGGAGGTCGTCCGGATCACCACCACGGGCGCGCGCATCAAGCGGTCGGGAGAGTGGCGGGTCCCGCGCGCGCTGCGGGTCGACTCCGAGTTCGGCCGGGTGCGGCTCGACCTGTCGGAGGCCCTGATCGTCCACCCGGAGATCGACATCGAGCTCCGGCTCGCGTACGGCTCCGCCACGATCATCCTCCCGCCCGGCGCGAGCGCGGACGCCGACGGCGCGCGGAGCGAATGGGGCAGGGTGACCTGCACGGCGTCGCAGCTCCCGCGCCCGGGGCGGCCGCACGTCCGGGTCACCGGCGAGCTGTCCCACGGCCGCCTGAAGATCAGGCACTCCCACGCCTGGTTCGGAGCCGGCCGCTGACCCCGGCGCGCGCGGCGAACCTCGCCGGGGGCGAGGAGGTCATCGCCGCCGCCGGGCAACGACGCGGCTCGCTCTCCGGTCTCGTCAGCGGGCAACAAATGCGGCCCGTGCTCCGGTCTTGTCAGCGGGCAACGACGCGGCCCGCTCTCCGGTCTCGTCAGGAGGTCGTGGTGGGCGAGGCGGAAGGCGTGGGGGAGGAGGTCGGCGGCTGGCCGGGCTGGTGGCCGTGGTGCCGGCGGTCTCCGTCGCCACGCCAGCCCTGTCCGTCACGCCACCCCTGCCGGGTGCGTCCTTCGCGCAGGGTCGTGTCGCGGATCCTGACGGCCGTGGCCGTCCCGCCGTCCACCTTCGCCGTGACCATGACCTTCTGCCCGGTCTTGAGCGTGTCGGCGCCGTCGCCGCGGTTGATCCGGGTGTCGCCGTTGACCACGTACTCCTTGGTGTAGCCGTCCTCGCTCTTGACCGTGATCGAGTCCTGGCCGGCGGCCGTGACGTCGCCGTACTGGGTGGCGACGGTCACGTACGTGCCGTCCGCGCCCTGCACGACGAACTCGCCGTGCAGGGCGGGACCGCCGAGGCCGAGCTTGCGGCCCCAGCCGCGGTCCTGTCCCGGCGTCCGGTCCGAAGAGGTCGGGGAAGGGGTCGCCGACGCGCTCGCGGAAGGGGTCGTGGTGTCACTCGCCGTGGGTGCGGGCGAGGGAGAGAACGCCGCCGCGGCGGCGACGCCCGCTCCCGTGACCACGACCAGCGCGGTGGTGGCCGCGAGCAGCAGGGAACGGGGGAAACGGCGCCTGGGCGGCTCGTTCGTCAGGGTTTCCGCGGTGCTGAATCCGTCCGGCCCAGGGGCCATCTTGTCCTCCCGAAAAGGTGTACAACGTAACAACTGTCCTTCGAGCCCTCTAAGACTGCCGTAAGTGCCCGGCGGGGGCTGCGGTGTGTGCTCTACACATGGTGTGTTACATACACTTCATGTGGAGGTTACACATCTGATCACGGTGGATATGCTGACGCGCACCGGATGGCAGAAGGACTGGCATGGACAAGCCCACGCACCTGATCGAGTACGAGACCATGCTGCTCGGCCGGCACCGCCATCTCGATCGCAGTGCGTACACCCTGCTCAGCCGCATCAGGACGGCGGGGATGATGTCGATCGGGCAGCTCAGCGAGGCGTTCGGGCTCGACGTCTCCACTCTCAACCGGCACACCTCGGCCCTGCTCCGCGACGGGCTGGCCGAGCGCATCGCCGACCCCGACGGCGGCATCGCCCGCAAGTTCCGCCTCACGGAGGCCGGTGAGCGTTACCTCGACGACGAGCGGACCAAGAACATCCGCGGCCTGGAGAAGGTGCTGGCGGACTGGACGCCCGAGGAGGTCGCCGAGTTCGCCGCGTTCCTCGGGCGGTTCAACACCGACGTCGAACGCCTGGGCGGGCGGTCATGGCCGCGCCCCGATCCGGCGTCCCGGCAGGAGAGCGGCACGAGATAACCGCCCTTCACGGGAGAGCCCCTCTTCACGGGAGAGGCGGCGCTTCGGGGGAGGGGTTGCCGCCGCCTCCTACGGGGCGGTCAGCGCCGCGTCGATGGCCGCGCCGGTACGGTCCAGCCAGGCCTCACGCCGCTTGATGACGTCGCCGACGCCCTCGTCCCACATCCGCGCCCAGCCACCGCCCTGCTCCTCGGCGGCCTGCTTCATCGTGAACCACGCCCGCCGCGTCCGCAGCACGGCCACCTCGACGAGCCGGGACCGGTCGGTGCCGGACATCGCGTAGGCGTCGGCGAGCATGCGGCAGCGGCGCGGCACGTCCACCTCCCGCAGCGGCGGATCGGCGTCCGCCGGGTCGCCCAGCGGCGCCCAGTAGAGCATCGCGTTGCACACCTCGTCCACCCTGGTGACGGGCTTAGCGAGGTCGAAGTCGATCAGCGCGACCGCCTCGCCGTCCCGGAACACGATGTTGTCCGGCGTGTAGTCCATGTGCCCGACCAGCTCGGCCGGGTGCGGCGGCGCGGGCGGCAGGCCCGGCGGCGTCGAGACGCCGAGGCCGGGACGCACCCCTTCGGGCACGACGAAGCCGGCGGCGGCGTCGTGGTACGCGCGGACCAGCCGGCCCACCGAGGCCAGCCGCCCCTCGTCGGCGAGCCACGCGGGCCGCGGCCGCCCCGCCACCTCCCCGTGGACGAACGTCAGCACCTCGCGCCCGGCCGCGTCGATACCGAGGAACCGCGGGGCCCCCGCGAACCCGGCCGCCTCCAGATGGCGCAGCAACGCGTGGACGAGCGGGGAGTTGGGATTGACGGAGCGGCGCACGGTGTCACCCACCCGCACGACGCCCTCGGTGACGTCACCGCCGAGAAGCGGGATCTCGGCCTGCGGCTCTGACGGTTCGACGTATGTTGAGGCGTTCATCATTCCCTCGGGCTGTGAGCAACCGGCTGGGGGCAACCGGGCTGGGGGCAACGGCTCGGCCCGCCGGCCACCAGCCGTGCGGGCGTGGGGG
>NZ_VCKX01000483.1 GCF_005889725.1 Nonomuraea zeae
GGTTTCGCCGGGGGCGGGGAGCGGCTGGAAGGGCAGGAGCTGCGGGCGTTTGGCCGTGCGGCCGTCACCCGACGAGCGGCCCCGCAGGCGGCGCGCGAGCCAGGGGCCGAGGAAGGCGGCGGCCCAGCGCAGCTCCGTGGCCGTCGCGCGCCACCCGGATGGGACGGTCAGGGGCGACGGCAGCGGGCGGGTCCACGAGTCGCTGCTGCCGGGCAGCCCGAGCGCGTGGGCGACGGCCGCCGCGATGCGTTCGTGCCCGAGCGGGCTGGCGTGCAGCCGGTCGGCGCTCCAGAGCCGCGGGTCGGTGACGACCGGGTGATGGGCGGTCTCGGCGACGATCACCCCGTGGCGGCGGGCGGCGGCGCGGATGCGCTGGTTGAGCGCGGCGGCCCGGTCACCGATCGGGCGGGCGAGCGGCGTGATCCTGGCGAGGTCGGGGAAGGTCAGGGTGGCCACGCGGGCGCCCTGCGCGGTGAGCGCGGCGAACATCGCCTCCAGATGACCGCCCACCTCGTCGGCGTCGAACCCGGGCCGCAGCAGGTCGTTGACCCCGGCGACGACGGTGGCCAGGTCGGGGCGCAGGGCGAGGGCCGGGCCGAGCTGCTCGGCGTGCACCCGGGCGGCGAGCCGGCCACGCACGGCCAGGTTGGCGTAGTGCAGGCCGGGGCTGGTCACCGCGAGTTGCTCGGCCAGCCGATCGGCCCAGCCGCGCAGGCCGGTAAGGTCGTCACCGTCCCCGAGCCCTTCGGTCTGGCTGTCACCCAAGGCGACGTAACGCAGGTATTCACCGCTCGGCATGAGCGGCCCGCCTTTCTCGTAGGATCGCCGCGCTCCAGCGGCACCAGTCGCGGTTGCCCTCCTCGAAGGCGAGGCCGCGCCGGCACGTCAGGTAGGGGCCGATCCGGTCGCCGTCACGCAGGAACTCCTCCTCGCTCCGGTCCCCGCGCATCCGCCGCAGCAGCCCGCCGAACAGCTCGATCTTGGCGTCGGCGACCTCGGCCCGCTCCTCCAGCCGGGCGATCAGCTCGCCGGCGTCGAGGTGGTCGGCGGCCTGGACCTTGACGAGGAGGTCGTCGCGGATGAAGGAGGGCTTGTCGGCGGAGGTCGCGAACCGCTCCAGCTCGGCCAGGCCCGCGTCGGTGACGGTGAACAGCCGCTTGTTGGGCCGCGTGTCCTGCACCACCTCCCGGCCGCTGACGAGCCCGTCCGCCTCCAGCCGGGCCAGCTCGGCGTACAGCTGCTGGGGCAGGGCGTGCCAGAAATTCGCCACGCCCAGGTCGAACGCCTTGGCGAGCTGATATCCGCTCAGCTCCTCCTCCAGCAGTGCCGCCAGCACGGCGTGCCGCAACGCCATCGAGCCGCCTTCCCGCTCTTTTCACCCGGACCCTCACCATGATACTCAAGAAAATGACTATTCACATTCTTGAGTAAGAGGAAAGAGGGGCTCATGGACACCGCCGACCGCTTCGTGGCCGCCGTCGGCCGCCGCGACCTCAGCGCGCTGGAGGGCCTGTTCGCCGGCGACATCCGCCTCTACAGCCCGGTGACCTTCACGCCCTTCGAGGGCAAGGCCATGGTCATGGGGCTGTTCGGCGTGCTCGTACGGGTCTTCGAGGACCTCCGCTACATCGGGCGGCTGGAGGGCGCCGCGCAGACCCGTGCGGACGGGACCGAGACGCGGTCGGTCGTCCTGCCGTTCCTGGCGACCGTCGGCGGCAAGCAGATCCACGGGATCGACCTGCTCCAGTTCGACGAGGACGGCCTGGTCAGGGAGTTCACGGTGATGGTGCGCCCGCAGTCGGCGCTCCACGCGCTGGCCGCGGCGGTCCGCGCGGGGCTGGTCGCCGACGGCCTCATCCCGGCGGATCACTGAGAGAGCGGTGGGCGGCACCCGCGAGAAGGGTGTTTTCCCAGGTGAATCGGGGTACGGGGCGGGCACGGGGGCCGCCGCGCATGCCGCTGAGCCGCAGCGTCGCGCAGGTCCGGGCTGTGCAGGAACAGGCAGGGCGGCCGCGACGAGGTCGTGCCGACGCCGTGAAGCCGGAAGGGCTGCGATGATCGGTCAACTCGTGGACGGCGTCAGCGGCGCCGACCTGGGCGCGGCGCGGATGCAGATGGCGCTGTCGCTCGGCTGGCACATCGTGCTCGCCTGCCTGGGCGTGGGCATGCCGGCCATCACGCTGCTCGCCGAGTGGCGCGGCCACCGCACGGGGGACATCAACTACCGGCTCCTGGCCCGCCGCTGGGCCAGGGCGCTGGGCGTGCTGTTCGCGGTCGGCGCGGTCTCGGGGACGATCCTGTCGTTCGAGATGGGGCTGCTGTGGCCGGGGCTGATGGGCGTCTACGGCGAGGTCATCGGCCTGCCGTTCTCGCTGGAGGGCATCGCGTTCTTCATCGAGGCCATCTTCCTGGGCGTCTACCTGTACGCCTGGGACCGGCTGCCGCCCGTGGCGCACCTGCTGTCCGGGATCCCGATCGTGCTGGCGGGGGTGGCCAGCGCCTTCTTCGTGGTCACCGCCAACGCGTGGATGCAGCAGCCGACGGGCTTCGACACCGCGAACGGCCGGATCGTCGCGGTCGATCCGTGGGCCGCCATGTTCAACCCGGCCACGCCGTCCCAGACCGTGCACATGATCCTGGCCGCGTTCATGGTCGCCGGCTTCACCATGGCGAGCGTGTACGCCGTCGCCATGCTGCGCGGCCGGCGCGACCGCTACCACCGGCTCGGCCTGCTGCTCCCGCTGACCGTCGCGGCGATCGTCACCCCGGTCCAGATCGGCGTGGGCGACTGGTCGGCCCACTTCGTCGCCGAGAACCAGCCGGTCAAGCTGGCCGCCATGGAGGG
This sequence comes from Nonomuraea zeae, assembly GCF_005889725.1. Lineage (GTDB taxonomy): Bacteria > Actinomycetota > Actinomycetes > Streptosporangiales > Streptosporangiaceae > Nonomuraea > Nonomuraea zeae. Next base: position 2,846 of record NZ_VCKX01000483.1, read on the forward strand.
GGTGTTCGAGACCGCGCGCGGCGTCCCGCTGCACCTCGGCGGCATCGCGATCGACGGGCAGCTGCGGTACGCGCTGGAGATCCCCAACGGCCTGTCGCTGCTGGCCCACTGGAACCCGAACGCCGAGATCACCGGGCTGAACGAGACCCCGCCCGCCGATCGGCCGCCGGTCAACATCGTGCACTGGGCGTTCCAGATCATGGTGGGCCTGGCGTTCGCCCTGCTCGTCCTGGCCGTCTGGCTGGCGGTGGCCTGGAAGCGCGGGCGGGACCTGCCGCACTCGCCCTGGTTCCTGCGCGCGGCGGCCGTCTCCGGGGTGGCGGCGGTGCTCGCGCTGGAGGCCGGCTGGGTGGTCACGGAGGTCGGCCGGCAGCCCTGGATCGTGTACGGCGTGCAGCGCACCGCGCAGGCGGTCAATCCGGCGCCGGGCCTCGTCTACGGGTTCATCCTGGTGACGGTGGTGTACGTGGTGCTCACGATCGCCATCGTCTACGTGCTGCGCCGCCTGGCCCGCGACGTGCCCGTGCCGATCGCGCCCCAGGAGCGCGACGTCACCGATTACAAGGTGGTCTGATCATGCCGCTACCGGAGATCATGCTCGTGGTGCTGTGGATCGGGCTGACCGCGTACGTGCTGTTCGGCGGCGCGGACTTCGGCGGCGGGATCTGGGACCTGCTCGCCGGCGGCCCCGCGAAGGGGCGGCGGGTGCGCAGCCTGGTGGAGCACTCGATCGGCCCGGTCTGGGAGGCCAACCACGTCTGGCTGATCTTCGTCATCGTGCTGACCTGGACCGGCGTGCCCTCCGTGTTCGCCGCGGTCTCCTCCACCCTGTACATCCCGCTCACCCTGGCGGCGCTCGGGATCATCGGCCGGGGGGCCGCGTTCGCCTTCCGCAAGGTGTCGGCCGAGCTGTGGCAGCAGCGGCTGTTCGGCGCCACGTTCGCCGTCTCCTCCTTCCTGACCCCGTTCTTCCTCGGTACGGTGGCCGGCGCGCTCGCCTCCGGCCGGGTGCCGCCCGGCATCGCCAAGGGCGACCTGGTGCGGAGCTGGCTCAACCCGACGTCTGTGGCGGCGGGGGCGCTGGCCGTCGGCACCGCCGCCTACCTGGCCGCCGTCTACCTGACCCGCGACGCCGAGCGCACCGGCGAGCCCGGCCTGGCGGAGACGTTCAGGAAGCGGGCGCTGTGGTGCGGGGCCGTCGTCGGGGTGCTGTCCGCGGCGGGGCTGGTCGTCCTGCACGCCGACGCGCCCGGCCTGTTCGCCGAGCTCGTCTCGGGGCGGGCGCTGCCGCTGCTGGCCCTGTCGATCGTGGCCGGGCTGGCCTCGCTCGTGCTGCTGTGGCGGCGCGCCTACCTGGCCGTGCGGATCACGGCCGCGCTGGCCGTGACGGGGCTGCTGTGGGGTTGGGGGGTCGGGCAGTATCCGTGGCTGCTGCCCGGCGTCTCGCTCGACGACGCGGCGGCCACCCGCACGGTGCTGGCGGCCAGCCTGGGCTCGCTGGCCGTGGGAGCGATCCTGCTGGTGCCGTCGCTGTGGTGGCTGTACGCCACCTTCCAGCGGGGCCGGCCGGCCTCCGGCGCGCCCGATCCCGGGGTCACGGGGCGGTGATCTGCAGGCCGATCCCGTCGAGCACGCGGTCGAGGCCGTGCTGGAAGCGCTCCTCGGGCGGCAGGTGCGCGGTCGTGGACTCCAGCAGGGAGCGGGCGAACAGCGGGTAGGCGCCCGACTCGACGACCTGCCGCACGTACGGCCCGATGTGGTCGCGTTTCCACTGCTCCGGGTCCAGGCCCGTGCGGCGGACCTCCGCCAGCCAGCCGATCTCGCGGCGGACCGCGCTGTGGACGTAGTCGTCCAGCATGCCGGCGAAGCCGGTCATCTCGTCGATGCCGAGGCCGAGCCCGTCGAGCGCACCGAGGGCGAACTCGTGCACGCGCAGGAGCTGGGGACCCAGGGTGGGGCGGCCGGTGAGCAGCGCGGTCAGCCAGGGGTGACGCAGGGCCGTCGCCCGCGTCTCGCGGGCCACCAGCGTGAGGTCGCGGCGCCAGTCGCCGGACGCCCGCGCGGGCAGGTCCACCTCGGTCATCGCCATGTCGATCATGAGGTCGAGCAGGTCGTCGTGGCTCGGCACGTACCGGTAGAGCGACATGGCGCCGGTGCCCAGGTCGCTCGCGATCCTGCGCATGGTCGCGGCCTCCGCCCCTTCGGCGTCGGCGATCCGGACGGCCGCCCGGGTGATCTGCTCCCGGCTGTAGCCGGGCCGCCGCCCTGGTCCCGAGCGTTCCAGGCGTTCCGGGCGCATCCAGATGCTGGTCAGGTCCTCTCCCCCTCTGTTTGCGTACATCGTACCTGAATGGCTAGAGTCCCATTTCGAGTACGAGGTACGCGAAAGAGGGATGGCCATGACGACTTTGACCGGCAAGACGGCGTTGGTGACCGGCGCGAGCAGGGGGATCGGCCGGGCCATCGCCACCCGGCTCGCGCGGGAGGGCGCCCGGGTGGCCGTCCACTACGGCAGCAACGAGGCGGCGGCGAAGGAGACGGTCGCGGCCATCGAGGCGGAGGGCGGGCACGCCTTCCCGGTCCGGGCCGAGCTGGGCGTGCCGGGAGACGCCGAGACGTTGTGGGCCGCGTTCGACGCGCACGCCGACGGCCTGGACATCCTGGTCAGCAACGCCGGGATCCTGGGCGACCAGGGCGGGATCGACGGCATGACCAGGGAGGGCTTCGAGCGGCTGGTCGCGGTCAACACGACGGCCCCGCTCTTCATCGCCCGGCTGGCTCTGCCGCGGCTGCGGGACGGCGGCCGGATCATCACGATCGGCACGATGCTGACCCGGGGTCCCGCCATGCCCACGGCGATCGGCTACGCGATGTCGAAGGCGGCGCTCGACGTGCTGACCACGACGCTGGCCAAGCAGGTGGGCGAGCGCGGCATCACCGTCAACACCGTGTCGCCCGGCGTCATCGACACCGACATGCACGAGGGGCGGCTGGTCGGGGCGGCCCGGGACTGGCTGTCGTCGCTGTCGCCGCTGGGCCGGCTGGGCACCCCGGAGGAGGTGGCCGGCGCGGTGGCCTTCCTGGCCTCGGACGACAGCCGCTACGTGACCGGCACCCGCCTGGACGTCTCAGGCGGGACCGCCGCCGCCTAGCCACCGAGCCCC
>NZ_VCKX01000484.1 GCF_005889725.1 Nonomuraea zeae
CGCGCGGTCCGCGCAGCTCATGGGGCTGGGGCTGGCCGGACGGCTGGAGGAGGGCATGGCGCTGAGCGGTGAGCTGCCGGTGCCCGCCCAGGCGACGGTGGGCGAGCTGGACGCCCTGCTGGGCCGGGGCCTGCTGCGCCTGTGGGCCGACGATCTCGCCGGCGCCCACGACGACCTGCTCGGCCTGCTCGCCGTGAGCGCCGGCGGCTCGGCCCCGTTCCAGCTCCTGGTGGCGACGGCGCTGGCCCAGACCGAGTACCGGCTCGGCCGGTGGGACGAGGCGGCCGCGCACGCCGAGCTCGGCGCCTCGACCGCCGACGACCTCGGCCAGGTCTGGCTGGCGAGCTACGCCCACGCCGTGGCCACCCTGGTGCCCGCCGCCCGCGGGGAGTGGGAGTGGGCCGGCACGCACGTGCGCGCCGCCCGCGCCGCCTGCGGGCAGGACAACGCCGCGGCCCAGGTCAGTACGGCCGCCGCCGAGGCCCTGCTGGCCACCGCCAGATGCGACCACGAGGTGGCCATCACCGCGCTCATGCCGCTGACCAAGGGGAACCTCTCCGACGAGCCGGCCGCCGCGCTCTGGCGCACGATCCTGGCCGACGCCCTCGTCCTCGCGGGCCGGCTGGAGGAGGCCGAGGCGGCCCTGGTGCCGTGCGAGCTGCTGGCCCTGGACCGGGAGCGCCGCGGCGTCCTGGCCGCCGCCGCCAGTGCCAGGGCGGGACTGTACGCGGCCAGGCACGAGCCGGTCGAGGCGGAGTCCGCGTACCAGGTCGCGCTGGAGCACTCGGCCAAGATCGACACGCCGTTCGAGGAGGCGCGGATCCGGCTCGCGTACGGCACGTTCCTGCGTCGCCGAGGCCGCAGGTCCGCCGCCGCCGAGCAGCTCGAAGCCGCCCAGCTCACGCTGTCCAGGCTGGGGGCGCTGCCGTACCTGGAGCAGTGCGACCTGGAGCTGGGCGCGAGCGGGCGGGCGGTGCTGCGCCCGCAGGACACCGCCCGGCTGGGCCTGACGCCGCAGGAGCACACGGTGGCGGTGCTGATCAGCAGGGGGCTGACCAACCGGCAGGCGGCGCGCAAGCTGGTGCTCAGCGTCAAGACCGTCGAATACCACCTCAGCCACATCTACACCAAGCTCGGCATCACCTCGCGGACCGCGCTCATCGGCCGGCTGAGCGACCTGGGGGAGTGAGGCCGGCGGGACGTGCCGTCGTGGCGTGGGCCGGGCCCGGGCCGCCGCGTCACGCCCGATGGCCCTTCATTTACGATCATGTTGACGGCATTTGGGTTCGGGGGGAGCGACATGACCGCAGCGCGGCCGAAGACCTTGCTGGCCATGGGGCATCAGGTGGCCGAGCGGCTCATCACGAGCCGGGTGCGCGACCGGCTGGCCGCCATCGCCGACGTGGACCCGGACCTGGTCGCCGCCGACTTCGCCGACCCGGCCGTGGCCGGGGCGCTGGCCACGGCGGAGGTGCTCTACACGAGCTGGTGGTGCCCGCCCGTCACCGAGGACGTCCTGGCCGCTGCGCCCAGGCTGCGGGCGATCGTGCACGCGGCCGGCTCCGTCAAGCACCACGTCACCGAGGCATGCTGGCAGCGCGGGATCCTCGTCTCGTCCGCGGCGGCGGCCAACGCCGAGCCCGTCGCCGAGTACACGCTGGCCGCGATCCTGTTCGCCAACAAGCGCGTGCTGGACCTCGCCAGGCACTACCGCGAGGAGCGGACCGGGATCGACCTGAACGGCCGCTTCCCCGGCATCGGCAACTACCGGCGCACGGTCGGCATCGTGGGCGCCTCCAGGATCGGGCGGCGGGTGATCGAGCTGCTGCGGCCGTTCGAGCTCGACGTGCTGGTCGCGGACCCGTACCTGCGCGAGGACCTGGGCGTGCCGCGGGTGGAGCTGGACGAGCTGTTCGAGCGGTGCGACGTGGTCAGCGTGCACGCGCCCGCGCTGCCGGAGACCCGGCATCTCGTCGACGCCGCCCGCCTCGCGCGCATGCGCGACGGCGCGACGCTGATCAACACGGCCCGCGGCGTGCTCGTCGACCAGGACGCGCTCATCGCCGAGCTGGCCTCCGGCCGCCTGTACGCGGTGATCGACGTGACCGAGCCCGACGTGCTGCCCGCCGACTCGCCCCTCTACGACCTGCCCAACGTGCTGCTCACGCCGCACGTCGCGGGATCGCTCGGCGGCGAGGTGGCGCGGCTGACGGAGCTGGCGCTGGACGAGCTCGAAAGGTACGCCCGGGGCCTGCCCTTCGCCCACGGGATCGAGGCGGAGGCCCTGGCCACGAGCGCGTGATGACGGGAGGATCGGGTCGGCCCTACGCTGCTCTGCATGCACAAACGGGTGATCGACGAGCGCTTCGAACTGGTGGAGCGGCTCGGCGGCGGCGGCATGGGCCTGGTGTGGCGGGCGTGGGACGTGGCGCTGCACCGCGAGGTCGCGCTCAAGGAGGTGCGGCCGCCTGACCCGTCGATGGACGAGCAGGACCCCACGGGCGCCCGCGCGCTGCGGGCCAGGGTCCTGCGCGAGGCGCGGGCGCTGGCGCGGCTGAACCACCCGCACGTGGCCACCATCCACCACATCGTGGATCCGGGGGAGCAGGGCTATCCGTGGATCGTCATGGAGCTGGTCTCCGGAGGCTCGTTACAGGACCGCATCCAGCGCGGCCCCATGCCGCCGGCGGACGTGGCGCGGCTCGGGCGCGAGGTCCTGTCCGCCCTGCGGGCGGCACACGCCGTCGGCATCCAGCACCGGGACGTCAAGCCCGCCAACGTGCTGCTGCGCGAGGACGGCCGGTCGGTGCTCACCGACTTCGGCATCGCGGCGGTACGCGAGTCCACGAGCCTGACGGCCACGGGGTCGTTCATCGGCTCGCCCGAGTACATGGCGCCCGAGCGCATCAACGGGGTCGAGGGGGATCCCGCCTCCGACCTGTGGTCGCTGGGCATGCTGCTGTACGTGGCGGTGGAGGGGCGGCACCCGCTGCGCAGGAGCACCACACTGGCGACGCTGGCCGCCGTGCTCAACCAGGACGTGCCGCCGGCCGAGCGCGCGGGGCCGCTCGGGCCCGTGCTGAACGCCCTGCTCCGGCGTGACCCGGCGGCCAGGCCGGACGCGGAGAGCCTGGACCGCATGCTGGCCTCGGCCGCCGACCCGTTCCCTCCGGCCTCGCCCGGCCCCGCTCAGGGCGCGCAGCCCGCACCCTGGCAAGCGACGCCTCCCGGGCACGGCCATGGGCCCTCGCAGCCCTCGGGGCACGCTCAGGGCCCGTCGCACTCGGTCCCACCCGGATATGGCCAGGGGCCATCGCACTCGGTCCCGCCGGGGCATGGCCAGGGGCCGTCGCACACGGTCCCTCCCGGGTATGGCCAGGGGACCCCGCAGCATTCGGGGCAGGGCTCGGGGCCCTCGCCCACGGTGCCACCCGGGCACGATCAGCGGTCCTCGCCCACGGTGCCACCCGGGCACGATCAGCGGTCCTCGCCCACGGTGCCACCCGGGCACGATCAGCGGTCCTCGCCCGCCGGGCCTCACGGGCACGATCGGCGGTCCTCGCACACGATGCCGCCGGGCCACGGCCAGGGGATGCCCGCCGGCTACGGCCAGGGGCCGCCGCCGCCGGCCTATGGCCAGGGGGCGCCTGCCTCCCAGCACGCGGTGCCTCCCGGCTACGACCAGGGGGCGCCGCCGCCCTGGGACGGCAGGACACCGGGCCGGCCGGCGGGTGCCGCGCACTCGCGCCGCTCCCGGCGCGGCCCGCGCAACGCGGTGATCGCGGTGTCCGCCGCGGCCGTCGTGATCGCCGGAGTGCTGGTGTGGCGGCTGCTCCCGCCCCTGACGGCCGAGGTCCCCGACCCGCAGGCCCTGCAGCGGACCGGCCTGCCGACATCGGCTCCGAAAAGGACCGGCGACTCGACGTCGGACCCCTTCACCCCGGCGGACAGCGCCTCGCCCGAGGCCACCGATGACCGGACCGGCACCACCCCCGGCAACCTGCACACACCCGCCGGCATCCGAGCCATGATCGCCAAGGTCAAGCTGGCCGTCGGCGGCTCCAAAGTCGTCAGGATGGCGGTGTATCCGACCTACGCCTCCATCGAGGCACCGATCAAGGGCGACCCGGAGCTCTATGACAGGTACGACTACCGCGACGGCGAGGTCACCCGCTCCGGCATCGGCGGCAAGGTGGACAAGCCCATGGTCGACCTGGACAAATACAACTGGAACGCGCTGCCCGCCCTGTTCAAGACGGCGAACAAGGATCTGGGCGTCCCCAAGCCCAGCTCGCGCTACTTCATCGTGGACCCCGACTACGTCTTCACCACCCCTCGCCAGGTGCTGCTGGTGTACGTGTCGGACGGCTACCGCTCCGGCTACCTGGTCGCCAACCTCCAGGGCAAGGTGATCCGGAAATATCCGGACGACTGACAGCCAAGGGTCCGCCCGCGAGGCGACCGCCCGCGAGGCGACCGTCCGCGTGAGGGCTGCTGGTCAGCAGACGTCCTGGTAGCCGCTTTCCGGGATCAGGCGGGTCCATTCGGCCTGGCTCAGTGGCCCGCCCGCCCTGGCGCACACCTCCTGCGCGGTCAGCGCCGGGTCGACCGGGCTCTCGCGCACGCTGCCGTCCAGCGCCACCCCGCGCAGCCGCTTGCCGTCCTGGCTGAAGGCGGGACCGGCCGCCCACGAGCCGAGCTGGCCCACCTCGCGCAGTGCCTTCGTGTCCCACAGCGAGGTGCGGACGGCGTCGATCGTCAGCAGGTCACCGTCCGGGGAGAAGCGCAGCTCGTCCACCGGGGCCGTGCCCGTCGTGATCGCGCCGAGCCGCCGCCCCTTGCGTACGTCCCACAGCAGCACCTGGCCGCCCTCCAGCCCGAACGCCAGCGTGCGCCCGTCGGGGGAGAAGGCCAGCGCGGTCGGCGCGGGCGTCTCCGCTCCGCCTCCCACAGGCCCCCCGGTCGGGCCCCCAGTCGGCCCTCCAGCGGGCTCGCTCGCGGGTCTCTCGGCGAGCACGTACGCTGCTCCGAGGACGAGTGGGGTGACCTTACCGGTGCCGAGGTCGAGCAGGTTGGCGCCGGCGGCCAGCGTCGTGCCGTCCGGGCTGAAGGCCAGGGCCAGGTCGCCCGCGCCCTCGTACACCTTCGTCCGCCGCCCCTCGCGTACGTTCCACGTCTCCAGGGTCCTGCCGCGCGCCGTGGCCAGCACGTCGCCCTTGGGGGAGAGCGCCACGGCGGGCACGTCGCCGCCCGCGTGGATGGCGGCCACCTGACTGCCGCTCGCCACCTGCCACACGGTCACCGGGTCGCCCGCGACGGCGAGCAGCTCGCCGGTCGCGTCGAAGGCCAGGTCCCCGGCGGCGGCGATCCGGCCGAGCTTCTTGCGTTCGACGGTGTCGGTGAGCTCGATCGTGTTGCCGACCTCCTTGGCCGCGACCCGGCCGTCGCCGGAGAAGGCGGCGATCCGGCCGCTCCCCGTCGGGATGGGCAGCCCCGAGACGTCGAGCGAGACGACCGATCCGGTGCCGCCCAGGTAGCGCAGCGAGCGCCCGTCGGCGGAGAACGCCAGCCCGTGCACGGGCTCCTTGAGCGGGTAGACGCCCGCGAGGCGGCGCTCGGCCACGTTCCAGACCCGGACCTCCGCGGTGCCGGGGAGAGCGAGCAGGTGCCCGTCGGGGCTGAAGACGGGCGGCCCGGCGAAGGCGTCGTGGCCCGCCTCCCGGCCGTCCCCGGCGTCCTCGGCGTCCGCGTCGCGCATGCTCGCCGTCTCCAGCTCGTCGCGAACGCTCAGATGCTCGGTGGCGATGGGCACTTCGGCGGTGGCGGGGACTCCGGCGGTGGCGGGCGCATCGGTGGTCGCGGACGGCGCTTCGGCGGTGGCGGCCGGTGCGGCGGTGGAGGGG
>NZ_VCKX01000485.1 GCF_005889725.1 Nonomuraea zeae
GCCCCGACCCGCGCGCCCCGACCATCCAGTCCCGACCCGCGCGTCCCGACCCGCGCGCCCCGACCTATCGGTCCCGGCCCATGAGCCTGGGTCCCATAGGTCTAGGGCGGGGGGTCATAGGTTCGGGGCGGCGGGTGCAGAACCCCAGCGCGACGGGAAGCCCCTCCCACCCACGAAGCGGAGCAGGAGGGTGTCCGAGCTAATTAGTTCGCGAGCGAGTTGATCGAGTTGTCCGGGATCTCCTGCGGAACCTCGGTGTCCTCACCGAGATCCTTGACGTCGATCCAGAGGTCCTCGGCCGGCGCCTTGATCTTGACCTTGGAGCCCCAGCCGGTGTAGCGGGATTCGGTGGTCGAGCGGGTCTTGCCGAGGATCCCGAAGTCCATGGTCCAGCCCGACTTCAGGTGGGTGACCAGGCCCTTGGAGTTGACGATCAGCGAGTAGTCGATCTTGATCTTGCCGATCTTGCCGCTGATCTTCTGCCCGTACGCCTTGCTCAGCTCGCTGTAGGTCAACGACCCCTTGTACGTGCTGGACTTGAAGCTCTTGGCGTGCGACACCAGGGTCTTCAGCACCTTCGGGTCGAAGATGTCGAGAATCTGGTTGAAGGTGCCGCCGCTCGCCACCCCGCTGTAGCGCACCCACTTCTTGCCTTCGGGCAATTCCTCACTGAACAGCGAGCCCTGCGCGTAGCTGTGGCCGCCGACCGTGATGATGTGCGGCGGAGCGAGCGAGCTCGACACGCCACCGGGGGCCCGGTTCTTCAGGTCGGAGGCGACGACCCCCGACTTCCCGAACTCAAAAGTGCCGGTCGTCTTGCCGGCCGTCGAGGTCTTGCCGTCCACGGTCACTCGCGTCGTCTCGGAGATCCGCACCCCGTGCCCCGAGACGAACTGCTTCTTCAGCGCCTTCACCGGATCCACCGGCGCGGCCTGCGCAGGTGTCGCGGTCACGAGCGCGGCGGCCGTGGTTAACGCCAGGCCCGCGAGAATTCGCTTCATACGTTTTCCTTCGATTCAAAAGGAGAGGGAGCAGAATCCTGCCAATTGAAGATCACGACCATATATCGGAGATCGCGACGTATGACCCCGAAACCGTGCAATTGTTGTGCGGGAGCCATCGTCGAGAAGTGAGATGACCGTCACATACCGGGAGAACCCCGACCCGATGACCTGGGCAGGTCAAGCTTCGGGCTAGGCTTCACTGGCGGAAACGCCCGGCACGCACGGGGTTGCCCGGGCCGTCGAACATCAGTCGGATAAGCAAGGACGGACCCTCGTGGACCTGTTCGAACATCAGGCGAAGGAACTCTTCGCTGACTACGGCATCCCGGTGCCACGCGGCATCGTCGCTCACACGGTGGAGGAGGTGCGGTCGGCCGCCACCGAGCTGACTGGGCGCGTTGTCGTCAAGGCCCAGGTCAAGACCGGCGGGCGCGGCAAGGCCGGCGGCGTGAAGGTGGCCGATGACGCCGCCGACGCCGTGACCAAGGCTGAGGCCATCCTGGGCATGGACATCAAGGGCCACACGGTCCACAAGGTGCTTGTGGAGGAGGCCAGCGCGATCGCGGAGGAGTACTACTTCTCCTTCCTGCTCGACCGCGCGAACCGTACCTTCCTCGCCATCTGCTCGGCCGCGGGCGGCATGGACATCGAAGAGGTCGCCCACACCGCGCCCGAGAAGGTGGCCAAGGTGCCGGTCTCGGCGCTGGACGGCGTCGACCGGGCCAAGGCCCGCGAGATCGCGGTGGCCGGCGGCCTGCCGGAGAAGTCGCTCGACGGCGCCGCCGAGCTCATCGAGAAGCTCTGGTGCTGCTTCGTCGACGAGGACGCCACGCTCGTCGAGGTCAACCCGATGATCCTGTCGGCCGACGGCCAGGTGAAGGCGCTCGACGGCAAGGTCACGCTCGACGAGAACGCTGCCTTCCGCCAGTCCGACCACGAGGCGCTCGCCGACAAGGCGGCCGAGGACCCGCTCGAGGCCAAGGCCAAGGAGAAGGACCTCAACTACGTCAAGCTCGACGGCGACGTCGGCATCATCGGCAACGGCGCGGGCCTGGTCATGTCCACGCTCGACGTGGTCGCCTACGCCGGCGAGGCGTTCCCCGGCAAGCCGTCCCCCGCGAACTTCCTCGACATCGGCGGCGGCGCCTCGGCCGAGGTCATGGCCGCTGGCCTGGAGATCATCCTCTCCGACCCGAGCGTCAAGTCGATCTTCGTGAACGTCTTCGGCGGCATCACCGCCTGCGACGCCGTCGCCAACGGCATCGTCTCGGCGTTCAAGCTGCTGGAGAGCCGCGGCGAGGCCGTGACCCACCCGCTGGTGGTCCGCCTCGACGGCAACAACGCCCAGCTCGGGCGGCAGATCCTGGCCGACGCCGCACTTCCGCGGGTCGAGCTGGTGGACACGATGGACGACGCGGCCAAGCGGGCCGCCGAGCTCGCTTCGGTAGGTGCGTAACTCATGGCTATCTGGCTGACCGAGAACAGCAAGATCATTGTCCAGGGCATGACCGGCGGTGAGGGCACCAAGCACACCCGCCGCATGCTCGCCTCCGGCGCCCGCGTCGTCGGTGGTGTCAACGCCCGCAAGGCCGGCACCACCCACGAGGGCCTGCCCGTGTTCGGCACGGTCAAGGAGGCGATGGAGCAGACCGGCGCTGACGTGTCGGTCGTGTTCGTGCCCCCGGCGTTCACCAAGGACGCGGTCAAGGAGGCCATCGACGCCGAGATCCCGCTCGTCGTGGTGATCACCGAGGGCGTGCCGGTGCACGACTCGACCGAGTTCTGGGCGTACGCGGTGGCCAAGGGCAACAAGACCCGCATCATCGGGCCGAACTGCCCGGGCATCGCCTCTCCCGGCGCCTCCAACGCCGGCATCATCCCCGCCGACATCACCACCGCCGGCCGCATCGGCCTGGTCTCCAAGTCGGGCACGCTGACCTACCAGCTGATGTACGAGCTGCGTGACTTCGGGTTCTCGACCGCGGTGGGCATCGGTGGCGACCCCGTCATCGGGACCACGCACATCGACGCGCTCCAGGCCTTCCAGGAGGACCCGGCCACCGACGCGATCGTGATGATCGGTGAGATCGGCGGTGACGCCGAGGAGCGCGCGGCCGCGTACATCGAGCAGCACGTCTCCAAGCCGGTCGTGGCCTATGTCGCGGGCTTCACCGCGCCCGAGGGCAAGACGATGGGCCACGCGGGCGCGATCGTGTCCGGCTCGGCCGGCACCGCGCAGGCGAAGAAGGAGGCCCTGGAGAAGGTCGGCGTCCGCGTCGGCAAGACCCCCTCCGAGACCGCCCGCCTGATGCGCGAGATCATGCAGGCGCGCTGACCCAGCACGAGAAGCCCGGCGCGGTTCCCGCCGCACCGGTGCTGGTCGCCTTGAGAAGCCCCGTGCGGTTCCCGCCGCGCGGGGCTTCCTCCTTCCCACGCCATTACGCGCGCACCGGCAGCCCCGCCGACCTCGTCAAGTGGCCTGGCGTGCCCTGTTCGTAATGACAAAGTGAGCCGGGGGCGGCGCGTCAACCAAGCGCTGGTCGGGAAACCTTGAGAAAATCGCCTACTGTGACGGCGATTCTCGACCAGTTGCGTACTGCCCCCCGGTCTGTGCTCGGCAAGTTGCCCGGGGGGTCGAGCGACGACGACGAGACCAGGCGGCCGCTACCCGTCTCGGGGATGCTGGCCGCCGCCTGCACGCTCGGCGTCGGGCTGGCCGCACTCACCACACTCACCCTTGTCGGCTGGATCGCCGCGCCGCGCGGCACGCTGGGCGCTGGGTTGCCGGGGGTGTTCCGTACCGCCGCGCAGCTGTGGCTGGCCGCGCACCACGCCGGGTTCGCGATCCCTGGCGGGCGGGTCGGGCTGCTGCCGCTCGGGCTCATGATCCTGCCCGCCATGCTCCTCTACCGGGCCGGACGGTGGATGGCGCGCGACGCCGACCTGCGGTTGCGGCTGCCCGCCCGGCTGCCGAAGAACAGCCCGAAGGAGCAGGCCGGTGCTCGCCGCCGGGCCCAGCTGGTCCTGGTGGCCCAGGCCGGGGTGTCGCTGGCGGCCCCGTACGCGCTGCTCGCGGGGTTGATCGCGCTCGTGGCCAGCAACGAGATCACCCAGCCGTTCATCGGCGAGGCGCTGCTGAGCCATTTCGTGCTGGCGTTCCTGGCGGGCGCGCTGGCCACGGCGCGGACGATCGGGCCGTGGCGGGCGATGCTGCGGCTGCTGCCCGAGCGGGTGCGCGCCATGACCGTCGGCACGGCCGTCGCCACGGCGGTGCTGCTCGTGGCCGGGCTCGCCCTGGTGCTGGTCGCTGTCGTGCTGAACTTCGGGCAGGTCAGAGAGCTGTCCGAGGTGCTCTCGCCCGGGTTCGTGGGCGGGGTGCTGCTGTTGCTGTTGCAACTCCTGTACGCGCTCAACGCCGTCATCTGGGCGTCGTCCTACATCGCCGGGCCCGGGTTCGCCATCGGGGCCGACACCCTGGTCGCGCCCACGGGCGTGCAACTCGGCTCGGTGCCGAGCCTGCCGCTGCTGGGCGCGCTGCCGGAGAGCGGGCCCGTGCCGGCGTGGATGATGGCGGTGATCGCGCTGCCGTTCGCGGCGGGGGCGGTGGCCGGGGTGTTCGTGGCCCGGATCTCGCCGTCGCCCTCGTACGAGGCCGCGCCGCTCTGGGGGTTCCTCACCGGCGTCTCGGCCGGTCTGGTGTCGGGGGCGCTGGCGGCGCTGTCCGGCGGGCCCATCGGCGGCGGGCGGCTGGCCACGGTCGGGCCCTCGCCCTGGGAGGTGGCCCTGTCGGTGGCGCTGGAGGTCGGCGTGGCCGCGGGCATCTCCGCGGGCGTGGCCAACCTGCTGCTGCTCAACAAGAAGGCACGCGCGCCGCTCGACCGCGCGGCCGCCCCGGTACGCAAGGCCGGCGCCGCGATCGCCAAGGCGGCGAGCCGGGTCGGGCTGGCCGAGTCGGATCCGCGCCCGCTGCCCGGCCACTGGATGGACGCCACCGAGGCCGACACCCAGGAGATCCCGGTCATCAGGGACGACTGGCAGGACGAGCACGCTTCGGCGGAGGCGGAGACGCTGGCCCAGGCCCGTCCGCGCCTTGCCGAGCCGGAGCCCGATCAGGTACGCCCGCCGCGTAAGGACATCGTGGACGAGTCCGACGACCGAGGCGGCAAAGTCATCTACGTCGACCCCTACGCCTGGGACCGCGACTGAAAGCTGTTCGCGGGATGCACCGGCTGAGCTGGAGAAATCAGGGCGAGGGCCGCCGACCCGCGCAGGGCCTCGGCAAGGTCGGCCGCGTCGCGGAGGCCGCCGAGGTGAGCGTGACGTCCACCAGGCGAGGGTCTGGCACGACCTCGGCGTTCGCCTGCTCGCGCTGGGGGCGCCGGAAGCAGCCCCGACCGCCGGGGAAGAAGCAGTGCGGCTCTACCGCGACCGGGCGCGCGCTCATCAGGAGTGGCACCGGGAGCTGGAGGCGGAGGACGACTGGGACGACGACCATCGCTACTCCGAGGCGTACCTGCTCAAGCGGCGGCCGGAGAAGCTGAAGTCCGCGCGGACGGAGGTCCGGCGAGCCGAGCAGAGTCTGCGCGACGCCCTGCTCACCCTGAAGGCATGCCTGCAGCAGCTAGGCCGCGGCGACGAGGCGGCGCCGGCCGGGGCCGAAGCCGCCGCGCTCGGTTAGGGCCAATGCCGGTTAGTTAGGGCGCCTGGGCGGTTGTCAATTCGGGGCCGGAGAGGACGGCGATGGCGATGGCCGCTCGGTGGTTGGTTCGGTCGGCTTGACCCTTGGCTCGGTGCTTGGAGATGGCGCG
>NZ_VCKX01000486.1 GCF_005889725.1 Nonomuraea zeae
AGACGTGTATAAGAGACAGCGCCCAGGCCGCAGGCGTCTGTGTCTTCCGGCATATTCACCTCCGGCGCCACCGGATCTACTACTGCCATGGCGGCGATGGTTGGACGCGACGGCGAGAAGGCCGTCATCCTGCGGATGATCGAAGAGACGCGGTCCGGCGGGGGCGGGGTGTTGCTGGTCGCCGGGGAGGCGGGCATCGGCAAGTCGCGGTTGCTCGCCGCGGCCGCCGGCCTTGCCCGCGAGGCGGGGCTGGCGGTGCTGACCGGGTGGTCCACCGAAGGGGGCGGCACCTACCGCTCGGTCGCGCAGGCGCTGGCCGGGCGGCCGGGCGGCGGGCCGCCTCCGGAGGAGCTGCGCCCGTACCGGGCGACTCTTGGACGGTTACTCCCGGAGTGGGCCGAGCCGGGCGACGCGCCCCCACCACACGTGGATCCGGTGCTCGTGCTCGGCGAGGGCCTGCTCAGGCTGTTGCGGGCGACCGGCGGCGAGAACGGCTGCCTGCTCGTGCTGGAGGACGTGCACTGGGCGGACGCGGACACGCTCGCCCTTGTCGAATATCTCGCCACGGCGAGCCGCCGGTGGCCGGTCCTGACCGTGGTCTCCGCCAGAGACGACGAGCCCGGCCAGGAGCCGGTGCACCGGCTCACCCGGCTGGCGGAGGTGACCACGCTGCGGCTCGGCCGGCTGGCCCCGGCCGAGATCGAGCAGCTGGCCAGGCGCCGCGCCGGCGACCGCGCACTGCCCGGAGACCTGCTCGGGTACGTGGTGGACACGTCCGACTGCCTGCCCTACCTGGCCGAGGAACTGGTGGCCGGGATGCTCGAATCGGGCACCGTCCCCGGGCCTGGCACGCTCCGGGTCACTCCCGGGCTCGCCTGCCGCACCACCAGCCGGCTGGCGACGCTCGCTCCCGCGCGGCGCGCCGTGCTGGAGGCGGCGGCGGTGCTCGGCGACGACGCGGACTGGACGGTGCTCGGGCCGGTGACCGGGCAGTCGGAGCCGGAGGTGCTGGCCGCGCTGCGGGCCGCGTCCCCGCAGCTGCTGGTGCGGGCCGTCGGCGCGGCGGGTGACAGGCTGCGGTGGCGGCACGCGCTCACGCGTGAGGTGGTGCTGGACTCCGTCACGCCGCCCGAGCGCGCCGCCGTGGCCCGCCGGGCCGCCGATGTGCTGCTGAGCAGGGGCGGCCCCGAGCATGACGCCCGTGCCGCCGCGCTGCTGGCCGCGGCGGGCGAGCACGCCAGGTCGGCCGGGATCCTGCTCCGGCTGGCCCGGCTGGACCTCACCGGCGGCGCCCTGCACAGCGCCGAGGACCTGCTCGACCGGGCCGCCGCCACCCGGGCCCTGCGGCCGGTCGTGACGATCGAGCGGGTACGCCTGCTGACCCTGCGCGGCCAGGCCCCCGCCGCGCTGGAGGCCGGCGCGGGCGCGCTGGAGGAGCTGACCGGCGACCAGCACGCGGAGCTGTGCCTGCGGCTGGCCGAGGCCGCAGTCGTCGCCCGGCGCTGGCGCGAGGCCGACGGCTACGTCGAACGCGCCGGGCGGCCCGACGATCCCTGGGCTCTGGTCCTCGCCGCCGACTCCGCGTTCGGCGCCGGCGAGCTCCGGCGGGCGGCCGAGCTCGCGGCCGTGGCCGCCGAACGGGCGGAGCGGGCCGGACGCTGGGACACGGTGTGCCAGGCGCTGACGACCATCGGCCGGTGCGCGCTGCGGCACGATCCCGGGCTGGCGAGCGCCGCGTACGGGGTGGCCGCGCAGGTCGCCGCCGAGCACGGCCTGCGCCCCGCGCGGGTCACGGCGCTGTTCGGCCTCGCCGCGATCGAGCTGCTCGATCACCCGGACTCACCGCTGCTGACGGAGGCGCGCGAGCTCGCCCGGCGGACCGGGCTGCTCGCCGAGGTGGTGTGGAGCGACCTGCTGCTGGTGGACTCGGTGAGCACGGTCGAAGGGCCGCGTGCCGCGCGGGACCTGGCCAGGCGCGCGGCCGAGCAGGCCGGCCGGTTGCGCCTGCACGGGATGCAGGCCGTCGCGGAGGTGTTCACCGCCATGGGGTACGCGGTCGAGGGCGACGTGCCGGGCATGGAGGCCGCGCTCGCCGAAGCGGCCGCGCATCCGGACCCGCCCGTCGAGGTGGCCGCGCTCGGCAACGCCTCCCGCGCGCTGCTGCGCCTGCTCGGGCACGACCTGCCGGCGGCCTCCGCGCTGCTGGACGAGACGGTGGGCGATCTGGCCGGGCGCTGCGAGGCGGGGCCCGTGCAGTACTGGGGCCTGTGGGCGTTGCTGCGAACGGTCGTCGGCGACCGTGACGCCGAGGCCCGCGAGACGCTGCGCGGCTCGTCCGTGGGGTTCAGGTCCGCCAATCGGGCCGGGCTGCAGTACGCCGACGCGGTCGCCGCAGGGCGCGAGGGGCGGCGCGCGGAGGCCGCCGAGCTGTTCGCCGCCGGTGACCGCACGCTGGCCGGGCACCACTGGTGGCGGCGCCTGCTGCGGCTGCCGGCGCTGGAGGCCGCGATCGCCGCCGGCTGGGGCGATCCGGTGCCCGCGCTGCGTACCGACCTGGAGGCCCACCTCCGCGCGGGCGACGCTCATCTCGCCCGCATCTGCCGCGACCTGCTGCGCGGCGCGGGCGCGCCCACCCGGCAGGGCCGCGGCCTGGCCCCGGTCCCCGCGCGCCTGCGGGCCGCCGGGGTGACCAGCCGGGAGATGGACGTGCTCGGCCTGGTCGCCGAAGGGCTGACCAACCGGAAGATCGCCGAGCGGCTGTTCATCTCCCCGCGGACCGTGGACACGCACGTGGCGAGCCTGCTGGCCAAGACGGCCTCCGCCGACCGTACCGAGCTGCGTACGATCGCCCGCCGTTAACTCCGCAGGAATCACCGATCCGCCGCCACCCCTCCCGCCGCGAAGCTCTTGCACAGAGAGTTCATCCATCTGTGAAGGAGTTCCATGTCCACGTCAACGGTACGGAGCCGCGTCGCCGCGGCCCTGCTCAGCACCGCAGCTCTCGCCGGCCTGACCGCCGGCGTCACGGTCGCCGCCGCTCCCGCCCAGGCGGCGGTCTCCCACGTCGAGTTCAACCTCAGGACGCTGGCCAGCGGCCAGCTCACCACCCTGGTGCTCACCGCTCGCCTCCCCCAGAACGGCTCCAGGCTCGGTTTCGGCGTCGACAACGACAGCAGCTCGGCCCAGTGGGCCTTCATCAGGGAGCCGGACAACTTCACCGGCCGGTACGTCCTGCGGGCCACCGAGAACACCAGTAATCCGCTCTGCATGGACGGCACGCCCAACACCGTCACCCTGAGCCCGTGCAACGGCTCCCCCGCCCAGCTCTGGACCTACAGCTCCAGCCTCGGGCTGAAGAGCGCCGGAAGCGGCCTGTTCACTTTCCTGCCCGCCGGCAACGTCCTCGATGAGGACACGAATCTGCTGGTGAGCACGCAGTCGACCCGCATGCAGCGGCTCTTCGTGCCCTGACGGGCCCAGGGCCGGGCGGCCCCTGCGCGCCGCCCGGCCCCAGGACATGGCTTACCGAACAAAATTCTGTATGCTCGCATGGTGACGGATGTCTTCGACGATCTGGCCGCGGAATACCGGCAACTCGACGCGGCACTCGGCTCCCTGACGCCGGGCCAATGGTCCCATCCCTCCGCAGCCGCGGGCTGGACGGTCTCCGACGTCGTCCTGCATCTCGCCCAGACCGAGGAGACGGTCGGCGGCCTGCCACCCGGCGAGAGCGAGCCGCTCCTGTCCGCCGCCGGGACCACCGTGGACGGCCTGGCCGACGAGATGGTCGCCGCCGAGCGCGGGATGGCGCCGGAGGATCTGCTCGCCCGCTGGCGCAAGGCCGCCTTCGCCACGCCCGGCGCCCTGCGCGCCTGGCCCCCGGGCACGCGCCTGCCCTGGGTGCGGACCTCGCTGTCGCCCCGGACGCTGGCCACGACCAGGCTCGCCGAGCACTGGGCCCACGCCCAGGACATCGCGCTCCCGCTGGGCCTGCCCTACCCCGACACGGCCCGGCTGCGGCACGTGGCCTGGCTGGCCCACCGCACGCTGCCCTACGCCTTCGCCCTGGACGGCCTGCCGGACGTCCCGGTCTTCTGCGATCTCACCGCACCGGACGGAACCACCCGCTGGACGTTCGGCGACCCGGCCGCCCCCGCCCGGATCACCGGGCCGGCCGCCGAATTCTGCCGGGTCGGGGCCCGCCGCCTCACCCCCGCCCAGACCGGCCTCACCGCCGAGGGTCCGCGGGCCGCCGACGCGCTCCGCGTCGTCCGCAATTACGCCGCCTGACGCCGGAAGAGTGCCGGGTGCGCGGGGCGATCCGGGTGGATGCCCGGCGGGCCGTCCGCCACTTATGATGTCCGCGCACATGCGAAAAAGGGCCAGGCTCGTCCTGTTGAGAGCGGCGGGACCGTTGCTGGTGAGAGCGGCGGTCCTGTCCGGCATGGACCGGCGTGGCCGCGCCCTCGTCCTGCTCAACCGCGCCCTGGTCTACGCCGCGCTCACCGCCGTCGTCGGCGCCGTCTACTTCGGGATCATCACGCTGGGCGGCCCCCTGCTCGGCTCGTTGTCCGGCCTGGTCGCCGCGCTGGCCGCCGGCGCGCTCTTCCACCCCGTGCGGCTGCGCCTCCAGGACGTGGTGAACCGGCTGCTCGGCTCCGAGCGGGACCCGTACCGGCTGGCCGACCGGGTGAGCAGGACCGTGCAGGAGGCGAACGGCCCCGCCGAGGCCCTGGCGTCGGCGGCCACGGCGACCAGGCGGGCGCTCGGCGCGGACGGCGTCGTGGTCGAGGTGGTGCTGCCGGGCGGCCGGGTGCGCCGGGTGGCCGACGGCGAGCCGGGCACGCACCCGTCGGTCGTCCGCCTGATGTGGCACGGCCGGTCGATGGGCTGGCTCACGGTCGCGGGCGAGCCGCGCGACCCCGCCCTGCTCGACATGCTGGCCAGGCAGCTCGCGGAGGTGGCGCACGCGGTGCAGCTCAGCGCGGACCTGCAGCGTTCGCGCGAGCGCATGCTCGTCACCCGCGAGGAGGAGCGGCACCGGCTGCGGCGCAACCTGCACGACGGGCTCGGCCCGACGCTGACGAGCCTCGCGCTGAGCGTGGACGAGGCACGGCGCAGCCTGGCCAGCGACCCCGACGCGGCGGAGACGCTGCTCAGCAAGGCGCGCAGGCAGATGAGCGAGGCCGTCGTGGACGTGCGCGACCTGGTGTACGGCCTGCGCCCGCCGGCGCTCGACGGCGCGGGCCTGGACGAGATCGGCCTGGAGAGCGCGCTGCGGATGCTGGCCGACGCACCCGGACCCCGGGTGGACGTGGTGGTGCCGGGCTCCCTGGCCGAGTTACCGGCCGCCGTGGAGGTGGCCGCGTACAAGATCGCCCATGAGGCCCTGGCGAACGTGCGCCGGCACGCCAGGGCCACCACGGCGCTGATCAGGGTGGAGCGGCGGGACGGGCTGTGGCTGAGCGTGTCCGACGACGGGATCGGCCTGCCCGAGCAGCGCCGCCAGGGCGCCGCGCTCATGCGCGCCCGCGCCGAGGAGGTCGGCGGCGCCTGCGAGATCGACGTCAGGCCGGGCGGCGGCACCGAGGTCGTCGCCCGGCTGCCGCTGCGGGAGGCGGGATGACGCGGGAAGGCGATGCCGCCGAGGGCGCGGTGACGCGGCAGGGCGCCGGCGCGCCGGGGGGCCGGCTGTCTCTTA
>NZ_VCKX01000487.1 GCF_005889725.1 Nonomuraea zeae
GCGGGCGGGCAGGGCGAGGGCTATGCCGCCCGCGCCGGCCGCGAAGATGAGCCACGCCGCGCCCGCGACCGCGTTCGGTAACTGGGCGAACCAGGCGACCGGCACCAGGAACGGCGCCACGATCATGGCGATGGCCGCCCACGCCGGCGCGGCGCTGCGCAGCGCGGCCACGCCCAGCAGCACGAAACCGGCCAGGGCCAGGAAGAACGTGAACCCGAGCACCGACGTCGGCAGCCCTTCGTTCAGCTCCGTGACGAGCTTGGCGGTGGTGGGCACGTCCAGCCCCGACCTGGTGGCCGCGTAGATGACGTCGTCGGTGTTCAGGCCGAAGGGCAGCGCCATGACGAAGGCGAGGATCATGCCGACGAGGCCGAGCACCGGCCGGCCCGACCTGGCCACCTTGCTCACCGCGAAGATCGCGGGGATGAGGGTGGCGGCGCTCAGGACGCTGAGCCAGCTCCACAGGGCGTAGCCGTCCATGGCGGCGACGAAGCCCCTGATGTACGGCTCGCCCTCCTGGGTGACGGTGAAGGGGGCGAAGAGCAGCGACAGGGCGAGGAGGAGGGGCGAGGTCACCGCGCAGGCGATCATCGCGCCACGGGTGAAGCGGGCGGTGCCGGGAGGTGTGTCGACTGTGGTCATGTCCCGAGAGTCGGCGCCGGTGCGGGCGCGCGCATGA
Source organism: Nonomuraea zeae (assembly GCF_005889725.1). GTDB lineage: Bacteria > Actinomycetota > Actinomycetes > Streptosporangiales > Streptosporangiaceae > Nonomuraea > Nonomuraea zeae. The sequence continues at coordinate 680 of NZ_VCKX01000487.1, forward strand.
GTAGGGGCTACTCAGATGACGGGTCTTACCAAGCGCTTGCTTTAGGTGCGAGACTGGGCGCATGGAGATCCCCGTGCGCCAGGCGACGGACGACGAGGTGACGTTCTTCGGCACCCACGGCTGGGTGCGGCTCGGCCGGCTGATCGACCCCGCGAGCGCGGCGGCCCTGCACGAGCGCGCCGTCGGTTATCTCAGAGCGCGCAGCCGGAGCCGTACGACGCTCGTGGACCAGGCGTTCGGGCAGTCGAGGGACGTCGCGGAGAGCGATGAGATGTTCGGCGCGCTGACCACGGACCCGCAGATGGGGCGCAACGCCGTCCGCCTGCTGCGGGGTGTCCGGGCCGTGCGCGTGCAGGTCACCAACCTGCTGGTCAAGGAGCCGGGCGAGCACGGCGCCACCGAGTTCCACCAGGACTTCCCCTGGATGCCGATGGACCGCTCGGCCATGCTGACCGTGTGGCTGGCGCTGGCCGACGTGCCCGCCGACATGGGGTCGCTGCGCTTCTACGACGGCTCGCACCGCTACGGGCTGCTCGGGCGCAGCTTCACCCGCCCGGGGGACGACCAGCTCAGCCAGCATCCGTGGCTCAAGGAGCTGGAGCTGTCGCCGCCGCTGGACCTCAAGGCCGGTGACGCGACCGTGCACCACGCCCTGACCGTCCACGGCGCGCCCGCCAACCGCCGCGACCGGCCGCGCCTGTCGTTCACGGTCACGTACTTCGACGCCGACGCCCTCTACACCGGCCTGCCCTACCGGCAGACGGACGGGCTCGGGCTAGAGGTGAACCGCCCGTTCGAGCACGAGAGGTTCCCGTGCCTGAAACCGTGAGAGGCCCGGTCGCCGACCTCGGGGCGACGCTGATGCACGAGCACGTCTTCGGGCTGAGCCCCGAGATCCTGTGGAACTGGCCGGACATCCCGGAGATGTGGGACCTGGAGGCGCGGGCGCTGGAGGCGGCCGGCAAGCTCGACGCGCTGAAGGCCGAGGGCATCGACACGATCGTGGACCTGACCGTGGTCGGGCTCGGCCGCTACGTTCCCGCGGTGCAGCGGGTGGCCGAGCTGACCGAGGTGAACATCGTGGCGGCCACCGGGCTCTACACCTACGACACGCTGCCGCCGTACTTCGCCAACCGGGGGCCCGGGTCGCTGTTCGGCGGGCCCGACCGGCTGGCGGAGTTCTTCGTGCGCGACATCGTGGAGGGGATCGGGCGGACCGGCGTCAAGGCGGCCATGCTGAAGTGCGCCTCCGACCACCTGGGGATGACCAAGGGCTGCGAGCGGGTGTTCAGGGCGGTGGCCGAGGCGCACACGGCGACCGGCGTGCCGATCACCACCCACTCCCACAGCGCCTCCGAGGGCGGCCTCGAACAGCAGCGCCTGCTCGCCTCCCTGGGCGTGGACCTGGGCAAGGTGGTCATCGGGCACGCTGGGGACTCGACCGACGTGGCCTACCTGGAAGAGCTGATCGCGAACGGTTCCTACCTGGGCATGGACCGCTTCGGCATCGAGACGATCAGCTCGTTCGAGGACCGCGTGGCGATGGTGACGACGATGTGCGAGCGCGGACACGCCGAAAAAATGGTGTTAAGTCACGACTCGTACTGCTTTAACGACCGGTTCGACCCCGGAGTCGTACAGGAGCGCCACCCCAACTACCACCTCCTGCACATCTCCCGCGACGTCCTGCCGGAGCTGCGCAAGCGGGGTGTCACGGACGGACAGCTCCACCAGATGCTCGTCGCCAACCCGCGGAGGATCTTCGCATGACCGAGGACTTCGACGTCAGCTCCGACTGGCATGTCGCCGCGCCGTACGAGTTCCTGCGCGGGCTGCGCGAGCACTCGCCGGTGTTCCGCAGCGAGCACCTCGGCGCGTACGTCCTGACCCGCTACGCCGACGTGCGCGCGGCCTACGGCGACCCCGGGCGCTTCTCCTCGGCGGGCTCCCTGACGATCTCGCGCAGCCTGACCGACCGGACCAGGGAGAAGCTGGGCGAGCACGGCTCGTTCCTGGGCAGCTTCGTGGCGAACGTGGACCCGCCCGACCACACCCGGCTGCGGCGCTCGGTGTCCAGGGCGTTCACGCCGAGAGCGGTGGCGGCCATGGAGGACACCTTCCGGCGGCTCAACGAGGAGCTCCTCGACCGCCTCGACCCGCGCGGCGAGGCCGACTTCGTCACCGAGATCGGCCACGAGCCGTCGGTCAAGCTGACCGCCCGCTTCATCGGGGTGCCCGAGCAGGACGAGGCGTTCGTGCAGGCGCACGTCAAGGACTGGTTCCAGCTCTTCCTGTCGCCGCAGCCGCCGGAGCGGCAGCTCGAACTCGCCGACAGTTTCCTGACTTATCTGGATTACGTGGATCGGCTGGTGGCCGCCCGGGCCAAGGACCCGCAGGACGACTTCACCTCCCTGATGACCGCGCTGATCGGCGCGGAGCTGAGCCATCGGGAGGTGGTCGAGCTGATCTCCACGATCCTGCTCGGCGGCAACGACACCGTGCCGAACCAGCTCGGCAACACCGTCCTGCGGCTGCTGCGGGAGGGCGTCTGGCCGGTGCCGCCCGGCCTGGTCGCCAACGCCTCCGAGGAGTGCATGCGCATCGACGGGGCGTCGCTGGGCTCGTTCAGGTACGCGGCGACGGACATCGACCTGCACGGCGTGACGATCCCGGCCGGCGCGCTCGTCCTGCTGTCCACCGACTCGGCCGCCCACGACGAGAGCGTCTTCCCCGACCCCGGCACGTTCCGCATCGACCGGCCGAACGCCGCCGAGCACCTGGTCTTCGGCTACGGCATCCACTTCTGCGTCGGGGCCGCGCTCGGCCGGCTGCAGCTGCGCACCGCGCTGGAGGTGCTCGGCCACCGGCTGCCCGGGCTCAGGCTCGTCCCCGGCGGGCCGATCGCCTACCGGAAGTCGATCGTCGGCCGCGGCCTGCCTTCCCTGCTGGTGGAGTGGTGAGCGGCCTGGGCCGGTTCAGCGGCCGCGTCGCGCTCGTGACCGGCGCGGGGTCGGGCATCGGCGCGGCCTGCGCGGCCCGCCTGGCCGCGGAGGGCGCCTTCGTGGGCGTGCTCGACCTGCGCGCGGCCGCGGCCAAGACCACCGCCGCCGCCATCCGTGCCCGCGGCGACACCGCGACCGCCCTGACCTGCGACGTCTCCGACGAGAAGCAGGTGGAGCAGGCGGTGGCTGAGCTGGTCGCGTCGTTCGGCAGGGTGGACGTCCTGCACTCCAACGCCGCCGTACTCGACGCCGACGTCTACGGGCGCGACCGCGACCTCGCCGGGCTGGACACCGCCGTCTGGGACCGCACCATGGAGGTCAACCTGCGCGGGGCCATGCTCATGGTCAAGCACACCGTCCCCGCCATGCCCGACGGCGGCGCCATCGTCCTCACGTCGTCGGTGTCCGCCCTGGTCGGGGACACGATGCACGCCGCGTACGGGTCCTCGAAGTCGGCCCTGATCGGCTTCACCCGCTACGTCGCCACCATGTACGGCTCCCGCGGCGTCCGCTGCAACGCCGTCGCCCCCGCACTCGTGCTGACCGCCGCCGCGCAGCGCGCCCTGACCCCCGCCCAGCTCGCCGACAAGGCCGCCGAGCGTCTCCTCCCGTGGGCCTGCACCGTGGACGACGTGGCCAACCTGGTGTCCTTCCTGCTGAGCGACGAGGCCAGGTGCATCACCGGCCAGACCGTCACCATCGACTCCGGCACCCTCGCCCACCGGCCGCAGCACGCCGTGCACCAGTGGCGCGACGCCCAGTGACGCCGCTGGGCGGGCACCGCGCGGGGCGCCCGCCCACCGGCCCCCTCTCGGTTCGCGGCGGGCTGTCCAATAAGGTGAGGTCGGAGCTGATCTAGGGGGTTTCATGGAGCCGGTGGCGGTCGGGCTGGTCGGAGCAGGGCCGTGGGCCGAGATGGCGCACGCGCCGATGCTGTCCAGAGGACCGCACACGCGCCTGGCCGGGGTGTGGGCCAGAAGGCCGGAGGCGGCGGCCAGGCTCGGCGTCCCGGTGTACGAGCGGATCGAGGAGCTGTTCGACGCCTGCGAGGCGGTGGCCTTCTGCGTGCCGCCCGCCGTACAGGCAGAGCTGGGCGTCCTGGCCGCCCGCGCGGGCAAGGCGCTGCTGCTGGAGAAGCCGCTGGCCGACTCGCTGGCGAACGCCGAGCGCCTGGCCGGCGCGATCGCCGAGGCGGGCGTGGCCTCCCAGATGGTGCTCACCCTGCGCTACGCCCCCCAGGCCCGCACCTTCCTGGCCCGGTGCGGCGACATCGAGGCGTTCGGCGGCCACGCCGCGAACATCTCCGGCGCCCTCCTCGGCGATCACCACTTCGCCACCCCGTGGCGGCGTGAGCGCGGCGCGCTCCTGGACGTCGGGCCGCACGTGATCGACCTGCTGGACGCCGCGCTGGGCCGGGTCAGCGGCGTCCGCGCGCACGGCGACCCGCTGGGCTGGACCGGCCTGCTGCTGGAGCACGAGGGCGGCGCGGTCAGCGAGGCGTCCCTGTGCATGTCCGCCGTCGGCGACCTGCCGCCCGCCACGTTCGCCGTGTACGGCCGCACCGGCAACGCCGTGCTCATGCCCTTCGACGACGACCCCCTTGAGGTGGTCGCGGAGGAGTTCGCCGCCACGGTCCGCAACGGCGGCGGGCACCCCCTGGACGCGGCGCACGGGCTGCGCCTCCAGCGGATCATCGCCGAGGCGGAGCGCCAACTGGCCCCTTGACGACAGGGACCATCCGGAGGATTGATAGCCTTCAGGGACGTACTCACGCGCAGCGTTGCAGCGAAGTCCGGTGCGAGTCCGGCGCTGTCCCGCAACTGTCATAGCCAGGTCGCCTGCCGCTGCGCTGACGTCATCAACCCTCGTGGAAAAGGGTGATCCGTCGCTCATTGCGGGTCTCTCGGTTCCGAACAGTGTGAAAGGACTACTCGTGAGGCCCGTACGTACGGTCTTCGCGGGCGCGCTGCTGGGAACGCTCGTCCTGGCCGGTTGTGGCCAGACCGGCACGACAGCATCCCCTGCTGCATCAGCCCCCGCCTCCGCCCCTG
>NZ_VCKX01000488.1 GCF_005889725.1 Nonomuraea zeae
CTCCCCCACCTCGACGGTGACGGTCCCGGCCCGCGAGCCGGGGGTCAGCCGGGCGTACGACACCCGCCACCCCGCCTCGCGCCCGGTCACCACCCACGTGGTCAGCTCCCCGTGCTCGCCGGTCTCGAACACGGTGCCCGGCGCCGAGTCGTCGCCGGCGGGCGCGGGGAAGCGCGGCCGCCACCCGGCCACCCATCGTTCCTCGCCGCGCGGCGTGAACAGCACGAACGCCTCCTCTGGCGGCAACGCGACCGACAGCCGCCCGGTGAGCCGGTGCCGGGCGACGCTCATTTCTCCACCAGCCGGTGCGCGTCCGCCGACGTCAGCGTCAGGTCGTACACGACCTTGAGCTGCTCGATCTTCGCCAGCGTCTCCGGACTGAAGGGCGTCTTGCCGTCGAAGGCGTGCAGCGCGATGCCTTCGACGAGGTCGCCGAGCGACATGTCGAGATATTCGGCCAGCCCCTTGAGCACCTTGAGCACGTTCTTCTCCAGCCGCAGGCCCGTCTGCGTCCGCTCAACCGTTACCATGGTAACAATGTAACACCATGGCTCAGGCTGAGGCGCGCGCTTTGATCGCGGCCTTCTTCATCCTGTTGCCGCAGGTCGCCATCGAGCACCAGCGACGACGCCCGCCGCGGCTGGTGTCCACGAACAGCCCGCCGCAGGTCGGCTGCTCGCACCGCTTGATCGCGTCATCGCCGCCGAGGGTGGCGACGGCGTCCGTGGCGATCACGGCGAGCGCGGCCCGTACGGGATCGGCCTGCGGGAGCCGCCAGCGGGCGCGCCCGCCGGAGAGGACGAGGTGCGCCCTGTTGCGCGCGCTCCAGCGGTTGAGCAGCTCCTCGTCCGCCGGCTCCGGCAGGCCGCCGCCGGCGACGGCGGTGCCGGCCCGGTGGATGGCCTCCCGCAGCTCGCGGGCCTGCTCCAGCAGCGCCGCGGAGACCGGCGCCTCCCCGGCCGCCCGCCCGGCGGCCTCCCCGGCCGTCAGCTCGTTGGCCAGCTCGTTGGCCGCCAGCCAGGCGCGCAGCCGCTCTGGCGTGGCGAGCCGCTCGACAGGCTCGGCGCGCCGCTCGCTCAGGGTCGCGACGAAGCGGAACGCGAGGATCTCGTTGCCCAGCCGGAACCCCTCGGCGCTGTGCCGCGCGGGGGCCGTGCGGGCGGGTGAACCGGTCATAGTGGTTCAGCATATGCCCCGACGCGTGCCCCGCCGGCCATTTGACACGACTCTTACGAACCGTTTTAACTGGTTCCACTGAACCATCCAGAACGGTTCACTTCGATCGACTCCCGAGGAATCACGCCGTCATGACCTCCGCCACCGCCCGCCCGCTCACCGGCTTCGGCACCGTCAGCGGTGTCCCCTGGCTCCCCGACGGTTTCGAGGACGTCTTCGAGAGCCTGCTCGTCCAGGTCGGCGAGGTCTCGCTGCACACCGTGCAGGGCGGGAAAGGCCGCCCTCTGCTCCTGGTCGGCGGCTGGCCGCAGAACTGGTACGTGTGGCGCCACGTCATGCCGCGCCTGGCCGAGGACTTCCGGGTCATCGCCGTGGACCCGCGCGGCGTCGGCCGCTCCGGCAAGCCGTACGACGGCTATGACACCGCGACCGTCGCGGCGGAGCTCGCCGCCCTCATGCGGGCGCTCGGGCACGAGCGCTTCCACCTCGCCGGCCACGACGTCGGCATGTGGATCGGCTACGCCCTGGCCGCCGACCACGGGCAGGCCGTGGACCGCCTCGCCCTCATCGACGCGACCATCCCGGGGCTGGCCACCGAGATCCCCTTCTTCGGCTCCGAGGCCCAGAACGACCTGCTGTGGCACTTCGCGTTCAACCGGAAGCGGTCGATCAACGAGGAGCTGGTCCGCGGCCGTGAGCGCATCTACTTCGGCGACCAGTTCCGCCACAAGGCCGTGCGGCCCATCCCCGGCTCCGCGGTCGACTTCTACATCGAGACGCTCGCCCGCGATCCGGAAGCACTGCGCGCCAGCTTCGCCTACTACCAGGCGACCGACGACAACATGGCCCAGAACGCCCGTCGCGGGCAGCGCCCGCTGAGCATGCCCGTCCTCGGCGTGTCCGGGGCACAGGGACAGGCCGAGCGCCTCGGCGCCCTGCTCGCCCCCGTGACCGAACGGCTCGAAACCGCCGTCCTGCCGGACTGCGGCCACTACGTCCCCGAGGAACAGCCCGACGCGCTCCTCGCCGTCCTGCTGCCCTTCCTGCGCGGGTCAGCCGGCGCGATCCGATGAGTTCGGGACGGCCGGAGGCGGGACGCCTCCGGCCGTGATCACGGGATGGGGCGGTCGGTCAGCTTGCAGCCGCGCGGCCGCTCCGGCCTGCCGCCGGTCCAGCCCGCCTCGGACGCCCAAGCCGTGTAGCTCAGGTACGTGCCCTTGGCGAGCCCTTCCGCGTTCTCTTCCGCGATCGCCACGCTCGACGCCAGCACGGTGCCGGTCCTGGCGTCGAGGATGGTGGTGTACCGCTCGGCCACCTCGTCGTCCGAGCCGAACGCGGCGGAGAATCCCTCGCTCTTGATGAAGGTGACCGCGAGCCCCGGGCGTCCGAGCGGGTCGTCGATCGTCCCGCCTACCTTGGTGGTCGGCAGCCCGGCGAGGAGACGGAGTGCGGCCGCCCGTACGGCCGGGCTGACCGGCATCTCCAGCAGCGCCGACGAGCGGGACAGGTACTCCTCGAAGCTCCGGCGATTCTTGCCCGCCCGCCAGTAGCCGCGCAGCTTCTCCCGCAACCCGCCGACGTCGGCGGGCAGCGCCGCGAGGTCGGCGAGCGTGAGGTCGCCGAACCGGCGGTCGCCGAACACGCCGCCCGGTTCGACGGCGCGGGTGTACACGCAGGCGGACGGCTCGCTGCTCACCCGCTCCTTCCCGCAGTTCTCGGCCGGCGCGCCCGGAACGCAGACCCGCTGCGCCACCGACGGGGAGCCGGCCGCCTTCCAGATGCGCTCGTCGGCGGGGGTGGCGGGACGCACGTACTCCTGCCGCATCCGCACCTGGACGGGATCGCCCGGATCGCGCGGCTGCCAGAGGTCGACACGGGAGCTGGACAGCACGTTGAAGTCCTCACCCCCGGCGCGCATCCGGATCAGCCAGGTGTTGAGCAGCGGCCTGCGCCAGTACGCGCCGGTCCGGTCCGGGAGCCGGGCGACGTCGTCCGCGAGCCGGAGCAGGGCGTCGTTGCCGCGCGGAGGCGCGATCACCGGCACGGGGGCCGGCGCGGCCAGGCTCGACACCAGCGCGATGACGGCGGTGACGACGGCGACGGTCGCCACGACCGTCCATCCCCAGACGGTGTGACGGCGTCTGGGGCGCCGCGCGGACCGGTCCATCGTCGCCGACAGCCGGCTGCGGGCCCGGTCGACCACCTCCCGCGAGGGCGGCGGCGCGTCGGGGAGGGACCTGGCCAGCAGATCGAGCTCATCCATGGTTGTCCTCCAGGGGGTTGACGTCGCCGAGCGCCTTGCGGAGTTGCTTGCGGGCCCGGCTGAGGCGGGAGGCGACCGTCCCGGCCGGGATGTCCAGGGCGGCGGCGACCTCGGCGTGGCTGAGGCCGCCCAGCGCGCTGAGCAGGACGACGTCGCGGTCCCTGCGCTTGAGCCCGGCCAGCGCCCCCGCCAGCCTGCCGGTCAGCCCGCTCGCCGCCACCCGGGTCAGGGTCGCGTCCTCGTGGCTGTGCTCCGGCCGCTCCGCCGTCCGGCTGAGCGCCTTCCACCTGCGCACCTCGGCCCGGTGGTGCCGCGCGACGAGATGCGTGGCGATCCCGTACAACCAGGGCCGCACCTCGCCGCGCGCGGCGTCATAGCCTCCCCGGTACGCGGCCAGGAACACCTCGGCGGCCAGATCGTCGGCGAGGTCGTCGGACAGCCGCCGGGCGATGTAGCGGTGGATTCCCGCGAAGTGCGTGTTGAACAGCTCCTCCCAGCCGGCCCGGAGATCGGGCGGATCGGTGAGGTCGGGTGTCATGGCCATGCAGGCAGCTCCGCTGGGTGGGGTCGATGCTGAAACACCTCTTGTTGCCCGAAGCCCCACGACGCTTTCACGCGACGGCCCGGCGCCGCTCCCTTGATCCGCCGCGTCGCCTCCTGGCGGCTTAGGGTGCCGACCTGGCGCAGCGATCGGACAAGCGTCCGCAGAACGACCCTCCGGAAACCCCTTCGCCTCTTGACCCGCTTCCGGCCGTCCGTCTTCGCGGCTGAGGCAGGCTCCATTATGCTCGCCCCGACGGCCGCTGTGCGGACATCCGGCCACGACGGTCTAGAGTCGGATCGGCGGGTTCCGAACAGGGAGGCGTTTCCATGGCACGTGCTGACACCGGCCCCGACTTCATCGAGGCGCTGGCACGCGGCCTCGATGTCATCAGGGTGTTCCAGCCGGGCCGGCCGGTCATGTCCCTGACCGAGGTGGCGACCGCCGCGGGCCTGGCCCGGCCCACCGCCCGCCGCATCCTGCTCACCCTTCAGGAGCTCGGCTACGCCAGGAGCGAGCAGGGCGGTTACGCGCTCACGCCCCGGGTGCTGGAGCTGGGCGTGACCTACGTACGGTCGATGGGGTTGTGGGAGGTGGCCAGGCCGCACATGGAGCTGCTGGTGGCGCAGACCCGCGAGTCGTCGTCCATCGCCCAGCTCGACGGGTCCGACATCGTCTACGTCGCGCGCGTGGCCGTCCCGAAGATCGTCACGCTGTCGGTGCAGATCGGGACCCGCTTCCCGGCCCTGCAGACGTCCCTGGGCAAGGTGCTGCTGGCCGCGCTGCCGCCCGGGGAGGTGGACCGGGTGCTGGCCGAGCCCAGCCGGTCGGGGGTCGAGCCGCGCTGGCGGCCCGGCGCGGCCGAGCGGGAGGCGGCGCTGCGCGAGGTCCGGGCGAAGGGGTGGGCGCTGACGGACGAGGAGCTGGCCCTGGGCATCCGCAGCGTGGCCGCGCCGCTGCGTGACGGGCTCGGGAACGTGATCGCCGCGATCAACGTGAACGCGCACGCGGCGGAGACCTCTGTGGAGTGCCTGTCCGAGCGGCACCTGCCGCTGCTGCTCAAGACGGCGGGCGCCATCAGCGCCGACTGGGCCGTGTACGAGAAGGTCCCGCACGCCATGCGACCGTGAGAACTCCGGCTCAAGACGGAACGGGCGGGATTTCGGCTCAGGGCCCTGGGCGCGGGGTCACCACCAGGCGGCCGGAGGTGGTGCCCGCCGACTGGCGCTCCCAGGCCGGCGCGATCTCCGACAGCGGGACTGCCTCGTGCGCCACGCGCAGCCGTCCCTGTGCAGCCAGCTCGGCGATCCTGCCCATGGCGGCGGCCCGCTGCTCGCGGCTGAGCTCGTTGTTGGTGTAGCCGAGCACCCGCAAGGACCGGCTGCGCAGGGTGGCGGAGTCGAGCGGGGAGGTCTCCCCGGCCGAGCTGCCCAGGTTGACCAGCCGCCCGGACGGCCGGAGCGTGCGCGCGGCCGCCGCGGCCGGCAGGCCGAACAGCGGATCGAGCACGAGGTCCACCGGCCCGTCACAGGCGGCGGCCAGGCGCGCGGCCAACGCGGCCACGCCGGCCTCCCGGCCGACCGCACTGCCTCTGCCACCCGCGCCGCCGTGGCCGCCCCTACTGCCCGCGCCACCCGCGCCGCCTTGGTCGCCCCTACTGCCCGTGCCGCCCGCGCCGCCTTGGGCGC
>NZ_VCKX01000489.1 GCF_005889725.1 Nonomuraea zeae
GCCCCTGCCCCTGCCCCTGCCGTACGACCGCCGGAGCCGCCGAGCCCGGCTACGTTCAGGGAAGGCGGTTGGACAGGACCAGGGTCGCGGCCGAGGCGAACATGCCGCCGTTGCCCAGCACCACGCTCAGCTCCACCCCGGGCACCTGGGCCGCCGCCTCGCCGCGCAGCTGCCGTACCGACTCCTGGATGGCGAACATGCCGTACATCCCGGTGTGCGTGTAGGACAGCCCGCCGCCGTTGGTGTTCAGGGGGAGGCGCCCGCCCGGCGAGGTGTGGCCCTCGGCGATGAACGCGCCCGCCTCTCCCCTGCCGACGAACCCCAGGTCCTCCAGACCGTAGATCGGCACGTGCGCGAAGGCGTCGTACACCATGAGGTGGTCCACGTCCTCGTGCCCGATCTTGGCCTCGGCGAAGGCCGACTCCCCCGACACCCGGAACGCCTTGGACGTGGTGAAGTCCTCCATCTGGGAGATGATCGGCGACTCCGCCGACTCGCCCGACCCCAGCAGGTAGACCGGTGATCGGCGGGCCAGCTCCTCCGACGTGACGATGAGCGCGCCGCCTCCGTCCGTCACCAGGCAGCACTCCAGGAGGTGGAACGGATAGGCCACCATCTTGGAGCCGAGCACGTCGTCGACCGTGATCAGGTCCTGGTACATGGCCCTCGGGTTCAGGTTCGCCCAGCGGCGTTGCGCGACCGCCACCTCCGCCAGTTGCTCGTGCGTGAGCCCGGTTTCCTTCATGTAGCGCAGGGCCGTGATCGTGAACGACGTGGGCGGCCCCACGACCCCGTACGGCAGCTCGAACTGCCCGAGCAGCGAGTCGGACCCCATTCCGTAGCGGGGCGCGCCGACGCGCGACCTGCCCGACTCGCCGTGGGTGATCAGCACCGTACGGCACATGCCGGCGCGGATGGCGGCGGCGGCGTGCCGTACGTGGAAGAGGAACGACGATCCGCCCACGCCCGTGCCGTCGAGCCAGGTCGGCGTGATCCCCAGCGCGTGGGCGATCTGGATCGGGCCGGGCGTGCCGACGGTCGCGATGCCGTCGATGTCGTGCTTCGTCATGCCCGCGTCGGCCAGCGCGTTCCTGGCGGCCTCCAGGTGGAGCTGCATGGTCGAATGGTCCGGGAGGCGGCCCACCTCGTCCGTCTCCGCGGCGCCTGCGATCACGATGGTCATGCGGCGCCTCCGACCGGCTCGAAGAGCGGCACGTGGACGTCCCCGCGCTGCTCGAACACCACCTGCAGCTCCATGTCCAGCGTCAGGTTCTCGGGGGTGTTCTCGACGCCCACGATGTTCGTCATCATGCGCACGCCCTCCTCCAGCTCCACAACCGCGATCGCATACGGCCCCTCCTCCTCGAAACCGGGCGCGGGGCGGTGGTTGATCACGTACGAGTAGAGGGTCGCGCGGCCGCTCGCGCGTACCCATTCGATCTGGTCACCGCCGCAGTGCGGGCAACTTGGGCGCGGGTAGAAGTAGTGCCGCGCGCACGTCTGGCAACGCTGAATCCTGAGCTCTCCCGCCGCTGCGCCGTCCCAGAACGGCCGGGTCTCGGGCGTGGGCCTCGGTGTCGGCTTCATCGGCCTCCCCAATCTAGTTCTAGAATTCCACTCTAGATCTATGTTCGGCACCAAGGGAAGAGCCCATCACACCCACAGGCCATCACCCCCCGCAGCAAAGTCCCACCGGGCACGAATCCGTCCAGCACGGAATCCGTCCAGCACGAGATCCGTCCAGCACGAGATCCGTCCAGAACGGGGATCGCGCCGAGCGCAGGGCTCCGACCCGACACGGGTCCATTCCAGCCTGGGGTCCCATGCCGCACTGGGTCCACCCGGCCGGGGTCCTATTCCAGCCAGGGGTCCCATTCCGAACTGGGGTCCACCCGACACGGGCCCCATTCCAGCCTGGGGTCCACCCGACCCGAAGTCCCATCGGCTCAGGGGTTCCACCCAGCACAGGAAGCTTCACCCAGCCCGGAGCACGGCCCCTCAGGAGTCAAGGCTGCCCGGGAGCCCCCAGACGCGCCCCCGACGCCTGCTATCGCCGCAAGCCCGACGCCTCGGCGCGAATGCCGGAGTCTTCCAACCGCAACGGACTTGCCCCGGCACCCGAACTCGCGGCGCGGCCACAAACTCCAGCACCGCCCCGACCCTGGACGCGGACACAGACCCACAGCACAGACCCGCAGCAAGTCCCCACGGACCCAAGCCCCACGGACCCAGCCCTACGACCCCAGCCTCACGGGCGCGGGCCCCTGCACGGACCCCAGCATGAACACGGGACTCAAAAGGGACCGGGAGACGGTCAGACGCCGGGGACGGCGAGAGGTTGGGGCGGTGGTGAGGGGCTGCGGATCATCAGGGGCTGGGGATGCCGTTGCCGTTTCGGCCGCGGCCGGCCAGGACCTCCTCCAGCGTCGGTCGCGGCTCATCCGGGGAGCGCACTCCCGGCTGGGCGAGCTGGATCAGCACCCCATGCGCCTCCTTCGGATGCAGGAACACCTCCCGCCAGCGCACATCCCCCCGATTGAGCCCATGCAGGCGATAACCACGCCCGGTGAGCACGGCGACGGCCGCGTCCAGATCCCCGACGTGGAAGTTGAGGTGGTGCACACCACCCCTCCCCCGCGTGAGCTCAAAGAAGCTGTCGAAGAACGACGAGCCGGCCAGCGGCTCCATGACCTCGACCTTTCCGCCGTTCGCGTAGGTCAGCTGCAACGTGCGATAGCCGGCGACCCGGTTGTCGCCACCGCCGCCCAGATGCCGGCCGCCGAGCAGGTCACGATAGATCGGCAGCAGGTCCCTGATCCGGGGCGCGGCCACGGCCGTGTGGTCGAAGGACACGTCGAGGCCGTCGAGTTCCAGGTCCAACGCACGACTCCTTACTCCGAGCGAATCCTAGAATTTGATTCTAGCGCGCGACTCCGCGCGCACTCTTGACGTCAGGCGATGTGAGGAGCAGCATCTCAGAAATAGATTCTAGAGCTTACTTCTAGAACTATGACGGGGGGTCCAGCCGACCAGAAAGGCTACCCATGGGGCTGTCCTACGTCCGTGAGCTCAACGAGTACCCGACCGGCGCACGACGGATGAAGATCCTCGCAATGGCCGTCCTGGCCATCCTCATCGGCTCCTACGAGGGGCAGATCGCACCAGTCGTGCCGCTGCTCCTCAAAGATCTAGACATGACCCTGGCCACGTACGGCGCCGTGTCGGGCACCGCGGCGGTGGCCGGAGCGATCGCCTCCATCCTGGGCGGCAGACTCACCGACCGAGTCGGCCGGGTGCGGCTGCTCATCCCGCTCATGGCGCTGACGGCCGTGTGCTGTTTCGCGATGACGCTGGTGCACAGCCCGCGCGACCTGCTGATCGCCAGGATCGTGCTGGCCTTCGTGGACGGCGTGGCCATGGCCAGCACCGCGCCGCTCATCCGTGACTTCTCCCCGAGGCTGGGACGTGCTCAGGCGTTCGGCTTCTGGACCTGGGGCCCCGTCGGCGCGAACTTCCTCGCCGCCGCCGTCGCAGGCTGGACCCTGCCGATCTTCAACGATTCGTGGCGCTCGCAGTTCGTCATCATGGGCTGCTTCTCGCTGGTCATCTCGGTGGTCATCGCGTTCAACATCGCGGACCTGTCACCCGAGCTGCGGGCCAGGATCCAGCACACCGAACGCGCTGCGACCCAGGTCGTCGATCTCGGTCAGCCGCCGCGGATTCGCTCGCTCTTCGCCAGGCGGAACATCTGGGCCCACGTCATCGGCATCTCGCTGTGGCTCGTGCTCTACATCACGCTGTCGCTCTTCGGGCAGACGATGCTGGTCGGGGCGCTCGGAATCTCCAGTGCTCAAGCTTCTACGATCATGGCGGCGTTCTGGAGTCTCAATCTGATCACGCTGATCGTAACAGGGCGCCTGTCCGACCGCTTGCAGCTGCGCAAGCCGTTCTCGCTGGGCGGAACCATCGCCGCCGTCCTCGTCACCGCCTACCTCGCCATCTCCCTCGGGCAGGAAGGCGTGTCCACCGGGACGCTGATGGTGGTGGGCGCGCTGCTCGGCGGCTCGCTCGGTGTCGCGTACGCGCCCTGGATGGCCAACTACTCCGAGGACGCCGAGGACGCCGACCCGCGGCTGCAGGGGACTGCCTGGGGGTTGTTCGGATTCCTCAGCAAGGCCATCGCCGTCATCGGGCTGCTCGTCATCCCGCATGTGGTCGAGGCGACGAACTGGCAGACGTGGCTGTTCGTGGCGCTGGGCTGCCTCGTCCTGTTCATCCCCGCGATCCTGCTGTTCAACGGGCCGTGGCGGCGTACCGTCTCCGCTCCTGCCCCGGTCGCCGTCGGCAGGGCCGAAGGGTGAGCAAGCTGTCCGCCGTCGCCGACTCCGACCTGCGGGGCATCGCGGACCTCGACATCGACGACGTGCTCGCCTACGTGCACCGCGACCTCAAGCGCCTGCCCGACTACACCGAGCTCTACAAGCGCTACCTGCGCCAGCGATGGGACGTCTACGAGCTGGACTTCGCGCAGGACGTGGTGGACTGGCGGGAGCGCATGTCCCAGGAGGAACGGGACGCCTTCGTCGGGATCTCCGCCGGCTTCCACCACGGGGAGCGGCAGGTGGAGGTGGAGCTGCCGGTGTTCATGCTGGGCGGCTCCGAAGAGTCCAAGATCTACATGTCCAGCCAGATCGAGGACGAGGCGCGGCACACCGTGTTCTTCGACCGCTTCTACCGCGAAGTGGTCGGCATGCCCGGCGACTCGGTGCAGGAGGTGCTGGACGCGTCGTTCGAGCACGTCTCCGAGACGTTCGTGGGGCCGTTCGGGCTGCTCGCCTACCAGGCCGATGAGCTGCGCAAGGACCCGGAGGACCCGGCCGCCCGGGTGCGGTACGGCACGACGTACTTCCTGTGGATCGAGGGCGTGCTCGCGCTGTCCGTCATGAAGATCACGCTGACCTACTGCAGGGAACGAGGGTTCCTGCCTGGCTACTACACCGGCTTCACCGCCACGTGCCGCGACGAGGCCAGGCATGTCCAGTTCGGGATGCGGTTCCTGCGCGATTCCGTGCAGGAGGATCCGCGGCTGCTGCTCCAGATCCACGAGACGCTCCGTACGATCCTCGCCGTCAACGGCGCCACCAGCCGCCGGCTCGCCCTCGAATCGCTGGGCTGGTCGCCGGAGGAGGTCAGGCGGCTCATGATCCGCCAGCTCCACATGAAGCTGGTGGACGTGGGCATCGCACTCCCGCCGGACATCCAGGACATGGTCTCTCGCATCGAACCAGAGCTCGCCGGAGGGTGACGTATGCGCTTCTTCACCCAGGAATGGGCCGAAGCCGCCCGCTCTGCCGTGGACGCGGGGCCTCCACAGGAGGGCAAGCTTCCCGCGTACTGGCAGTGGATCGATCGCGCCCGCGCCGGCTACACCGCCTCCTGGGCGTTGGGGGTGCGGGAGACGGGCTCGTATCTGATCCTGACCTGGAAGGACGGCAAGTGCGCTGAGGCGGAGATCGCTGATGGGCCGGTGGAGGCCGACTACGTGCTGGCCGCCGGGGAGGCGACGTGGGAGAAGCTGCGGGAGGGCTGTCTCTTATACACAGC
>NZ_VCKX01000048.1 GCF_005889725.1 Nonomuraea zeae
CAGGGTCGGGGCCGTCCAGCGGGAGGGGGAAGGCGGCTCGTGCCGGCCGCCGAGGAGTATGGCGCGCTCCGCCTCGCTGCAGGCGCCAAGCCGTCCAACCGCGAGCTGAGCCTGCAGCCTTACCTGTACGTTCAGGGCGAGGCCGAGCCGAGCTGCCGCCCGATCGCCGTCGCCGGGCAGCTCGGAGTAGCCGGGGAGGAGCATCTCGACGAGCTCGGCCGGCTCGTCGGCATAGCCCCGGAGTGCGTCGCCCGCGTGGATCATCTCGTAGCGGTACGGCAGGCCTTCCGCGTTGACCGGTGCGGCAGGAGGCGACTCCGCCGCCGCGACATTACGGATGATCATGGTCATCGACCGGCGTCCTGTTCGCTCCTGGCCTCCTTGCCGGCGGTCGCCCAGCGGGTGACCGCGTACAAGGCGGTGAGTTGCTCCTTGTCGGCGGCTCGCCAGAATACCTCGTCCATCAGAAGCCGGAAGGAGCTGCTGCCCTCCTCGGTGATGTCGGGCATGGAACCGAGGGGGCGCGGAGCGGCATGGGTGCCGAGGGTGTCGTGGCGCCCCCCGTTCGGCTGATCGTCCAGTGTCGCGTTCCGGAAGGCGGCCTCCACCAGCGCGAGCGACAGTTTCACCCGCGCCTGGATCACGGCGGGGTCGAGTGAGCCGTCCCACATCCGGAACTCGATGTGGTCCGTCGGCTTGCCCTCCACACCGAACGTGTTCAGCGCCGCCTCGCGCCCGTGGAGGCCGCGGACCTGGCTGATCGACTGGTAGCCCGTGGAGGGCAGAGGGTTGGGCCGGCACCACTTCTGGCCCCGGTGGCTCTCCGCGGCCGGGTTGTGCCCGAGCCGGTAGAGGGTGTCGGTGTGATGGCTCACGTAGTTCAGCACACTGGTGTAGTTCGCCACGATGTGGTCGTAGTCATGCGTGCTCACGTGGACGTGCCCGCCGGTGCGCACGCTGGCCGTGCCGCCGTGGGATCGGATGATCTCGCAGGCGAGACGGAGGTGATCCCACGTCTCGGGCTCGTCGTACAGGATGGGGGAGACCAGCTCGCCCATCACGGTGGCGTCCGATTCGAGCCGCCACAGTCCCCGTCCGCCGTGCTTGCCCGTCCGGTAACCCGTGTCCTTCGAGGTGTGGTAGGCGTGCACGCCGGGGTCGGCGGTCAGACCGGCTTCGTACAGGGCCCGGGGGATGCCCATCACGGTGTCGAACCTGGCACCGGCCGGCACGTCGTATTCGATCTCGAGCCCGAAGCCGCGCCCGCCATCCCTGGCCGCCAGGGATCCGGTGGCGTTCTCGTGCAGGTAGGGGATCACCGCCTCACCTCTGAGGCCGCGTTCCACCGCCTGGTCGTAGGCCGTTCTGAACGCCCCGAAATCCCGCGTGAACGACACCTCCGGCTGCTCCGGCCACCGCTGCCACGCCTCGGCGCGAGCCTCCAGCGAGGCGAGCCGTTCCCGCCGAGCCACCTGCAGCGGGTCCTGCCCCGTGATCAGCGACACGGAGCGACGCAGGCCGGGACGGGTCCGGCGGTACTCCTCCCGTGCTTGCGCGTGCTCACGGCTCGCGCTCTCCCTTGCGTCCCGTACGACCGCCGGCGCCAGGTCGTGCAAGCCCGGAGCGTTTCCGCGCGGATCCGGCATCCCGTTCGCGAGCCTGGGGAGCTTGAGCGCGTCAAGCACCTGCCGCCGGTCGACCGGGCCGAACAGGTCGAAGCCGGCCTGCCCGGCCTCGACCGCCCGCTGTGCCAGCCGCTCCACCGAATGGCCGAGCCCGGCCTCGTCCGCCAGGCGGCGCAGCGGATGGAACACCCATATCTCCGACGCCGGGCCGGGGCCCGTGACTTCGGCGAGGCGGGCCAGGGCTCGCGCCTCGGCGTCGCTCGCCCGCACGATGCCGTGCTCCGTCGCGAGCCCGAGCCCGTCCCACAGGTGCGGTTCCCGAGCCCGATGGGTGGTCAGCAGATCGAGGAGCTCGCGATGGCCCGCCGCCCGCGCCGGGTCGGCGCCGTGCGCGTGCGCGTCTTCGGCGAGGCGGACGAGCTGCTCGACCGAACGCCCCTGCCCGACCTCGCCGGCCAGGCGCTCCAGCGGGAGGACGACGCGCCGCCCCATGCCCGTGTCCGGGTGGGTGACGATGTCGTTCAGGGCTGAGAGCAGCCGTGCATCCTGCGCGCCGACCTCGCCCAGCAGATATCTCTGGGCGACCAGCAGGCCGTTCCACAGCGCCGGGTCGTCCTGCCGGAACCGCTGCATGGCCTGGTGGAAGGCGTCACTTGAGCGCGTCCCCGGCGGTAGGTAGCCGTTCGCGTGCGCCGCGTGCACGAACGGGAGCACCTCCCGGACGGTCTGGGGGCCGGAGGAGCTGAGCAGCGGCCGGGTGAAGGCGTTGACCCCGCCGTGGCTGACGGGTGAGCCCATCATCTCCACCAGGAGCCCGGCCGCGCGCGCCTCCGCGGCGTTGGAGGAGGGCAGCAGGGCTCGGTGCCGATGCCCCAGCCAGCGATGGCGATCCTCCTCCATGCTTCTGGCCAGGATGCCGGTCAGATCGGATCCGTCGCGCGCGGTCCCGGGTGACATGCCCTGCCGCTCGGCGGCGTGGTGGAGCTCGACCAGGGCGTCGATCTCCAGGCGGTCGCCGAACAACCGCATGGCCATATCGCCGATGGCCCTTCTCGGGTTCTCCGAGCCGAGGGACCCGCTGATCGCGCCCAGCGCCGCCGCGGTCGCGTCGCTCTGGTCGTTGACGGGCAGCTCCTGCATCAGACGCCGGCCTCGCTCCACGAGTCCCGGGCGCGGTGGACCACCGTCGTCGCGGCGGCCGTTGAGCAGCCGTTCGATCCGGTTCGGCGGACCGCCGTCCCGGCCGGGCACGCCGTGCCCGCCACCGTGCCCGCCGCCGTGCCCGCCACCGTGCCCGCCACCGTGCCCGCCACCGGGGCCGTGCCCGGCGCCGGGTGCCCAGCGGTGGAAGATGGCCGCGGCCTCGGCGAAGTTGCGCGGCTTGGGGTCCGCTATCGGGGAGAAGCCGTCGGAGAGCCCGACGTCCCGGGGATGGGGCACCGGACGGTGCGGCACATGGTGCGCCATGGCGGCGGGACCTGCCGGTACGGCGGACGCGAGGGCCGGACCCGGGCCGGCGTCGGTCAGGACCCGGTCGAGTCGGGCGCGTACCTCGGGCCAGGAAGCGGCGAAATCGGGATGCAGGGAGAGGTTCTGCACCTCCCGCAGCGGTATCCAGGCGACGTCGATGGACTCCGGAGAGGCAGGCCACACATCGATGAGGGAAGGCACCTCGCCGATGACGGTGTCGAACGCCCAGCCGCCGTGATCGTCGTGGTGGATTCCGCGTACGTTCACCTGGCCCAGGTCCAGCCTCATCTCCTCGCCGGCCTCGCGGAACGCGGTCTCGACGGGCTGCTCACCGTGGTGACGGGCGCCCGCCACCGGCCCCCAAAGCCCTCCGTGGTGGGTCTCCGGCGAACGCAGTTGCATGAGGACGCGGACCTCACCCCCGGGGCCTCGGTGGAAGGGCAGCAGGCCCGCCGCGCCTTCGGTTCCCCAGTGCCGGTGTCCTTGGTCGCACTGTGTCCATTCGTCGCCGGAGCTCCTGATCCGCCAGCCGCGAGGGAGGTCGGCATACGACGGGTCGGGTTCGCCGACGTGCGGAGGCCGCAGCACGCTGACCTCGCCGGGCCCGGCGAGCAGGACGAACTCGTGGAGGGGGAGCTGGCCCATGCCCGTCCACGGGGTGGCCAGCACGCGGGAGGCGGGGAACACCCCAGCCATGACCGCCCCGTCCCCCACGCCGGTATACCGCTTGGCGACCCCGGGCAGGGCGCTCCATGCCTGCAGCGGCAGTCCCGGCGGCGCCGCCACCACGTCGCCGGTGGCGGCGCCGGCCAGGCTCGGCATCGCATGCCCCCGCTCGAAGACCACTCCGCGGTAGAGCGCGAGCTCCTCGATGCCGTGGCGGGCCAGCTCGCGCTGGGTCTCCGCGTACTGCCGGCGCAGGAAGTCGCGCAGCACCTCCCCATGGCGGCCGTAATCCCTCCTGGCGGTGTTGCCGCGGCCGGTCCCGCCGAACGTCTCCAGGTCGACGACGCCCTTCAGCCCGAACTCGTCGAGCGCGGCCATGTTCATGGCCAGCCGCGGAGGCAGCAACTCGCCGGCGCCGAAGCCCCACATCCTGATCAGGCGCTGGACGCCCAGTTGCCTGGCCAGGTGCAGCGCTCCGGGCGAGTCGAACGGCAGCTGGAGGAGGACGCGCCGTGGGCCGATCATCTCGTTGCCCTTGACGAAGGCCGGCAGGGCGCTCTGCTCGACCGCCCGCCAGGAGCGGATGGTCTTGCCCATCGCCTGGTACTCGGTGTGGACGAGGAGGCGGCCGGGGTCGCCGAGCGCATCCCGTAGTTTGTGCTCGCCGCCTGCGCCGAGGATGTCCTTCGTGGCGGAGCCCATCGTGTCCATCAGCCGCTCCACGGCCACCCTGTCGGAGGCGGCCCAGGCGTGGACGCTGATCGGGTCGTAGGCGCCGTCCCGGCTGAGCAAGCTCGCCACCCGCTCCGGAGGCGCCCCGATCACGCGTGGGTCGGCGGGCAGGGCCTTGGACAGGGCGGCCGGTGCGGCCGGGCTCTCCGGGAGACGTGGTTGCTCCGCCCGCGAAACGGCCGACGGGTGCTCGCCCTGTGCGGGCGGGTGGTCCCCGGCCGTCGAGGATGGGGGGCGGACCGGCAGGATCGGGGCGTCGTGTGGCGGGGCGCCGGGGAACACCACATCGGCGGGGCGATCCCCATGGCCTGGGCGGGTGGTGACCGCAGGCGGGCCGGAGGATGCCGTCGCCTCTGTGGGATCCGGGAGCGTTCTGGAGACGGCGGACCGCTGTCGGTCCGTCGCGTTGGAGCTGCCGTCGTCTCCCTGCTGTTCCCCGGGCTGGTCCCGTTGCTGGGGTGTCGCCGGGCGGGGAGCCGCGCCCTGGGCGTCCCCAGCCGCGTCCCGCCCGGTGCCGTCCTGTTCGACGGCCTCTGTCATGTACGGGATCGCGTGGGCGGCCGGAACGGTGGCCGGGAGCATCGAGCTCCGGGGAAGAGCGCCGGGAGTCACAGCGTCGGCCCGCATCGTGGCGGCCCCGCTCGCCGGAGCCCGTTCGGCGGGGACGCCACCACTGGACGCGGGCCGTTCGGCGGGGACGCCACCACTGGACGCGGGCCGTTCGGCGGGGACGCCACCACTGGACGCGGGCCGTTCGGCGGGGATGGCGGTGCTGGACGGAGGGCGCTCAGCGGAAGGACGGGGCGCCGGGTGGGCGGAGATCCCGTCGTTCCCGGCCGATCTGTCTGCGGTGGGGGCAGGCAGCAGCGTGTCACGGCGCCGGAGGACCTCGCCCACGATCGTCTCGCCGCGGGGCGGCGGAAGCTGGCCGCCGCCCGATTCGGGCGGCCGTGTCCGTTCAGGCAGGCCACCAGTGCCCGCCTCGGACGTCCGCGGTCCGTCGGAAACGGTGTCGATGCCATGGTGATGCCCAGGCGACGCGTACTGCGCGAGGGCCGTGCCGTCGTGCCGTCCGGCGGACGGGCCGTCCTGCCGTCCCCCCGGAAGACTGCCGACGTTGCCATGGCCCGCGGGCGGCTGATGCCGTTCGGCCGCGGGATGACCCGCCCCCGGCGGGTCGCCCGCGCCGCGAGCGCCCGCTCCGGGCGAATGGCCGCCGAGCTCGGCGACGGCCAGCATGGGGGTGTAGCTCACCCGGGCCCCGGCCGGGACGTCCAGGCCGCCCGCGACACCCGAGATGAAGGTGTAGGCGAGGTGCGAGGTGTCGAGTTGCCCGCTGAGCGCGAGCCCCGGCGTCGCACCGGCGGTGCCGGCCACCCCGCCCAGCAGCGCCTGCCCGTACATGCTCTGCCCGAGCGCCACGATCCTGTCCCGTACGGCCAACTCCGCCTTGGAGGCGACGTAGACCAGCGGCCGGCTCAGCAGGCGTGACAGTCCCGCGTTCGCACCCGCGAACAGCAGGCCGGTCAGGGCGCCGCTGCCTGCCGACATGGCCAGCGACGCGACATCGAAATCCCCTGCCTCGCGGTCGCCCCAGATCTGTTGCGCCACCTGCACACCGAAGTCCAGGCCGCCCATGATGCCGCCGAACCTCAGCATGTTGAGCAGGATGAGCTGCTTGAGCGTCCGGATGCTCACCTGGGTCAGCAGCGTATGGTGGTGGATCAGCCCGAGAACGGCGGGGCCGTTCACGTAGATCCACACCAGCAGCCGGACGATCATCACACCGAGCAGCGCCAGCGACGCGTAGATCATCCACTCGGTGTGCTGCATCCGGACGCCGTGCTCGCGCAGGGATCGCGCCTCGTCGCGCAGCGCCTGCTCCAGCAGGTCGAGCAGCGTCTCCGGAGAACCGGTCGCCTCCTCCCCTCCGCCGAGGGCGGTGAACACCTTCTCGAACGTCTCCTTGGCGGCTCCCTGCCAGACCCCGTCGCGCAGCAGTCGCATGACCGCACCGGCGTCGTCCGCCTTGATCTCGGCCAGGAGGTCGGCCAGCGTCTCCGTCACCTGCGCTTCGGCGATGAGCCCGCCGACGTCGGCCTCAGGCAACGCCCCGCCCGTCAGCGCCGGCGCCAACGGCCTGACCACGTCGGGTACCAGGCTGAGATCGAGTCCCATCAGAGCGTCGTCAGCTTCCTCGATCGACCGTCCTCAACCGGCTGTTCCCGCCATCGGCGGCTGACCATCGCGGGCTGGGCGTATCGGGTCACGGCGTCCCGGGCTGCGGCAGGAAAGACTCGAAGCTCGTCTCCTCCCCGAACAGGTCCTCGAAAGGAAGGTTCGGTACGAGGGGCTCCATCAGCTCCTTCATCTCGCGGGAGACCTGCAAGGTCGCGTGCCTGATCTGTTCCACGATCGAGGCGGACAGCTCCGACGGCGACAGCTTGCGGTAAATTCGCGGGTCGAACTCGATCGCCCGCACCTCGCCGCGAGGGCCGACGGTGACGCTCACCATGCCGTCCTGGGACGTGGCCGTCGCCGACAGTTCCTTTGCGCTCGCCTGCATCTGCTTGAGCTGCTCGGTCTGCTGGTTGACCTCCTGGACGAGCTGCTCAAGCAGCCGCCAGTGCTCGTTCGATGCCATCGGCGCCCCCACATCAGCAACATTAGCCTCAAAGATCTCCAAGACATATCCTTTCTCACTTAGTGGATGCGCCGGGTTTCGCAGTCCTGGTCTCGCACCATGGAAGAACCGCATCGTCCAGGAGGTGCCGGCCGCTCGCGAGCGGTCGGCGGGCCGGCGAAGGGCTCGGAAGATCAGCGCGGCCGCTGCATGCCGGGCAGCGCCGACCTCGGCCGGCCACCGTCGATGGCGACCCCGTACCCGCTATGCTGCTGGCTCGTGGAGTTCGACGGCGTGGTCTACAGCCGGAGCCAGCTGCACCAGCTGGCGCGCGGGGCGGGCGACATGGCCGGCCGCGTGTCCGGCGTCGACGTCCGGTACGAGACGTCGGCGAGCGCGGCCCACGCCGCCCTGAGTGACGACGACTACGGCCGCGCGTACTGGCAGGCGCGAAGCCAGAGGGTCGAAGGCATCGGCATGGGCCTGAAGCTGCTGGCATCCGCACTCGGCCAGGAGGAGACCCGGCTCCAGCAGGCGTTGAAGACATATCGCGCCGCCGACGACCCCACCAGCTCGCACAGCTGACCCGGACTCGCGGGCACCGCGGGCACCGCGGGCACCGCGGCTCGTCAGGGCCGCGCAGGTCCTGGAGACAGACGGGTTCAGGATGTTGTACCAGCTCCAGCCTGATTGACAGGGCGGAAGTGTCGGTGGCGATCGGCATGATGGAGCCATGACCGAGACACCCCCCATCGCCGCCCTGGTTGACGACACGGCCTACGCGAAGGCCGTGCAACTGGCCGTCGACTCGGCCGCCGCCTACTACGCCGACGGCACCTCGACCCTCGACGACGACGCCTACGACCAACTGGTCCGCGGCATCCAGGCCTACGAGGAGGTGCACCCCGAGTCGGTGCTGCCGTCCTCGCCGACCGGCAAGGTGGCCGGCGGTGCCGTGGTGGGCGATGTGCCGCACACCGTGCCGATGCTCAGTCTTGACAACGTGTTCGGCCCTGAGCAGCTCGCCGACTGGGCGGCCTCGCTGGAGCGCAGGCTCGGCAGGCCCGTGACGGCGTGGAGCGTGGAGCCGAAGCTCGACGGGCTGGCGATCTCGGCGCGCTACCGCAACGGGCGCCTGGCCCAGCTGGTCACGCGGGGTGACGGCACCGCGGGCGAAGACGTCTCCCACGCCATCGGCACCATCGTCGGCCTGCCCGAGCGGCTGGCCGAGCCGGTCACGGTCGAGCTGCGCGGCGAGGTGATGATGACGACCTCGCAGTTCGATGACGCCTGCGCCAAGCGCCAGGCGCACGACGGCACCACCTTCGCCAACCCGCGCAGCGCCGCCGCCGGCACGCTGCGCGCCCAGGACCGGCCCTACGTGTGCGAGCTCACGTTCTTCGGCTATGGCGCGCTGCCGCAGCCCGACGACGTCTCCCAGCCGGCCGTGCGGCTGCGCGAGCTGCCGCACAGCGAGATCATGCACTGGGTGGCCGCGCAGGGCGTGCAGACCACGGCGGCCACGCCGGTCGCCGGCATCATCGCCGACAGTCTCGAGCGGGTCCAGGAGCGCGTGGAGGAGATCGCGGCCGCCCGCGCCGCGCTGCCGTTCGGCATCGACGGCATCGTCGTCAAGTGCGACCTGGCCGCCGACCAGACCCAGGCCGGGTTCAGCTCACGGGCGCCACGGTGGGCGGTGGCGTACAAACTCCCGCCCGTCGAGAAGATCACCAAGCTGATCGATGTGGAGTGGAACACCGGCCGCACCGGCATCATCGCCCCGCGCGCGGTGCTGGAGCCGGTGAAGCTGGACGGCAGCACCGTCACCTACGCCACCCTGCACAACGCCGCCGACATCGGCCGGCGCGGCCTGATGCTGGGCGACAGCGTGACCGTCTACAAAGCGGGCGACGTCATCCCGCGGGTCGAGGCGCCGGTCGTCCATCTGCGCACGGGCGAGGAGCAGCCGATCCCGATCCCGCAGGTCTGCCCGTCGTGCGGCGACGCCATCGACACCTCGCAGGAGCGGTGGCGGTGTGTGCGCGGGCGCGGCTGCCGGGCCATCGCCTCCATCGTCTACGCCGTCGGCCGCGACCAACTCGACATCGAGGGTCTGGCCGAAAATCGCATCAAGCAGATGCTCGACGCCGGTCTGATCATCGACTTCGCCGACCTGTTCACGCTGACCCGCGAACAACTGCTCGGTCTCGAGCGCATGGGCGAAACCAGCACCGACAACCTGCTGGCCGCCTTCGAGCGGGCCAAGGGTCAGCCGCTCGCCCGGGTGTTCTGCGCGCTCGGGGTACGCGGCACCGGCCGGTCCATGAGCCGCCGCATCGCCCGGCACTTCGGCAGCATGGACGCCATCCGCATGGCCGACGCCGAGGCGATCCAGGTGGTGGAGGGCATCGGCCCGGAGAAGGCGCCGGTCGTGGTCACTGAGCTGATCGAGCTCGCCAACCTCATCGACAAGCTGGTCTCGGCCGGGGTCACCATGACAGAGCCGGGGTGGACGCCACCTGCCGAGCCCGGCACCACGGGGAAGGACAGTGGAGGGTCCGAGCTCCCGCTGGCCGGGATGTCCGTCGTGGTGACCGGCGCCATGAGCGGAGCGCTGGAGGCGCTGACCCGTAACCAGATGAACGAGCTGATCGAGCGCGCAGGGGGCAAGGCATCCTCCAGCGTCTCGGCGAAGACCTCGCTGCTGGTAGCCGGAGAGAAAGCGGGCTCCAAGCGGAGCAAGGCGGAGAGCCTGAGCGTCCGGGTCGTCTCCCCTGAGGAGTTCGCCGGCCTTGTCGGCCCGTTCATCTGATCCAGGCGAGTACACGAGACCGCAGCGGCGCTTGCCCCCGCCGTGCAAGGCGAGTACACGAGACCGACGCGGCGCTTGCCCCCGCCGTGCAAGTCGGTGATCTCCTCGGTGGCGGTGCCCTCGCCGTAGTAAGTCTTCGAAGGTCTTGAACACCGAGACGTCTTCCTGACGCGGTCAGTCGGCGTGCAGGGCGGCACGGAGCTCGGCCAGGGGGTCGGGCTGGGCGTGGCCGGGGGTTTGGATGCGGGCGGAGTGCAGGTCGCCGTTCCAGCGGGCCGGGATCCGGTAGCGGTCGGAGACCGGCAGTCCGGCGTCGTGGCCCAGGCGCAGGCCGGCGCCGCCGTGCTGGAGGGCGAAGGGCAGGAGTCCGTCGAAGGTCAGGCTGCCCACCACCGTGTCGCCGTGCAACAGGTGGAAGGCGGGGGCGCCGGGGCCGGGGAGGTGCGCGACGCCCAGGCTCTGGCGGCCGCGCGGGACGGGACGGTCGGCGACGACCTCGAGTACTCCCGCGGCGCGGGCGAAGGCGAAGCTCAGTCGGCCACCGGTGACGTGGAGGGCGAATCCGCCGTTCCAGTCACCCAGTGCCAGCAGGACGCCGTCCGGCGCGTCGCCCGCCTCGACCTCGGCGGTGATGCGGAAGCCGCCGAAAAGCATGGGCAGGGACTCGTCGCAGATCGGCGCGGCGCCGGGGCGGAACGTACGGTCGTCGCCCGCCGGCCAGGCCGGGCCGATGAGGGCGCCGAAGCGGTCCACGAGGCCGTCGAAGAGTGGCAGCACGTGGTTGCGCGCGGCCTCCTCGTCCCACAGCCGCCGCAGCTCAGCGACGACCTGCGGATGCTCGGCGGACACGTCGGCCGCCTCGGCGAAGTCCGTGGACAGGTCGAACAGGGCCCAGTGGTCCTCGTCGAAGCTCCGGCTGCCGGTGAAGAGCTCCTCCTCGTCGAGGACGCCCTTGGAGACGTGGTCGGTGGTCACCTTCCAGTGCCCGTGGATGAGGGAGCGCGAGCCCAGCATCTCGAAGTACTGGGTGTCGCGCGGCGAGGGCGCGCCGCCGTCGTCGAAGCTGGCGCCGAAGCTGGCCCCGTCGATCGGCTGCTGCTCGACCCCGTCGACCGTCTCGGGCGGCTCGATGCCCAGGGCCTCCAGGAGCGTGGGGAACAGGTCGTTGACGTGGATGACCTGGTCGCGCACCGCGCCGCCGGCCCTGATCCCGGCGGGCCAGTGGACGATGAGCGGGGTGCGGGTGCCGCCCAGCCAGGTGTAGCGCTTCCACAGGTGGAACGGGGTGTTGCCGGCCCACGCCCAGCCCCAGGCGTAGTGGTTGTAGGTGCGGGGGCCGCCCCAGTCGTCGTAATGGGCGAGGTTGTCCTCAAGGGACTCGCGGACGCCGGCCGAGAAGCGGTGCTCGTTGACGCTGCCGTCGATGCCGCCCTCGGCGCTGGCCCCGTTGTCGGAGAAGAGCACGACGATGGTGTTGTCGAGCCGCCCGGTCTCCTCCAGGTGGTCGAGCAGGCGGCCGATCTGGGCGTCGGTGTGGGTGAGGAAGCCCGCGAAGACCTCCTGCTGGCGGGCGTACATGCGGCGCTGGTCGGGGGTGAGGTCGTCCCAGGCGGCCACCCAGTCCGGGCGCGGGGTCAGGGTGGTGCCGGGCGGTACGACGCCGGACTCGACCTGGCGCTGGAAGACCTCCGTACGCCAGGCTTCCCAGCCGTGGTCGAAGCGGCCTCGGTAGGGCTCGACCCATTCGGGGGTCACGTGGTGCGGGGAGTGCATGGCGCCGAGGCCGGCGTACAGGAAGAAGGGCTTGCCCGGCGCGGCGTAGCTCTGGTCGTCGAGGTAGGCGATGGCGCGGTCGACCAGGTCCTCGGTGAGGTGGTAGCCCTCTTCGGGGGTGGTGGGCGGGTCGACGTAGTGGTTGTCCTGGACGAGGTTCGGGGCGTAGTGGTTGGCGTCGCCCTGGAGGAAGCCGTAGTAGCGCTCGAATCCGAGGCCGAGCGGCCAGTGGCTGAACGGGCCGGCCGCCGAGCGTTCGAAGCGCGGCGTGAGGTGCCATTTGCCCACGGCCAGGGTGGAGTAGCCGTGGTCGCGCAGGATCCGCGGCAGGGTCGCGGCCGAGCGCGGGATGCGGGTGGTGTAGCCGTGGTGGTCCAGCGGGATGTCGGCGAGGAAGCCCATGCCGACGGCGTGGTGGTTGCGCCCGGTGAGGAAGGAGGCCCGCGACGGCGAGCACAGGGCCGTCACGTGGAAGCGGTTGTAGCGCAGCCCGCCGGCGGCCAGCCGGTCCATGTTGGGGGTGGCGATGTCGGAGCCGAAGCAGCCGAGCTGGGCGAAGCCGGTGTCGTCCAGGACGATGGCGAGGACGTTCGGCGCGTCCGGTGCCGGGCGGGGGACCCGGGGGAAGATCGGTTCAGCGGTCATGAGTGCGCTCCTGGGGCTGGGGCCGGCTCGGCGGTGGTGGTACGCGGGACGAGGACGCGGTCGAGCAGGTAGCCGAAGCCCGCCGCGACGATCATGATGGTGACGCCGTAGATGCCGGCGGGGACGGCCAGGGCGACGTCGCCGGACAGGCTCAGCGCGATGCTCAGCGCCAGCGCGGCGTTGTGGAAGCCGATCTCCATGCCGGCCGCGATCGACGGCGCGCGCCCGGCCCGGGTGAGCCGGCCCGCCAGGTAGCCGGTCGTCAGGCTGGCCAGGGCGAACAGGACGACAGCTGGGAAGACCGTCGTGAGGTTCTGGACGAGCGGGGACAGGTTGCCGGCGAACCCGGCCACGATCAGCCCGGCCAGGGCGAGCCCGGCCAGGACCCGGAAGACGCGTTCGGCGCGCCCGGCGAACCGCTCCCACCTCGCCTTGACGGCCATGCCGATCGCGATCGGCACCAGGACCGCCGCGAACACCTGCAGGATCTCCACCCCGTGCAGCCCGATGCCGTCCTGCCCCGCCAGGAAGTATCCCAGCGACAGGTTGGTGATCGCGGTCAGGCTGACCACCGACAGGACGGAGTTGACGGCGGTGAGCGTCAGGTTGAAGGCCACGTCACCGCCGAACAGGTGCGAGTACACCCCGGCGAGCGGGCCGCCGGGCGCGGCGGCGACGAGCATCATCCCGACGGCGGGCGCGGGCGGCAGGCCGAGCAGGCTGACGATCGCGAAGCACACCAGCGGCAGGACGAGCAGCTGGCAGGCGAGCGCTACGGCGATCGTCAGCCGGTATCGGCGCACCCGCCGGAAGTCCGCGACTGTCAGCCCGAGGCCGAGCCCGAGCATCAGGATCGCGACGACGGACAGCATGGCCGCGTTCACCCGCCGATCCTCTCGTCCACCCAGATCACCCGATCTCCTCACCGACACACCACTACGATGAACGAATTAAGACAAGGCGTCTTAATCGAGGGCGATACTATGGTGATTTGGTAGGGAAAGACAAGAATGCGAGCGAAAGAGCAGATCCTCCGCGCGGCCGAGCGGCTCTTCGCCGAGCGCGGCTTCACGGTGTCACTACGGGAGATCTCCGTGGCGGCGGGCCAGCGCAACCACTCGGCCGTGCAGTACCACTTCGGCGGCAAGGCCGGCCTGATCGACGCCCTGTACGAGTACCGCATGGCGCCGCTCAACCTGCGGCGCCTCCAGCTCATCGCCGGCCTGCGCACCGGCGGCCTGGAACGGGACCTGCCCGCTCTGGTCGAGGCGTACGTGGCCCCGCTGGCCGAACACGTCCTCGCCCATCGGGGCGCGAGCTGGTACCTGCGCTTCGCCAGCCGGTACGTGTTGTCGGGCGGCTACCGGTCCTGGCCCTACTCCAGCGATCACCACCCCGGCGCCAGCGAGCTCTTCGGCCTCTTCCTCGAATGCCTGCCCGCCCTGACGGGGGAGCGCCTGCGCGTCCTGCACCTGCACATCGTCATGGTGCTGGCCGACATCGAGCAGCGCCTCACCGATCCGGCCTTCGACGACGGCCTGGCCGCCGCGGCGCTGGCGGACCTGCGCACGACGGCGCTCGCCCTCCTCACCGCCCCGCCGACGCCCCACGCCGGCGGGCCCGAGCGGACGCCGGCCGGATGATCAGCGTCAGAAGCGGGCCTCCAGACGACGATGGACGTTCTTCACCACAGCCCCGGCCGGCGACTGGCGGAAGGCGACCGCCTCGGCGAGCCTGCCGCTCCTGAAAATGCCATGCCCGGCACGTGGGCGGCCAGGTGGCGCCCGGGCCCGGCCGCCACCACCGCGCCCAGGCGCCCCTCCGCCACTGGTCCGGCCGTCAGTGGTGGGGCAACTGCGGGTATACGACGAGGAAGAAGACGACGAGGGCCACGGCGGCGAGGACGAGCTGTGTCCCGAGGCTCAGGTCGTCCTGGTCACTGTTGCGGCGGGCATGCCAGTCATCGCGATCGCGTCTGCGCGACCACTCGTCGTTGGAGCGCCGGACCATTTCCCGCTGCTGGTCTATCCGCCGCGAGCTCTCCCGCTGGTAGTCGTCGAAGGGCATCTGCTCACTCCTCCTGAGTTGCACAGTATGGAGCCAGACTGACACGGAACGTCATCATCCGATAAGTGGAGCACCGAAAGGCACTGAAATGTAACCCTCGGTTCGAGAAAGACTGACCGGCTACGCCATCGGCCGCCGGCACCGGGAACTCGCGGCACTCGACCACGAGGCCCCGCCACGTCCACCCTTCAGGGTCAGTCGACGCAGACGAGGAACATGTCGAGGTCCCATGCCCCGGCGAAGCCCGTCCGGTCCTCCGTCGCGGTGCCGGTCGCGCCCTTCTGGTCGGCGTGCGGGACGAGGGCCGTGGGGAGCACCTGGTTCTCCTTGCCGCCGTTGCCGATGCCGGCGCCGAGCACCCGCTGGGCCGGGTCCTGGCAGGCCACGACCGCCGTCTTCGAGCTGGCCGAGCTCATCTGGGGCCGGCCCGCGATCTGCACGTCGTGGCCGGGCGGCGGGTCGGCGCAAACGGCGTAGGCGGTCAGCTTCCAGCGGCCGGCGAAGCCGTTCTCATCCTCGTACGCGGTGGCGAACGCGTTGTCCGTCTGCAGCCCGTGCTCGGTAAGAGCGACCTGCCCCCCGCCGCCGTCGATGCGGCCGCCGCCGCCGAGCACCACCTTGCCCGCCGGGCAGGACACCATCTCGGCGGCGGTGATCGCGGAGGCCGGCGGGGCGGCGGCCTGCCGGTACGTCAGGCCGGGCAGCGGGCCGGTGCACACCGCGTACACCCGTAGCCGCCAGGCGCCCGGGAAGCCGTCGCCGTCCTCGTGTGCCGCGGCCTCGAACGACGACCGCCCGCCGTGGTGGCGCGCCGGGACCGGCTGGAGCCTGGTGAGCACCACGTGGGCCCGGGCGTCAGGCGCCTGCCCGCTGGAGCCGCCCTCGATGGCTGCACCGCCGCCGACCACCCGCTTGCCGTGCGGGCACGTGGCCTGCTGCCTCTTCTCGCTCGCCGAGTTCTTCCCCGTGTGCGCCGACACCCGTACGACGTCGATCGCGGCCGATCGCGCGGAGGCGGCGGCGGGTGCCGTCAGGTGAGCCAGGAACAGCAGCGTCACGGCCGTGCAGCCGGCGATCCGGGACATGAGCATGATCGACCTCCTTGGGTCACTCCCGGGGAATGTACGCGGGCGTCGTGGCGGCCCGCGTCAGGGTGCGGCCGAGGGGAATCCCTAGGGGCCCTGACCGCCCGACGGGCCCCGGTCCCCGACGAGGCCACCGACGAGATCGCCGAGGAGGTCGCCGACGTGGTCGCCGACGGCCCGGCCGCGACCTCCGTGCGCGCGGCGGATAGATTCCTCGCAGCCGTTGCCGAACAGGTCCGGAGGCACCTCGTGGAAGAGCACGTACGCACGCGCGTCTCGGCGTACGCGATCGCCGTCGTACAGGATCGTCTGCTGCTGACGCGGCTCTCCGCGAACACGGCCGTCTTCGCGCCCGGGCTGTGGCACCTGCCGGGCGGTGGCATCGACCCGGGCGAGCAGCCGCGCGAGGCGCTGGCCCGCGAGCTGCGCGAGGAGACCGGCCTGGAGCTCCTCGGCGCCCGCCTGGTGGAGGCGCGGACCTTTACCTCCCACCGGCTCGGCCCGGGCTGGCAGGTGATGGGGCTCTTCTACCTCGCCGAGGTCGGACCCGGCCCGCTGCGGGTCACCGAGGTCGACGGATCCACCTCCGCCGCCGCCTGGATGCCGCTGTCCGGCCTGGAGGAGCCGATGCTGTCCCCGGCCGCGATCACCGCTCTCGAACTGATCGGCACGTGAACCGCCCCCGCCGACGTCCCGGCTCGTGGCCGGCACCGGCGGGCAGCCTGACCGTGCCGGGGTCCCCGCCGCGACGGGCCGCCGCTGGCGTCGGCTGAGCGCTGCCCGGTGGCTGGGGTGCGAGGATGTGTACGTGATCAGCACGCTTGCGGTGGAGGGCTACCGCTCGTTGCGCCGCCTGGTCGTGCCGCTGGCCCCGCTGACCGTCGTGACCGGCGCCAACGGCAGCGGCAAGTCCAGCCTCTACCGGGCGCTGCGGCTGCTGGCCGACTCCGCGCGCAACGGGGCGGTCGCCGCGCTGGCCCGGCAGGGCGGCCTGCCCTCCACTCTCTGGGCGGGGCCCGAGCAGGTCGGCCGGGCGGTGCGCGAGGGCCGGTATCCGGTGCAGGGGACGGTTCGCACCGGCCCGGTGAGCCTGCGGCTCGGGTTCGCGGGCGACGACTTCGGCTACGCCATGGACCTGGGCCTGCCACCCCCCTCGACGGGCAGGACCGCTTTCCAGCTCGATCCCGAGATCAAGGTGGAGTCCGTCTGGAGCGGGCCCGTGCTGCGCCCGGCCGCGGTCCTGGCCGAGCGCGGGCGCGGAGCCGTACGAGTGCGCGACGCCGACGGCGGCTGGTGGCGCGTGCCGGGGACGATCCAGCCGTACGACAGCATGCT
This sequence comes from Nonomuraea zeae, assembly GCF_005889725.1. Classification (GTDB taxonomy): domain Bacteria; phylum Actinomycetota; class Actinomycetes; order Streptosporangiales; family Streptosporangiaceae; genus Nonomuraea; species Nonomuraea zeae. Next base: position 16,834 of record NZ_VCKX01000048.1, read on the forward strand.
GAGCGAGATCTCCGATCCCCAGCACGCGCCCGAGCTGCTCGAGCTGCGCGATCGGATCCGTTCCTGGCGCTTCTACGACCAGCTGCGCACCGACGCCGGCGCGCCCGCCCGCGCCGCCAGGATCGGCACCCGCACCCTCGTCCTCGGCCACGACGGCGCCGACCTGGCCGCGGCCCTGCAGACCATCAGGGAGATCGGCGACGCCGAGGCGCTGGACGCGGCCGTCGACCAGGCCTTCCCCGGCAGCGGCCTGGCGATCGCGGCCGAGGCCGGGCGGTTCGAGCTGCGGCTGCGCCAGCACGGCCTGCTGCGCCCGCTGGGCGCGGCGGAGCTGTCGGACGGCACGCTGCGCTACCTGTTCTGGGTGGCCGCGCTGCTGACGCCCCGCCCGCCGGCCCTGCTGGTGCTCAACGAGCCGGAGACGAGCCTGCACCCCGACCTGATCGCGCCGCTGGCCGGGCTCGTCGCCGCCGCGAGCGCGCGTACGCAGATCGTCGCCGTCACGCACAGCCGCCCGCTGGTGGCCGCGCTGGGCAAGGCGGGAGCGCGTACGGTCGAGCTGGTCAAGGACCACGGCGAAACCGGTGTGGCCGGCCAGGAGCCGCTGGACCAGCCGCCCTGGCACTGGCCCAAGCGCTAGTGGCCGCTTGCTCACCTTGAGCCCTGATCATATTATGTAAATCGTTTTGGAGCCTGTTGCAGACCAGGGCCAGTGTGACTGCCGATGATCAGGCCTCTAACTGGTAAACGTTTGCCACAGGGGGCATTAACACGATTCAAGCCGCATCGTCATGCCGCAATCACCAGACGCGAGGAACGATGTCGAGCATCAAAGAGGTCGCCCGGCTGGCCGGCGTGTCCGTCGGCACCGTCAGCAACGTGCTCAACCGGCCGGAGATGGTGGCGCCGGAGACCCGGCAGCGAGTGCAGGACGCGGTCTCCCAGCTCGGCTACGTCCGCAACGGCTCGGCCAGGCAGCTGCGGGCCGGGCGCAGCCGCAGCATCGGCGTGGTCGCGCTCGACCTGGCCAACCCGTTCTTCATCGACGTCCTGCGCGGCGTGGAGTCGGCGGCGCAGAGCGCCGGGCTGACGGTGATGGTGTTCAACAGCAGCAAGGAGGCCGCCCGCGAGGCCAGGCTGCTGGAGACGTTCGAGGAGCAGCGGCCGCTGGGCGTGCTGATCACGCCGGTCAACGACAGCGGCCAGCAGGAGCGGCTGGGCCGGCTGATGGCCAGGGGCATCCCGGTGGTGCTGTTCGACAGCTCGACCCGGCACGAGCACGGCTGCGCCGTCTCGGTCGACGACGTCCTCGGCGGGCGCCTGGCCGGCCAGCACCTGCGCGAACGCGGGCACCGGCACATCGCGTACGCGGGCGGGCCCTTCACCGTCCGCCAGGTCGAGGACCGGCACCAGGGGCTGGCCGCCGAGCTCACCCCGGCCGACACGCTGACCGTCATCCCCCTGCCCGACCTCACCATCGCCACCGGGCGCACCGCGGGCTCGCAGATCGCCGACCTGCCCGCCGGCGCGCGGCCCACCGCGGTCTTCTGCGCGAACGACCTGGTGGCGCTGGGCGTGCTGCAGGAGCTGACGCAGCGCGGCCTGCGCGTCCCCGGGGACGTGGCCATCCTCGGCTACGACGACATCGACTTCGCCGCCGCGGCCGCGGTGCCGCTGTCGTCGATCAGGCAGCCGCGCGTGCAGCTCGGTCACACCGCCGCCCTGATGCTGCTCGAAGAGGCGAACCAGCCGGCCGGGCACGAGCACCGCCACGTCATCTTCCGTCCCGACCTGGTGGCCCGTTCCTCCACCTGACGGGGGTCTCATGCCGGCTCGGGCTCCTGGTGCGGGCGGCCCTTGAGCTCGTGGAAGCCCGGCGTCCCGGCCACCAGCAGGGTGCCGTCCCACAGCCGCCCGGCCTGCTCGCCGCGCGGGAGGACGGAGACGACCGGCCCGAAGAACACGACCCGCTCCCCTCCCCCGCCGGTGACCGCGACGACCGGGGTGCCGACGTGCTCCCCGATCAGCCCGATCCCCTCCGCGTGCGACTCCCGTACCAGGTCGTCGTACTCGGTGGACAGGCCCGCCTCCGCCAGCCCCTCGGGCAGCCCCGCCGCGGCCAGGGCCGCGCGCAGGTCGCCGATCCAGTCGCGCTGCTCGCCGTCCGCGCTCCACAGCGCGGTGTAGAAGCGGCCCAGCGCCTCCTGCCCGTACGCCTTCCGCACCGCGGCACAGACCCGGACCGGGACCCACAGGTAGCCCTCGGGATCGCCTTCCGGATCGTCGTCGCGGCCTTCGTTGAGCACCGACAGGCTCATCACGTGCCACCGCACCTCGACCGGCCGCACCTTCGCCACCTCGAGCAGCCAGCGGGAGGTGATCCACGTGTACGGGCAGGCCGGGTCGAACCAGAAGTCGGCGACCATCGGACCGTCGGCGTGGCGCATGGATGCGATCTTAGTGTGCCCGCGCGCCCGGCGGCCCGCCGGACCATCGCGGAAGCGCTGCACACCGAACGATTCCTTTTCTGGTGATTTCCTGGAATGACACACTGCCGGAATTTGACGAACGATGACCACCGGGCATTCGAGGTCGTTTTCTTCCGCGGCTCTTCCTGCGCCTACTGGTACGGTCTCCTCTGCCATTCCTGGAGGAGATGGAGTCACGCATGAACGCGGAAAAGGCCCTGAACGCCGGCCCTTCGGGAATGGAGCTGGCATACGAGCGCTTCGGCGATTCCGCGGCGCCGCCCGTGCTGCTGGTAATGGGCGGCGGCGGGCAGATGATCGCCTGGCCCGGGGAATTCTGCGCCGAACTCGTTGCCCACGGCCTGCACGTGATCCGGTTCGACAACCGCGACGTCGGCCTGTCGACCCATTTCCACGACGCGCCGGCTCCCGACCTGCCCGCCGCGCTCGCCGGCGACCTGTCCTCGGCCTCCTACACGCTGTCCGACATGGCGGGCGACACCGTCGGCCTGCTCGACGCGCTCGGCCTGGACAGCGCGCACCTCGTGGGCGTCTCGCTGGGCGGGATGATCGCCCAGACCGTCGCGATCGAGCACCCCGGCCGGATCAGGTCGCTGACCTCGATCATGTCCTCCACCGGCGACCGGTCGGTGGGCCAGGCGCGGCCGGAGGCGCTGGCCGCGCTGGCCGGGCCGCCGGCGACGACCAGGGAGGAGGTCGTGGAGCAGTGGCTCAAGGCCTCCCGGGTGGTGCGCTCACCCGGCTTCGAGCCCGACGAGGCCGCGCTGCGCGAGCATGTCGGGCTCGCCTACGACCGCGCGTTCGACCCGACCGGCATGATCCGCCAGTCCGTGGCGGTCATCGCCTCCGGAGACCGGACGGCGCTGCTGCGCTCGCTCGACCTGCCTGTCCTGGTCGTCCATGGCGCCGACGACGTCCTGTGCGACGTCAGCGGCGGGCGGGCGACCGCGGAGGTCATCCCCGGCGCGGAGCTCGTCGTCATCGACGGCATGGGGCACGACCTGCCCCGCGCGCTGTGGCCCGAGCTGGCCACCCGCATCGCCGCCCTCGTCCAGCGCGCCGAGTCCCGCACCCGGTCGCCCCGCTGAGCAGTCGGCCCTGTCCGACAGGCCCGCGGGTCAGCCGCTCCTCATCGGAGCAGGCGGCGCCGGGTGGCGGGCGAGATCAGGAACGCCACGCTGTCGTCCGGCGGAATCGTCACCTTGAGCCCGGAGCCGGACAGGACCTTCGCGATCAGCTCCCGATCGCCGGCCCACTGCACCGCCAGCTCCTCCACCAGGTCGCCGCGGGGGTCGAAGCACGACGTGTGCGCTTGGGTGATCCAGAAGACCGCCTTGGGCGCCTGCCCCTCCGCGGTCGTCTCGTGGACGTGCTGCCAGGCTCCGGAGGCGGTCGGCCACAGGTCGGGCTCGGCGAGGTAGCCGTGCTCGGCGAGCCGTTCGAAGGCCCGTACGATCTCGCACAGGTCGGAGGAACGGTCGGTGGCCAGGCACGTCACGACCCCTTCCTCGGGCTTGTTGAGCCCGTGGACCGCAGCGAACAGCGCCTCCATCGCCGCGTCGGCCTGCCGGCCCAGCTCCTCGGGGTCCAGCTCCAGCAGCGCGTCCTCGTCGTCCCGCTCCGCCTGCCCGGGGACGCGGACCACCAGGCCCTCCCGCGCGAACGCCGACTGGACGTTCGACGGCAGCCCGCCCCGCCACGCGATGCCGACGTCCTTGGCCAGGGAGCCGTCCGGCGCGAAGTGGTCGCCGAGGTCGGCCGGCAGGCTCAGCAGCCCGCTGGTCTCGCTCTCCGCCGCGAACCGTGCCGCGTCCACGGTCCGCCAGCCCTCGCTCGCCAACCGGCTGAGCGCCTGGTCGAAGCCGTCGCGCTGCGTCCGGCGAGCCCGATCGGCCGATCCGCCGGACAGCTCTCCGGCGACCTCGGCGCGGCGCTGCTGGAGGAACGCCCGCGTCTCAGCGATCAGGTCCCGGTCCATCAGGGTGTCCAGCACCATCGGCCACCAGCCCTCGGCCTCGGTGAACGCCGCCGGGTCCAGCTCCTTCAGGGAGAGCCACAGCCGCTCGGTGTAGCCCCGGGCGGTCTCCTCGGTCTCGCCGTTCAGCGCCCGCTGGCGCACCCTGAGCCGGTAGAGGAACTCGACGAAGCTCTCCAGGTCGCTGTTGACCTTCTCCGCCTGCGGCTCCCCGTCGAGCGAGAGCAGGCCGACGACGCCGCCGCGCAGATCGAGGAAGTACCGCATGCCGCCCTCGCCGGACGTCCCGCCGAGGATGAGCACGTCGACGTCCCCGCCGCCCGTCTTGAACACCATGGAGGAGCCCGGCAGGGGGTCGCCCGCGACGGCGGTGGTGAACGCCAGGTCCGCGCGTACCGGGAGCCCGATCTGGCCCAGGATCCGCGCGTCCGTCGCGGAGAGCCCCTTGTCACGGAGGTGCTCGACCTCCGTCAGCCGCACGGCCTCGGGACCGAAGAGCTCGACCATCTGTTCATGCGTAACCACGGATCAGCACCTCGTCGTCAGGGACGGCCCGCCGCGGCGACGCCAGGCCGGGACCAAGATCCCATAGGCGTAGCGAGTGTAGGGCAAGATCTACTTCCTTGGTCATTTCGCCGACCACTCGCGGGGGGACCTAACATGGCCGTCCATGACAGAGCCGGCCTTCCTCACCTCCACCCGCACCGCCTACGACGGCGCCGCCACGCTTTACGCGGAGAGCATCCCCGGGACCTACCGGGCCGTGCCGCTCCTCCACGCGATGATCCCCGTGTTCGCCGAGCTGGTGCGGACCTCGGGTGACGGCTTGGTGGCGGACGTGGGCTGCGGGCCCGGCCACATCACCGCGCATCTGCGCGACCTGGGCGTCAGCGCCTTCGGGGTCGATCTGTCGCCGGAGATGGTGGCGATCGCCCGGGACACCTATCCGGACCTGCGCTTCGAGACCGGGCTCATGGCAGCCCTGGACGTGGCGGACGCCTCACTCGCCGGGGTGCTCTCCAGCTACTCGATCATCCACACCCCGCCGGAGGGGCTGCCGGAGATCTTCGCCGAGTTCCACCGGGTGCTCGCGCCCGGCGGCCACCTGCTGGTGAGCTTCCAGGCGCACGACGACCCGGCCGAGGTGGCGGAGGCGTTCGACCACCGGGTGTGCCTCGCCTACCGCTACTCGCCGGATCGCGTCGCCGAGCTGCTGGTCAAGGCGGGGTTCACCGAGATGGCACGGCTGACCACCGCGCCCGCGGAGGACCCCACCCGGGGGTGGCCGCAGGCGCACCTGCTGGCCCGCCGACCGGCCGAGGATCTCTCCGCCGCGCAGTGATCTGATCCCCGTACGCGCGCGTGCCCGCCACGGCGGGCGCGCGTACGGGTCGGCGGTCCGGGTGTCAGGTGAAGTTGGCCACGATCGTGGCGAAGTCGAGCATCCGGCCCGCGGGCGGCCGGCCCGTCTCGACCGTGCCCGCCGCCTTGACCTCGACGTAGAGTGCCCCCACGTGCTGCACGGTGGCCGCGCGCACCCCGGCCACGTCCCGCTTGACCAGCGCGGCCAGCATGGCCCGGTGGTGCGGGTCGAAGCGCTCGTCGGCGCGCTGGAGCGCCAGCGTGTGGGCGCGGAACTCGGCCATCTGCGGCACCAGCGCCGTGTAGATCTGCAGCAGCAGGTCGTTGTGCGCGGCCCGGATCAGACTTTCATGCACCGCCTCGTCGGTGCGCACCAGCACGGCGACGTCGCCCTTGCGCCGGGCCGACTCGTGCTCGCGGCAGCGCGCCGCCACCTCGTCGATGTCGGCCTGGGTGGCGCGCACGCAGGCCAGCCCGGACGCGGCCAGCTCCAGCCCGATCCGGACCTCCAGCACCTCGGCGATGGCCGGGCCCTGGGTGGCGCTCCAGTGGACGAACTGCTCGGTCGGCTCGGCCTCCGTGCGGTGCCGGACGTACGTGCCGCGCCCCCGTACGACCTCGACCACGCCCAGCGTGTGGAGCTTGCGGATGGCCTCGCGCAATGAGCTGCGGCCGACCTGGAGCTGGCGGGCCAGCTCGGGCTCCGAGGGCAGCCGGTCGCCGGGCCGCAGCGCGCCGGAGTCGATCTCGGCCAGCAGCTGCTCGGCGATGACGTCTGGCAGGGGGGTGCGAGCGAGCGGCTCGTACCGAACGGGGTCACGTGTCTGCTCGGTGCTCACCGGGATATTCTGCCACACCCGTTGACTGATGTCAGACAGCAGACTACGTTGCCGGATTAATCCGGAAGAGGGTGATCTCGTTGATCAAAGTAGGTGTCCGCTTCCCCCCGGCCACCAGGGCGGACCAGATCGCCGAGGAGGTGCGGCGCGCCGAGCACTACGGGTTCGACGTCGCCTGGATCGCCGACTCGCAGCTGCTGTGGCGCGACGTGTACGCGGCCATGGCCGTCGCCGCCACCAGGACCGACCGCATCGGCCTGGCCACCGCCGTGACGAACGTCGTCACCCGGCACCCGACCGTGGTCGCCTCCGGCATCAACACGGTGGCGGAGCTGGCGCCGGGCCGCGTCATCCTGGGCCTGGGCACCGGCGACAGCTCGGTGAAGCCCATGGGCATCCGCCCGTCGAAGCGAGCCGAGCTCCAGGCGGCCATCGAGCAGATCCGCGCCCTGCTGGGCGGCGGCGAATGGGAGTACGGCGAGCGGCGGCTGCGCCTGCGGGACGCGGGCGGCGCGGTGCCGGTGCACATCGCCGCGAGCGGCCCGCGCACGCTGGAGCTGGCCGGCGAGATCGCCGACGGCGTGGTCACCCTGGCCGGCATCTCGCCGGAGACCCTCGACCAGACGACGAAGGCCGTACGGACGGGCCTGGCCGGGTCGCCGCGGCCCTTCGAGTTCACCGCCGGCGCCTTCTGCAAGGTCACCGACGACCTCGAACGCGACGCGGCCGTGCTCAAGCCGATCTGCCTGCACATGGCCACCATCGGCGGGCAGGACTTCCTGCGCATCGCCGGCATCGAGCTGGCGCCGCCGCCGCACGTGCCCGAGGTCTATCCGGACATGGTGCACGCCGAGGACTGGGAGCTGGCCATCCGGCACGCCTCCAAGTGGGTCACCGACGAGATGGCGGTCCGGTTCGCGCAGACGTTCTGCCTGTTCGGCACCGTGGACGACATCGTGGAGCGGGCCAGGCGGGCGGTCGAGCTGGGCGTCACCGGCTTCTACCTGCGGCACGTCGGCAACTACACGCTGCCGAGCGAGCTGATCGAGAGCTTCGGCGGCGACGTGCTCCCCCGCCTGCGGGAGCTCTCGTGAGCGGCGCCCCACCCGCGGCGACCGTCCGGCCCGCGGTCACCGGCCGGCCCCCGGCGACCGGCGAGCCCGCGGTGACCGGCGAGTACGTCGTGGACGCGCTGGCCGCGCTGGCCCGCGTCCCCTCCGCCGTCCCTCTGGGCTCGCGGACGCTCATCGAGCCCGACGACCCCATCCTCGTGCGCTACGTGCAGGACCACCTGCGCCCGGCGTTCCTGGCCACGGGCGCGACGGACGTCATCGACCTGCCGGCCAACCAGTTCGCCGTCCGGTTCGGCGACGGCGACGGCCCCACGCTGGCCCTCATGGCCTACACCCCGACCCAGCACCACAACCTCATGACCGATCCCTGGTCGGGACGCATCCGCACGCCGATCGAGCTGGGCGTGGACGAGCCGTGCCTGTTCGGCCAGGGCGTCTCGCAGAACAAGGCGCACCAGGCGTGCCTGCTGGACCTGGCCCGATGGCTCGTCGCCGAACGCGCCGAGCTGCACGGCACGCTGCTGCTGTGCGTCAACAACGAGGGCCGCAGCAGCCACGACTGCTCCCGCGCCATCCTCGACGCCCTCCCCCGGCGCCCCGACCTGGTCGTCCAGCTCTTCTGCACCGGGTTCGAGGTGTCGCTCGGCAACCGGGGCCGGGTGGACGTGATCGTCGACGTCCAGGGCCGGGCCGCGCATTCGTCGAACCCGCCGGACGGGGGTCCGGGGAACGGCAGGGTGATCGACATCGTCGCGGACGCGGTCGTCAGGCTGCGCGAGCTCGACGCGGTCGTACGGGCGCGCGCCGAGCATCCGGAGCTCGGCCGCGAGCAGGTCGTGCCGTACCTGGTCAGCTACGAGCCGCTGGCCCCGCACACGCTGCCGGCCTCGGCGCGGATCACCGTGGACCGGCGGCTGCTGCCGGGCACCGACCCGGCGCAGGCCGCCGCGGAGATCGCCGAGGCGCTGGCCGGCCTGGAGGGGTGCCAGGTCAGGCCGGGGGTCACGATGTTGCCGGCCTACCTGCCGCCCGAGCGCCGCGAGGTGCTGGGCGCGCTCGACGCCGCCGTCCGGGAGCGCTTCGGCGAGTCCCGGCACGGCTTCTACGGGGGTTCTTTCGACGCGGGAGGGCCGTCCGAGCGCGGCATTCCCACCGTCATGTTCGGGGTACCCGCCGAGGGAGATCTCCTCGGCGACGACTTCGTGCGGCTGTCCGCCGTACGCGACGAGGCCGCCGTGCTTCGTGACACCGTCACCCGCTTCCTGAGGAAGTAACCGCCATGGCACAACCGTCCAGCTCCACCCGGGTCGTCCTGGCCAGCCTGGCCGGGACCACGATCGAGTGGTACGAGTTCTTCATCTATGGCACCGCCGCCGTGCTGGTGTTCGACAAGCTCTTCTTCCCCAGTTACGACGACGTGGTCGGCACCCTGCTGTCGCTGTCGACGTTCGCGCTGGCGTTCGTGGCCAGGCCCATCGGCGGCGCGCTGTTCGGGCACTTCGGCGACCGGCTGGGCCGCAAGTCCATGCTCGTCGTCACCCTGTGCCTGATGGGCGGCGCGACGCTGTGCATCGGCCTGCTGCCGACGTACGAGACGATCGGCGTGGCCGCCCCGATCCTGCTGGTGGCGCTGCGCGTCGTGCAGGGCCTGTCGCTGGGCGGCGAGTACGGCGGCGCGGTGCTGATGAGCGTCGAGCACGCCGCCCGCACCCGGCGCGGCTTCTTCGGCGCCCTGGTCAACACCGGCGCCGCCTGGGGCCTGCTGCTCGCCAACCTCGTGTTCCTGCTCACCTCGCAGCTGTCCGACGACGCCTTCCTCTCCTGGGGCTGGCGGGTGCCGTTCCTGCTGAGCGCCGTCCTGGTCGGGCTGGGCCTGCTCATCCGGCTGAAGCTGGCGGAGAGCCCCGACTTCCAGGAGGTCAGGGAGCGCGGCGAGGTCAGGAAGACGCCCATCGCGGAGGTGCTGTCGAAGCACTGGCCGCGGGTGCTGCTGATGTGCCTGGCCTACATCCCGGCCGGCGTCACCTTCTACATCGCGACCGTCTACTCGCTGAGCTACGGGGAAAAGCAGCTCGGCCTGGACCGCGACATGATCCTGCAGCTGGTGCTGCTGGTCAACGTGTTCACCATCGTCGCCATCCCGTTCTTCGGCTGGCTGTCGGACCGGGTGGACCGCAAGCGCATCTTCTGGGTGAGCATCGTGGCGATGGCGGCGCTGCCGTACGCGTGGTTCTCCCTGTTCCAGAGCGGCTCGTTCGGGCTGATGCTGGCCGGCTTCGTGCTGCTGTTCATCCCGTACGCCGCCAACTACGGCACCATGCCGGCCTTCTTCGCCCACGTCTTCCCGCCGGCCGTGCGCTACACGGGCATGTCGGTCGGCTACACGCTCGGCACAGTGTTCGGCAGCGGCCTGGCCCCGATCATCGCCACCTGGCTGTACGGCGGCACCGGCTCCTGGCTGGCCATCGCCGTCTACATGACCGCGGCGGGCGCCGCGGGGACGGTGGCGGCGCTGTTCCTGACCGAGCGGCACAGCGCGGAGACTAAGGAGGAGGTGCCCGCGTGACGGACCTGCCCAGCGCGGAATCTCCCGGCGCCGAGTTCCGAAGGGCCGCCGACCTGCGGGAGGCCATCGAGCTGAAGGCCGCGTACCCGCAGGCCACGCTGCTCGCGGGCGGCACGGACGTCATGGTCGGGCTCAACTTCGGGCACCGGCCGGCGTCCACGCTGATCGACATCTCCCGGGTGCCGGAGCTGCGCGAGTGGTCGCGCGACGGCGACACGATCACGCTCGGCGCGGGCGTGCCGTACACGCGGATCGTCGAGGAGCTCGGCGCCGAGCTGCCGGGCCTGGCGCGGGCCGCGCGGACAATCGGCTCCGCGCAGATCCGCAACAGGGCGACCGTGGGCGGCAACCTCGGCACCGCCTCCCCCGCCGGGGACGCGCTGCCGCCGCTGCTGTCGGCCCGCGCCTCGGTCGAGGTCGCCTCGGTGCGGGGCACGCGCACGGTCCCGGCCAGGGAGTTCTTCACCGGCCCCGGGCGTTCGGTGCTGGCCGCCGACGAGATCGTGACGGCGGTGCGGGTGCCGGTCGCCACGGGCGCGGAGCAGTTCGCCAAGCTCGGGCCGCGCAACGCCATGGTGATCGCCGTCGCGTCCGTGGCGCTGACGCTCGATCCCGCCCGCCGCCGCGTCGGCTGCGCCGTCGGCTCGGCGGCCCCCACGCCGGTCGCGGCGGCGGAGGCCGAGGAGTTCGCCGCCGCCGAGCTGGACTGGCCGGGCGGCGGCGCGCTGCCCGGCCGGGTCCGCATCCGGTTCGGCGAGCTCGTGGCGCGGGCCACCGCGCCCATCGACGACGTACGCGGCAGCGCCGGTTACCGCCGGCACGCCGTCGCCGTGCTCGCCCGGCGCACGCTGGCGTGGGCCTGGCAGGAACAGCAGAGGAGCTGAACAGGTGAGGGTCGATCTGCGGGTGAACGGGGTTCGGAGGAGCCTCGACGGGGTGGAGGCCGGCGAGAGCCTGCTGTTCCTGCTGCGCGAGCGGGCCGGGCTGCCCGGCTCAAAGAACGCCTGCGAGCAGGGCGAGTGCGGCTCGTGCACGGTCTACCTGGACGGCACGCCGGTGTGCGCCTGCCTGGTCGCGGCCGGGCAGGCGGACGGGTCCGCCGTGGTGACCGTCGAAGGGCTGGCCGACGGCGAGGAGGTGCATCCGGTGCAGCAGGCGTTCGTGGACGCGGGCGCCGTGCAGTGCGGGTTCTGCACGCCGGGGCTGCTGGTCGCGGTGCACGACCTGCTGGCCAGGCGCCCGGACCCGGACGAGCCGGAGATCCGCGAGGCCCTGGCGGGGAACCTGTGCCGCTGCACCGGCTACGAGAAGATCTTCGACGCCGTGCGCCTGGCCGCCGGGAGGTCCCGATGACCATGACGCTGCCCGTCGCGGCCGGCGGCGTGGGCGCCTCGGCCCGCCGTCCCGACGCGATGTCCAAGGTACGCGGCGACTTCGCCTACTCCTCCGACCTGTGGCACGACGAGATGGTGTGGGGCGCGACCGTCCGCAGCCCGCACCCGCACGCGCGGATCCTGTCCGTGGAGGCGACGGCTGCGCTCGCGCTGCCCGGCGTGCACGCGGTGCTCACCGCCGCCGACGTGCCGGGCGTCAACCGGTACGGGCTGGAGACGCGCGACCAGCCGGTGCTGGCCGAGGACGTGGTGCGCTACGCCGGCGAGCCCGTCGCCGTGGTCGCCGCCGACACGCCCGAGCTGGCCCGCCGCGCGGCCGGGCTCGTCCGGGTCGAGTACGCGGAGCTGCCCGCGATCACCGACCCCGAGCGCACGCTGGACGGCCCGGCCCTGCACGAGGGCGGCAACCTGGTACGCCACCTGCGCATCCGCCGCGGCACCCCGGCCGCCGCCGACGTGGTCGTGACCGGCGAGTACGAGGTGGGCATGCAGGACCAGGCCTTCCTCGGCCCCGAGTCCTGCCTGGCCGTGCCCGCCGAGGAGGGCGTCGACCTCTACTGCTCGACGCAGTGGCTGCACGTGGACCAGGACCAGCTCGCGGACTGCCTGGCGCTGCCGAAGGAGCACGTCCGGCTGACGCTGTCCGGCGTCGGCGGCGCGTTCGGCGGCAGGGAGGACCTGAGCGTGCAGGCCCACGCCTGCCTGCTGGCGCTGCGGCTGGGCCGGCCGGTGAAGATGAGCTACGGGCGTGAGGAGTCGTTCGCCGGCCACGTGCACCGCCATCCGGCGCGGATGCGCTACGAGCACGGCGCCACCCGCGACGGCCGGCTGCTCTACGTCAAGGCCGACATCCTGCTCGACGGCGGCGCGTACGCCTCCACGTCGGCCGCCGTGACCGGGAACGCGGGCTGCTTCGCGATCGGCCCCTACGAGGTGCCGGCCGTCGAGGTGGACTGCCGCGCCGTCTACACCAACAACCCGCCCGCCGGGGCGATGCGCGGCTTCGGCGCCGTCCAGGTCTGCTTCGGGCACGAGTCGCAGATGGACAAGCTGGCGGCGGCCCTCGGCCTGGACCCGGTGGAGCTGCGGCTGCGCAACGCCGTCAGCACCGGCTCGGTCATGGCGACCGGGCAGCGGGTCGAGGGGCCCGCGCCGGTCGCCGAGCTGCTGCGCCGGGTCGCGGGCAAGCCCGTGCCGCCGCCCGCGGGCGACGATCCCCGGCTCCTTCCCGGCGGCACCTCCAACTCCACCCGCGCCGACGGGCTCGTGCGCGGCGTCGGATACGGGCTGTCGGTGAAGAACATCTGCAAGTCCGCCGGGTACGACGACTACGGCACGGCCCGGGTGCGCCTGTTCGCCCACGAGGGCGAGACGGTCGCCGAGGTGCACACCGCCGCCGCCGAGGTCGGCCAGGGGCTCGTCACCGTGCAGGCGCAGATCGCGCGGACCGAGCTGGCGGCCGGGCGGGTCACCATCCTGCCCGCCGACACGGCCGTCGGCGACGCCGGCACCTCCTCGGCCTCGCGGCAGACGTGGATCTCGGGGGGCGCCGTGCGCGCCGCCTGCGTGGCCGTCCGCGCCCGGCTGCTGGACCGCGCGGCCGTCCTGCTCGGCGAGCCCGCGGTGGACCTCGCGTACGGAGGCGAGGCGGTGACCGCGCCGTCGGGGCGCTCCGTCGCGCTCGTGGAGCTGCTGGCCATGGGCGACGTGGACGAGACCGCCGTCTACCGCCACCGGGCCACCGAGGCGCTGGACCCGGAGACCGGCCAGGGCGACGCCCACGTGGCCTACGCCTTCGCCGCCCACCGTGCCGTCGTGGACGTGGACCCCGAGCTGGGGTCGGTGCGCGTGGTGGAGATCGCCTGCGCGCAGGACGTCGGCAAGGCGATCAACCCTGCGGCGGTCGAGGGCCAGATGCACGGCGGCATCGCGCAGGGGCTCGGGCTGGCCGTGATGGAGGAGATCCGGCTGCGCGACGGCCGGATCCTCAACCCGTCGTTCACCGACTACCTGATCCCCACCACGATGGACATGCCGCCGACCGTGCTCGACATCCTCGAACTGCCGCGGCCCGACTCGCCGTACGGGCTGACCGGGGTGGGCGAGCCGCCGCTGCTGTCGGCGCCGGCCGCGATCGCGGCGGCCATCAGGGACGCGGTCCGCACCGCCACCGGGGCCGCCGGGCCCGCGCTGGACCGGATCCCGATGACGCCCGAGGCCGTCGCGACCGCCGTCCTGGAGTACCCGATGTGAGGAGCCCATACCGGCCGGGCAGGACGCCGAACTTCTCGTCGCGGACGGCACTCGAAACAGAGGTCCGGTTCACGGTGGCAGGAGAGACGTCATGAGACATGTGCTCGTCGCGGTCCTGGCGGGCGGGGCGGTGCTCCTCACCGGCGCCCCCGCGCTCGCCGGGACGACCACGCTGGGCCCGTACGGCTACGGCGACGTCAGGCTCGGGATGAGCCTGAAACAGGCCAGGGCCACCGGGAAGATCGTGCCCAGGTGGGGGGCCAGGACCGGGTCCTGCTCCGCCTGGGCCCTGAAGTCGCGCCCCACCCGCAAGGGCACCGCGGGCCTGTACATCTCCAGGAAGCGCGGCGTGGCCGTGATCTTCGCGCCGAAGGGCGTCAAGACCCCGGAGGGCATCGGCGTCGGCTCGACGATGAAGCAGGTCAAGCGGGCTTATCCGCGTCTGAGGTTCTCGGCGGGCGGGATCCCCAACGTCTCCGTCCCCGGCAACCGCAAGGCCTACTACGCGTTCTTCCCCGACGAGAAGGGCCGGCTGGAGCAGCTGTCCCTGGGGTTGCTCACCCAGGACTGCGTGAGCTGACCGGCCCGGCGGCGAAGATATGCCGTACGGCAGACGCGGCGGCGGGCCGCGCACGCGAGATTCGGTTCATGAGCATCTGGAACAGAACGCTGGCCTGGCTCGCCGCGGGGACGGCGCTGGCGGCCACCCTTCAGGCTCCGGCCGCCGCCGCCCCGGCGCCGGTCTGGAGCAAGTGCGGCGACGGGCTGGAGTGCGCCAAGCTGACCGTGCCCGTCGACTGGAGGCGGCCCGGCGGCCGGAAGACCCAGGTCGACACCGCGCGGATGCCGGCCCACGACCCCGCGCGCAAGCTCGGCTCGATCGTGGTCAACACGGGCGGCGGCGCGACCATCCAGCCCGTACGCTCGATGCCCGCGGTGGTGTCGGAGCTGACCACCTGGTTCGACGTGGTCCTGATCGACCCCAGGGGCTTCGGGGACCAGGGCAGCGACGCGCTCGTGGAGTGCCCGGTGCCGCAGCCCGGCATCGACGGGCTGGTCCTGGCGCCCGGCGAGGCGGGCTGGCGCGCGCACGCCGCGGCGAACGCGGCCTACGACGCCTCCTGCCGCAAGGCCATGGGACCCGCCTACGCGGGCCTGACCTCCTGGCAGGTGGCCCACGACCTGGAGGCGCTGCGCGTCGCGCTCGGCGAGCCGAAGCTGCGCTACCTGGGCAACTCCTACGGCACCGTGTACGGCCAGGCGTACCTGGAGCTCTTCCCCGCCAAGGTCGGCCGGATGGTGCTCGACGGGATCCCCGACCATGCCCAGCCGTCGCTGGAGCGGTGGCTGATGGCCTACGCCCGCACCCAGGAGCAGCAGCTCACCCGCTTTCGCGACTGGTGCGCGGCCGGGTGCGCGCTCGGCGGCGACGACGCGATCGAGGTCTTCGACGACCTGCTGGCGCGCGTCCGCCGGGCCCCGCTGCCGGCGGGCGGGCAGACGGTGAACGAGCAGGCGTTCCTCGTCGCGGTGACCGAAGGGCTCACCCCGCCCGCCTGGCCGCGCCTGGCCACGGCGCTGCGCAGGGCCCTCGACGGTGACGCGACGGACCTGGCCGAGCTGCGGCCGCTCCCCCCTGAGCGGCCCGGACACACCCAGGGCGCGATGCTCTGCCACGACTTCATGCCGGATCCGCCCGGCTACCGCGACTTCCTGGCCGTCGAGTCGCGGCTGCGCGCGGCCGCGCCGCGGATCGGCTGGGTGCAGGGCCGCTACCAGGTGGGCCGCTGCGTGGGCATGGGCGGGGATCCCGCCTACCCGCCGCATCCGCTGCGCGCGGAGGGCGCGCCTCCGGTGCTGGCCGCGATCGGCGACACGGACGGCAACACACCGCATCTCGGCGCCGAGCACCTGGCCGCGCAGCTCCCGCTGGCGCGCGTGGTCAGGCACGGGGACGGGCACGCGGCGTACCTCATGCAGGGGGCGGCCGGGCTGACCGGGACCTGCCTGCGCAAGCACGTGCACGACTACCTGACCGCGGGGACGCTGCCGCCGTCCGGGGCGCGCTGCCCCGGCGACCTGGTGGCTAGGATCCCCCGGGGGTGAGCAGAACGTGATCGAAGCACGGCGGACCCCGGGAGCGTGGCGGGCGACGCGAGCGTGGCGGGCGACGCGAGCGTGGCGGGCGACGCGAGCGTGGCGGGCGACGCGAGCGTGGCGGGCGACGCGAGCGTGGCGGGTGAGGCCGCCGGTGGCGCAGGACGCCGTGCTGGCCGCCCTGACGGCCCTGGTCATCGTAGGGTTCCCGCTGCTGGGCGGCGCGGGCCTCGGCGGGCTGCCGCCGTTGTGGGTGGCGCTGGTCTGCGCGATGTGCGCGCCGCTGACGCTGCGCCGCCGCCTGCCGCTGACGGCCGCGCTCGCCACGTGCGCGGCCGTCCTGCTGGCCAGGCTCCTGCACCTGCCGGAGCTCGGGGTCTGGGTGACGCTGGCGGCGTTCGGCTCGGCCGCCTACCACCGCGAGCGGGGCCGGGCGCTGCCCGCAGTCGCCGCGACGTGCTGGCTGGTCACGCTCGACCTGATGCTCGGCGAGACGGTGTCCCACCCGTCCCGGCTGGCCGTCTCGGTGGCGGCCGGGCTCGCCCCGGTCGCGCTCGGCCACATCCTGCGCCTGCGGCACGACCAGGCCAGGCAGGCCGTGCTCGTCCAGCAGGGTCGAGAGCGTGCCAGGATCGCGCGCGAGGTGCACGACGTCGTCGGCCACCACCTCAGCGCGATCCGGCTGCAGGCCGTGGGCGCCCGGCGGGCCTCCCCCGCCGACGCCGATCGGGCGTTGCAGGTGATCGCCGACATCTCCGGCACCGCGCTCGGGGAGACCCGGCGGCTGCTGGGGCTGCTGCGCGACGATCCGGCGCATACCGACCTGCGCGCGCTGGCCGAGCGCCTGTCCCAGCAGGGCCTTCGCGTGCGGCTGGCCGGCGACCCGCTGCGCGAGCCGGTGCCCGCGCAGGTCCGGCACGCGGTGTACCGGATCGTGCAGGAGTCGCTGACCAACGTCATGCGGCATTCCGGGGTCACCCGCGCGGTGGTGCGAGTCGGCCACGGGAAGGGGGAGGTGACGGCCGTGGTGGAGGACGACGGCCGGGCCGATCCCGGCGAGCCCGCCCGGCCCGAGGGCGGCGGGCTGAGGGGGATGCGGGAGCGGGCGGAGCTGCTGGGCGGCACGCTCACGGCGGGACCGCGAGCACCCCACGGGTGGCGGGTGACGGCCCGCTTCCCCCTGGGGAGCGGGCAGTGACGGGTCGCTTCTGGCTGGGGAGCAGGCGGTGACGGGTCGCTTCCAAACGGGGAGCGCGATGGACGAGTGGGGAGGACCGTGATGAGCATTCGGGTGATCGTCGCCGACGACCAGGCGCCCACCAGGGAGGGCCTGCGCCTGCTGCTGTCGTCGGAGCCGGGCGTCGAGGTCGTGGCGACGGCCTCGGACGGTTTCGAGGTGGTCGCGCTGGCCCGGCGGCTGCGGCCCGACGTGGTCCTCACCGACATCCGCATGCCGCGCATGGACGGCCTGGCCGCCATCCGCGAGCTCCTGGCCCTCGACCCGGTGCCCGCCGTCGTGGCGCTGACCACGTTCGACCTGGACGAGTACCTGTTCGGCGCCCTTCAGGCGGGCGCGGTCGGTTTCCTGCTGAAGGAGAGCGACCCGAGCCTGATCCTCGACGCCGTACGAGTCGCCCACGAGGGGCAGGGCCTGGTGGACCCGCAGGTCACCCCGCGCCTCCTGCAGCAGTTCGCGGCCACCTCACCCCGCCCGCGCACGGACGAGCTGGCCACGCTGACGCCACGCGAGAGCGACGTGCTGCGCCACCTGGCCGCCGGCAACAGCAACGCCGAGATCGCCGAAGCGCTGGTCGTCGCGCCGGGCACGGTCAAGGTCCACGTCGAGCGGATCCTGGCCAAGCTCGGGCTGAGCACCCGGCTGCAGGCGGCCCTTTACGCCCACCGCCACGGGCTCGTCACATGGGCGGATCTGCCGTGACCCGCCGGGCATGAGATAATCACTCCATACGAAGCCCTCTCGGCTTCGGGCGCGACGCCCGGGCGAGAGGGTTTTTCATTGCCGGAAACCGCCGGAGAAGCGTCCCGCGGTCCGCGCGCCCACTCAAGGAGCCACTCATGAAACTCGGTTTGTCCTGCCCTCGATTCATCTGGCCGGGCGGCGACGCCGCCATCGCCGAGCGTTTCGCGGCCGTCGCCCGCGGCGCCGACGAAGCGGGGCTGCACAGCTTCTGGGTGATGGACCATTTCTTCCAGATCCCGAATTTCGGCGCCGTGACGGATCCGATGCTGGAGGCGTACGGCGCATTGTCCTATGCCGCCGCCCTCACCAGCCGGGTCACGCTGGGCGCCCTGGTGACCGGCGCCGTCTACCGGGCGCCCGGCCTGCTGGTCAAGCAGGTCAGCACGCTGGACGCGCTCTCGGGCGGCCGGGCCGTGCTCGGGATCGGCGCCGCCTGGTACGAGGAGGAGGCCACCGGGCTCGGCCTGCCCTTCCCGCCGCTGGCCGAGCGGTTCACGCGGCTGGAGGAGACGCTGCAGATCGCCCGGCGGATGTGGGGCGAGGACGACGGGCCGTACGAGGGCGCGCACTACCAGCTGGGGCGCACGCTCAACGCGCCGCAGGCCCGCCCGCCCATCCTGATCGGCGGCAGCGGGGAGAAGAAGACCCTGCGCCTGGTCGCCCAGTACGCCGACGCCTGCAACTTCCTGTACGGCGCCGACGTGCGCCACAAGCTGGCCGTGCTGCGCGCCCATTGCGAACGCCTGGGCCGCCCCTACGAGGACATCGAGAAGACCCTGCACATGCGCATCCCCGACGGCCGGACCGTCGAGGAGAGCGCCGAGCTCTGCGCCGGGCTGGCCGCCCTGGGCATCGACCACGTCATCGTCGTCGT
This sequence comes from Nonomuraea zeae, assembly GCF_005889725.1. Classification (GTDB taxonomy): domain Bacteria; phylum Actinomycetota; class Actinomycetes; order Streptosporangiales; family Streptosporangiaceae; genus Nonomuraea; species Nonomuraea zeae. The sequence goes on from NZ_VCKX01000048.1 coordinate 35,737, forward strand.
GCCGGATCCCGGGGACGGGGGCTGGCAGGCGTACCTGGCCGACCTCGCCGCGCGGATCTCCGGCATCGCCACTGCCGGACGCTGAGCATTCCTTGAATTTCATTTCAACAGACGAATCTCCGCCCGCATCGGCGCTGTCGCGGAATATCATCTTCAACGGCAATCCAGGGAACGGCCAGAACTGCGGCACAAGAGCGGAGGACGACGCGGCGCGCGCAGTTCGATTTCGACGGCGCGTTAGCCCAAGTGATGCATGATGTGCTGAAGGGCGCTACAGTACCTGCAACCTTGACCTAATGGAGCATCATGGCGAAGCGCATCGTTGAATCCTTTATCGACGACATCGACGGCAGTGACGCCGAGGGAACCACGACGTTCGCTCTCGACGACACCAACTACGAGATCGACTTGTCCGGCCGGAACCGGGAGAAGCTCGAGAAGGCCCTGGCGCCTTTCATCACCAAGGCGCGTGCCGTCCGTGCCGAGCGCGGTCATCGCGGCCGGCGCGGGGCAGCCGCTTCATCGCGTGCCATGAGCCGCGAGAAGTCCACGGAGATCAGGCGGTGGGCCAAGGCTCAGGGCCTGCCGGTGAGCGAGCGGGGCCGGATCGCCTCCACCGTCGTGGAGCAGTACGAAGCGGCTCACTGATTGAGGCGTCCCACCCCGGGCCCCGGCCCCAGCCCGAACTCCGGGCCGGGGACCGGGGCCCGGTCGTGTCACACAGCCCGGTCGCGGGTCAGGCAGGGCCGGTCGCGCGTCAGGCGGGGCGGTAGGAGCAGCGCATGCCGGTCCGTACGGTCGCGCGCAGTTCGCCGCCGATGAGCGGGTCGGCCTCCTCGATGACGTCCAGCGTGCGCCTGATGGCCTTGCCCACCGCGACCCTCGCCCGTTCGGCGTTGCCGGTGAAGTGGCGGGCCCGCCCGCCGAGGCGGGTGGCCGCGGCGACCTCGTCGAGCAGCCAGTCACGCTCGGCGCGCGCCGCGGCCGCTCGTTCCAGGTCGTTCATCGTCTCGAACTCTTCGATCTCGGCCTGCAGCTGCGACAGGCGCTGCTTGTACCGGCGTTTGGCCAGATCGTCGAGCAGCGGCTGGCCACCGGCCGCCTCCTGGGCCGCCGGCCGGTCGGTGAGCGCGGAGCCCGTGGCCAGTTCGAGCGCCGGAATCTCCTGGCAGGGGTTGGCCAGCAGGACCGCGAGGTGGTTCATCCCCACGCTGTCGCGGACGTCCGCCGTCCGGCCGGCCAGCTCGATGCGCCAGCGCCGCCCCCGGCGGCGGCAGGACACGACCGGCGCCTCGTGCACCCGGCCGGCCACCATGTCGCCCGCTCGCGCCGCCGGGTCGACCGGCCGGGCCGGAAGGTCGTCGCGCTGCGCCAGCAGTGCCCGGATCTCCAGCAGGCGGCTCCCCGCGCCCGGGTCCGCGGCCTGGAACAGGTCCGCCAGGCACCGCAGCAGCTCGGCGATCAGATCTGTCGTGGCGGTCCCCTCGCCCCGTCCGGCCGGCGCCGCTCCTCCCGTGGCGCGGCTGATACGTGCTTCCATGCCCCCTCCTCGACCATGCTCGGTTCCCCGACCGTACGGATGGGGGCAAGGGCGGGGGATCGGTCGCCATTGCCTATGTTCGGCGGCGCGATACCTAAATTAGGCCGAGCTCGATCGCCTGGTCGGCGGCGGCGTTCCGGGTCGGTGCGCCGAGCTTGGCCAGGATGGACGAGACGTGGTGCCCGACGGTTCTCACCGAGATGAACAGCGCGGCGGCGATCTCTAGGTTGGAGTGCCGTTCGCAGAGCAGGGCGAGCACCTGACGCTCGCGCTCGGTCAGCCCGTACGGGTGCTCCCTCGTCGTGGCCCGCGGCCCGGAAGGCAGCGATCGGACCCCGAGCTCGCGCAGCCGCTGCCGGACGAGCCGGATCGCGGGCGCCGCCCCGAGGCCGGTGAGCAGGTCAAGGGCCTGGCGCAGCGCCGGTTCGCGCGGCACGTCGGCCAGGGTCAGGGCGGCGTCGTACGGGCAGCCGAGGTCGATCCAGACCTGCGCGGCCTTCGTCAGATGGCCGTCGAGGTGCAGCCGGTACGGCTCGGCGACCTCGCCGCGCACCGAGCGGGCCGAGCCGGTGCGCAGCAGCCAGACGGCGGCGGCGCCGCGATCCCAGTGGTCGCATCCGCCGGACGCGTCCGCGGCCAGCTCGGCCTGGTCGCGGGCACGGTCCGGGCTCCCCTCCAGCCAGTGTGCCTCGGCGCAGGCCAGCCGGACGGGCACGATCTGCTGCGGTTCGCCGGTGCGGTCGGCGATCTCGGCCGACTCCTCCAGGAACTCCCAGACGCCGGGCTCGCCGCGTCGGGCCCGGAGCACGCCGAGCTTGCGCAGGATGCACAGCCGGTTGCAGGAGGAGGACATGGCGTCGGTGGCGAGGAGCTCCGTGCTGAGCGCCGCCGACTCGGCCCACTGTCCTCGTCTTTCCATGATGGTGGCGTGCTCGCTGCGCAGGTGCGTCGCGTACGCGGTGAGGTCGTGCTCGTCGCAGTACGGCAGGCCCTGGGTCACGTACCGTTCGGCCTCGGCGAACTCCCGCTCGCTCACATGCGTACCGCAGAGATTGGCGAACGCCCGGCCCGCCTGGTCCTGATGACGCCCCGCCAGCGCGATCTCCAGCGCCCGGCGCAGCTGCCCGGCCCAGGCGCCGCCCGTGGCCGCGGCGCAGACCGCCAGGGTGTTGAGCACGTCGCTGAGCACGTCGGTGGCGCCGAGCCGCTCGGCGATCGCCTTCGCCCGCACCCCCAGGGAGACGGCCGCTTCGTGCTCGCCCAGCAGCATGCGCCGGTTGGCGAAAGTGGCGTAGGCCCAGGCCAGCTCGACGCTCGGCCCGAGCGGTTCGAGCACCGACAGGGCGGCTTCGGCCGCGGCGACCGCCTGGTCGGCGCGGCACAGGTTCCACAGGACGCGTGACAGCCGGCGCAGCGCGTCGCCTTCCCGCAGCCGGTTCCCGGTCTTCCGCCACTGCGCCAGCGCCTGCTCGCCGGCCTGCGCCGCGTCGGGCCACCGGTCGAGCAGCGCCCACTCGTCGGCCAGGCCCTCGTAGAGCGCGGCGAGCGTCGCGGCGTCCGCCTCGCCGGCGAACCGCAGCGCCCGCGCGAACTGCGCCGCGGCCTCGCGGTGCGAGGTCAGCCACGCCGCGCGGCGGGCGGCGGCGGGGGCGTGGCGCAGGACCGCGGCGGCGTCCGCGGCCGCTTCGGCGTGGAAGGCCATCCGGGCGTCGTCGTCGCATCCCATATCGGCCAGCGCGGCCAGGACCCGGCCGTGGACCGCGCGGACGCGATGCGCCGGAATCGCCCCGGCCACGGCGAGCCTGGCGATCTCATGGCGGAACCTCAGCCACTGGCCGTCCTCGACCACCAGCCCGCACCCGAGCAGCTCGTCCAGCGCGGACGGCGGGCAGCCGGTCACCGACTCCAGCAGCCGCGGCTCCACCCTGGTCCCGGTGAGCGCCGCCACGTCCAGCACCCGCCGGACGTCGCCGCCCAGCCTCGTCGCCCGGGCCAGCACCGCGTCGCGCGCCGACGGCGGCACCTGCGTCAGCCCCGCCTGCACGACCTCGGTCACATAGAACGGGTTCCCGCAGGTCAGCCGGTGCAGGGCGGCGGCCTCCCAGCCGCTTCCGCGGGCCAGCACCGCCACCGACTCCGCCGACAGCGGCGCCAGCTCGATCCGCCTCGTGGACCGCTGCGCGGCCAGATCGCCCAGGGTGACGCGCAGCGGGTCGTCGGCTCCCCGGCCCTCGTCCCGGTAGGTGGCGATGAGCAGCACCGGAGCGTTCCAGATCCGCCGGCCGAGGAAGCGGAGCAGGTCCAGCGTGGCCTCGTCGGCCCAGTGGATGTCCTCCACCACGATCACGTTAAGCGTGCCCGGCTCGGTCAGCTCGCGCAGCAGGCCCCGGAACAGCTCGTCGCGGCCGGCTCCGGTGCGGCACAGCTCCAGCAGCGCGCCGCCGCGCTGGTCGGCCACGTCGAAGAGCGGGCCGAGCGGGCGTGGGGTGAACAGGCCGTCGCACATGCCCCATGACCAGCGGGCGTCTCGCAGGTCGTCCCGGGCGCGGCCGTCCGGTGGCTCTTGAATGTGGCGACTGTCCGGGAGGTCCTGCTGGCCGTCCTGTGTGGTGCCGCCGTCCTGGAGGTCCTGCTGGTGGCCCTGTCTGGTGCCGCCGTCCTGGAGGTCCTGCTGGAAGCGGGCGACCAGCGCCGACTTGCCGACGCCTGCCTCTCCCGAGACCAGGACGAGCCGCCCGGCGCCGTTGCGCGCCTCTGCCGCGTACTCCGCCAGCGCCGCCAGCGACGGCTCCCGCTCCAGCAACCGCATTCCCGCAGTATCCGCCAAAGCCGCCGGGCATCGGAACCCGCTGGAGGACAGACCTCACGGGTAGCGGCGGCGTGGTGGCGCGTGCCGGGTGTTTGCGCACGTCATCACGCCTGGCCCGGCTCTCTTGGCGAATTCTGGAAAAATCTTGATTCGTTGTGTCGATGTGGGCCGGGTGCGTTCGACGCGTTGGTGACAACACGGGAAGCCGGGCTTCCCGCTCACCTGACGGAGGTCACGATGCAGAAGATCACCACCTACCTGTGGTTCGACAACCAGGCCGAGGAGGCCGCCGCCTTCTACACCTCGCTGTTCGAGGACTCGCGGCTCCTTGAGGTCCAGCGGTACGGGGACGCCGGGCCCGGGCCGGCGGGGACGGCCATGATGGTCGCGTTCGAGCTGGCCGGGCAGCGGTTCATCGCGCTGAACGGCGGGCCCGAGTTCAAGTTCACCGAGGCGATCTCGCTCTTCGTCGACTGCGGGTCGCAGGAGGAGGTGGACGAGCTGTGGGCGAAGCTCACCGAGGGCGGCGAGGAGTCGCGGTGCGGCTGGCTCAAGGACAGGTGGGGGCTGTCGTGGCAGATCGTCCCCCGGGTGCTGCCCGAGCTGCTGTCCAGCCCCGATCCGGAAAAGGCGCAGCGGGTCATGCGGGCCATGCTGGGCATGCGGAAGATCGACATCAAGGCGCTGGAGGACGCCGCCCGCGCCTGACCGTCCACGCCGTCCCCGCGCCGGCGGCGGCCCGCCTCCCGAGCTGGTCCCAGGAGGCGGGCCGCCTTCCGGGTCGGTTCACAGGGAGGCGGGCGCCGTCCTTCCGGGTCGATCAGCGGTGTCGGACCGGCTTCCGGGTTGATCGCGGGCGTGGTCATCCGGGAAGCTGTTAGCGGATGCCGCCGCCTGCACGGAAGGCGCCACGATGATCAGGTTCGGGTATGCCGACACGCCGTTCGGCCAGATCCACCACGCCTCCTGCGGCACCGGCGACCCCGTGCTCCTGCTGCACCAGACCCCTCGTTCCTGGGACGAGTACCGGGAGGTGCTGCCGCTGCTCGGCCGCACCCGCCGCGCGATCGCGATGGACACGCTCGGCTTCGGCAACTCCGCCCCTCCCCCGCGCCACACCATCGAGGCGTACGCGGCCGGCGTGCTCGCCCTCATGGACGCGCTCGGCCTGCCCGAGGCGGCCGTGGCGGGGCATCACACCGGCGGCGTGGTGGCGCTGGAGGTGGCGGCGGGCGCGCCCGAGCGCGTGTCGCGGCTGGTGCTGTCGTCGACGCCGCTGGTGGATCACGAGAGCCGCCTGCGCCGCAAGGGCCGGACGCCGATCGACGCGGCGAGTGAGCAGCCCGACGGGGCACATCTGGCCGAGCTGTGGAACGCGCGGGCGCCGTACTATCCGTGGCGGCTGCTCAACCGGTTCGTCCGCGACGCGCTCACCGTCCTGCCCGAGGTGGAGAAGGGGCACGAGGCCGTCGGCGCGTACCGCATGGAGGAGCGCGCCGGGCTCGTGCGCTGCCCGGTGCTCCTCGTGGGGGCGGGGCAGGACCCGTTCGCGCTGCCGGAGCTGGCGCGGCTGGCGGCGTACTTTCCCGGCAGCATGCAGGCGGTGATCGAGGACGGTGTGATCCCGCTGGAGCATCAGGCGGCAGAGTTCGCCGCGATCGTGGAGGACTTCCTGCGAGCGTGACGGCGCGGGCCAGGCCGACCCGGCTGATGGCGCGTCCTCCGGGATCAGGGTGCGTCCTCCGGGCCCCGGGCGTCGGGCAGGCCGGTCCAGCGGCGGGCGTCCGGCACCGGCAGCCCGAACTGGTCCAGGATCCGGGTCGCGAGGTGGTCCACCAGGTCCTGCAAGGAGGCGGGCCGGGTGTAGAAGGCGGGCACAGGCGGCAGGATGGTGGCGCCCATGCGGGTCAGGGCCAGCATGTTGTCCAGGTGCACCTCGTTGAGCGGGGTCTCGCGGGGCACGAGCACCAGGCGGCGGCGCTCCTTCAGGCACACGTCCGCCGCGCGGGCGATGAGCCCGTCGGCGTAGCCGGTGCGGATGCCGGCGAGGGTCTTCATGCTGCAGGGCACGACGACCATGCCGTCAGTGTGGAACGAACCGGAGGAGATGGGCGCCGCCTGGTCCCCCGGCCCGTGCACGACGTCGGCGAGCTTGGCGAGCTCGCGGACGTCGTACGGCGTCTCCAGCTCGATCGTGGCCCGCGCCCACCGGCTCAGCACCAGGTGGGTGTGCACGTCGTCGTACTCGCGCAGCAGCTCCAGCAGGCGCACGCCCAGCGGGGCGCCGCTGGCCCCGGTCATCGCGACGATCAACCGCACGGCCGGGCCCCCGATCGTGCGCGGGCGGCGGTCACGACGTGGCCCCGTTCCCGATCCTGGCGCGGTCGCGGGAGGCGGCCGAGCCGGCGGCGCCGGTCCACTCGTAGTAGTCGGTCTGGTCCAGGCCGGCGAAGCCGAGCAGGCGCGCGACGAACTCCTCGTCCATCTGCTCGATGCTCTGCGGCACGTTGTAGTACGTCGGGATCATGGGGTAGACGACCGCGCCCGCCTCGGTGAGCTGCACCATGTTGCGCAGGTGGATGAGGTTGAGCGGGGTCTCGCGCACGCACAGGATCAGCGGGCGGCGCTCCTTCAGGCACACGTCCGCCGCGCGCTCGATCAGCGTGTTGGCCGCCCCCTGGGCGATCCTGGCGGCGGCGCCCAGCGCGCAGGGCAGGACGATCATGCCCCAGCAGCGGTAGCTGCCCGAGGACGGCGGCCCGGCCGCGTCGATCTCCGGGTCCCAGAGCGTCACCTTCTCCGACGGGCCGCCGAGCATCAGCTCGACCGGGTCGGCGTTCTCGGCGGCGGCGTGCTCGTGCGCGATGAGCTTGCGGCCGTTGGCCGAGATCATCAGGTCCACGTGACCGACGCGCGAGTCGCCGGCCAGGGCCGCCAGCAGCCGCCCGGCCAGGCGGGTGCCGCCGGCGCCGGTCACGGCCAGCAGCATGCGTCGTTGTTCTGGCATGGTGTGTCGCTCCAAGTGGTGGTCGCGGAGTGGGTGCGGTGGGTCGCGGAGTGCGGCGATCAGCCGGGGTGGCCGGACTCGGCCCGTGCCGCCGGTGCGACCCCGTCGTGGCCGGTCCCGTCGCGAGAAGCGCCGCCGGAAGAAGCGGGGCCGTCCGGAGAAGCAGCGCCGTTGGAGGTGGCCTGCCCGTCGTCGCCGAACAGGCCGGGCGCGAAGGGCCGTGGATCGACCTCGCGGAACTGGGCGCGGGCGAACATCTTGGCACGCAGCTCGTACGGCGCGGTGGCGTCGAAGATGGTCTTGGAGGTGACGCCCTTGGCCGGCAGGCGCGGGTCGTACTCGGGGGTCTGCGACGGGTCCAGGACGTGCCCGGCGACCCCGGGGATGGCGATGATGTCGAGGTTGCCCTGCATCCGGGTCTGCATGGCCCACAGCACGTCGTTGGTGTCGAAGATGTCGACGTCCTCATCGACCAGGATGACGTTCTTCAGCTCGGTGTAGGTGCCGAACGCGATCAGCGCGGCCAGCCGGGCGCGGCCGTCGTCAAAGGCGCTCTGCTTGTTGCACTTCATGACGGTCAGGAATTTGCCGCCGCCGGAGGAGTGGGCGTAGACCTCGCTGACGAAGCCGGGCAGCGCCTTGTCGCAGGCGTTGTAGATGCTCGCCTCGGTGGGCAGCCCGGCCAGGCTCACGTGCTCCTCGCCCGGGCCGACGAGGGTCTGCAGGATGGGGTCGCGGCGGGTGGTGACGGCGGTGACCTTCAGCACCGGCAGCGCCGGGTTGGCGGGGCCGTTGTAGCCGGGGAACTCCGGCATCGCGTGCCCGGTGTGGGTGTTGCGGTCCTCGGCGATGCGGACATCGGGCAGGATCTCGCCCTCGATGACGACCTCGGCGTTGGCGATGCACCGCTGGTCCACGGTCAGGCAGCGGGTCAGCTCGACCGGCTTGCCGCGCAGGCCGCCCGCCACGGCCAGCTCGTCGTAGCCGTACGGAGTCGTCGGCGCCTCGAAGCACGCGCCGATGTGGACGGCCGGATCGAGCCCCATGTTGACCGACACCGCCAAGGGCTTGCCCTGGGCCTCGGCCTTCTTGCGGAAGGCGTCGATGTGCCGCCCGGGGGCGAAGAAGATGGACAGCTCGTCCTTGCCCTGCACGCACAGCCGGTGGATGGTGACGTCGGTGCCGGCCTGGCCGGTCGGGTCGCTGCTGAGCACCAGGCCCAGGCAGAAGTACGGGCCGGCGTCCTCCTCGGTGTTGGTCGGGGCGGGCAGCAGCTTGCGCAGGTCGAAGCCCGGGTCGCCGGCCCGGTGCACGACCTCCTGGCAGACCGCGTGCTCCGCGCCGACGTCCACGGGGCTCATCGCGTTCCGGTACGCCTGCGCCATCCGCTGCGTGAGCCGGCGCGCCGGAGCGTCCAGCAGCAGCCCGACCCGCTCCCGGCTGGCCATCAACCCGACGAGGACACGCCACCCGGGGAAGCCCGACACGTCGTTGAACAGCATCGCCGGGCCCGTCCTGGTCGGCCGCACCACGGTCCCGCCGGCGCCGACGAGCTTGTAGACGCCCGCCAGCTCGGCGATCGGATCGACCGGATGGTCCGTCTCGATGAGCTGGCTGGGATAGTGCCGCAGCCGCTCCAGCGCCGAGCGCAGGTCGTGCACCTCACCGGTCCTGGCCGCCGCCTTCGCCGGTTTCTTCGTCTTCGCCGTCATGCCTTCCCCCTTGCGGGTACCTGCCCGTACGGCGGGCCCGCGAAGGGAAGGACGGCGTCAAGACCTGGACCACAGTCGGTATGGGAGCGGCTCAGCCGAAGTCGAGGAAGACGGTCTCCTTGTCGCCCTGGAGGTGGATGTCGAAGCGGTGGACGCCCGGGCGTTCGGTCACGGGGACCAGAGTCTGCCTGCGCTCGGGGGGCAGCGAGTCGAGGAAGCGGTCCGTCCCGAGGTAGATGCGGGTGTAGAGGTGGTGCAGCAGGCCGCGGGCGAACACGCAGACGCTGATGTAGCCGTTGCCCGGCGGCAGGGTGCGCAGCGCCCAGTGGCCGTCGGCGTCGGTGCCGACCCGGCCGAAGCCGGTGAAGTCCATGCCGTGCCTGCCGAGCACGGCGCCGTTCACCTGGTCGCGCCGCATGCTGCCGGGGGCGCCGCCGAGCCGTCCCGACGGATCGGCCTGCCAGAACTCCAGCAGCGCGTCGGGCACCGGGGCGCCCGCGCCGTCGTAGACGCACCCGTGGACGAGGATGGCGTCGCCGTCCAGCGGGACGAGGTCGCCGCCGCCGGGAAAGGGCAGGGCGTAGCCGTAGAACGGCCCGACGGTCTGAGAGGGGGTGGGGTTGTTCATCGGCCTTCCTCGATCCAGGTCGCCGCGGGGCCGTCCAGCACGATGTCCCAGCGGTAGCCGAGCGACCATTCGGGCTTGGACAGGTCGTGCTCGTAGGCGGCGACCAGCCGTTGCCTGGCCTGCTCGTCGGTGACCGACTGCAGGATCGGGTCGTAGGGGAACAGCGGGTCTCCCGGGAAGTACATCTGGGTGACCAGGCGCTGGGTGAACGCCGTGCCGAAGAGGGAGAAGTGGATGTGCGCGGGCCGCCAGGCGTTGACGTGGTTGCGCCACGGGTACGGGCCGGGCTTGATCGTGGTGAAGTGGTAGACGCCGTCGCCGTCGGTGAGGCAGCGGCCGACGCCGGTGAAGTTGGGGTCGAGCGGCGCGGGGTGGTCGTCGCGCTGGTGCAGGTAACGGCCGGAGGCGTTGGCCTGCCAGATCTCCACGAGCTGGCCGCGTACCGGGCGTCCGTCGCGGTCGAGTACGCGGCCGGTCACCGTGATCCGCTCGCCGAGCGGCTCCCTCAGGTGCTGCACGGTCAGGTCGGAGTCGTGGGGCGTCACGTCGGTGACGCCGAAGACCGGCCCGGACAGCTCGGCCGCCTCCGGGTCCTTCAGCGCCACCAGCGGCTGCTTGGGGTGGCGCAGCAGGGTGCTGCGGTAGGGGGCGTAGTCGCGGGCGGGGTGGTCGCCGCCGCCGGCCGCCTGGAGCGCGGCGATCTCGACGTCGATGTCGGCCTGGGTGAGGGGTTCGGGCATGACGCTACCTTTCGAGTACGACGGCCAGGCCCTGGCCGACGCCGATGCAGAGACAGGCCAGGCCGGTGCCCGAGCCGGCCGCGGCCAGCCGGTGGGCGACCGTACCGGTGATGCGGGCACCGGAGGCGCCGAGGGGGTGGCCGAGCGCGATCGCCCCGCCGTCCGGGTTGACGATCGCGGGATCAAGGTCGGGCAGCTCGGCCAGGCAACCGAGCACCTGGGCGGCGAACGCCTCGTTGAGCTCGGCGGTGGCCAGGTCGCCCGCGGACTTGCCCGCCTTGGCCAGCGCCTTGGTCGCGGCCTCGACCGGGCCGAGCCCGAAGTAGCGCGGCTCCAGCGCGCTGACCGCGCTCGCGGTGATCCTGGCGAGCGGCTCGCGGCCGCGCAGCCCCGCCTCGTCGGTCAGCAGCAGCGCCGCCGCCCCGTCGTTGAGCGGGGAGGAGTTGCCCGCGGTGACGGTGCCGCCGCTCTTGCGGAAGACGGGCTTGAGCCGGGCCAGCGCCTCCATCGAGCTGTCCGCGCGGATGCCTTCGTCCCTGGTCACCTCGCCGATCGGGACGATCTCCCGCTCGAAGGACGCCTTGGCCGCCTTCTTGTGGCTGGCCAGCGCGTACGCGTCCTGCTCGGCGCGCTCGATCCCGTGGCGCTCGGCGATCAGCTCGGCGCCCTCCCCCAGCGGCACGGTGTGCTCGGCGGGCATCTCCGGGTTGACCAGGCGCCAGCCGAGCGTGGTGGAGATCAGCTCCTGCCCGCCCGCGGGGAACGCCTTGTCCGGCTTGGGCAGCACCCAGGGGGCGCGGGTCATCGACTCCACGCCGCCGGCGATCACGACCGAGGCGTCGCCGAGCGCGATGGCGCGATAAGCCTGGATGACGGCCTCCATGCCGGAGCCGCACAGCCGGTTCACGGTCACGCCGGGCGTGGTGACCGGCAGGCCGGCGAGGAGGGCGGCCATGCGGGCGACGTTCCGGTTCTCCTCGCCGGCGCCGTTGGCGTTGCCGAGGACGACCTCGTCGGGCGCCGCCACGTCGTTGCGCTCGGCGATCGACCTGACGACGTGCGCGGCGAGGTCGTCGGGGCGGATGGCGGACAGCGCGCCGCCGTACCGGCCGAAGGGGGTGCGGACGGCGTCGACCACGTAGACGGTCTTCATGCGGGAACCCCTGCTCCGGTGCCGGTCTTCGTGCGCGAGCCTGTGCTGCCGGTCCTCATGACAGGACCTCCGCTTCCGTACGGTCGCGCAGCTCGGCCGCGCTCACCCCGGTCGCGGTCTCGACCAGCCTCAGCCCGTCGGCGGTGACGTCGAGCACGCCGAGGTCGGTGATGATCCGGTGCACGCACGCCTGTCCGGTGAGCGGCAGCGTGCACTCCTTGACGATCTTGGGTGAGCCGTCCTTGGCGGTGTGGTCGGTGATCACGATGACCTTGCGCGCGCCGTGGATGAGGTCCATGGCCCCGCCCATGCCCTTGACCAGCCGGCCAGGAACCATCCAGTTGGCCAGGTCGCCGCGGGCCGAGACCTGCATCGCGCCGAGCACCGCCACGTCGATGTGCCCGCCGCGGATCATGCCGAACGACAGCGCGGAGTCGAAGAACGACGCGCCCGGCAGCACGGTCACCGTCTCCTTGCCCGCGTTGATCAGGTCGGGGTCGAGCGCGTCGGGGGCGGGGTAGGGGCCGACGCCCAGGATGCCGTTCTCCGAGTGCAGGACCACGTCCACGCCCGGCGGCAGGAAGGAGGGGATGCGGGTGGGCAGCCCGATGCCGAGGTTGACGTAGTCGCCGTCGCGCAGCTCGGCGGCCGCCCGCGCGACCATCTCGTCACGGGTCCAGCTCATGCCGTGCTCCCCTCCGGCGTCCGCGGGACGGACGTCGTACGCTTCTCGATGGCCTTGTCGGCGGCCTGCTCGGGGGTGAGCGGCACGACGTGCTGGACGAACACGCCGGGCAGGTGGACCTCGTCGGGGTCGAGCTCGGTCAGCTCCTCCACCTCGGCGATCGTGATCCGCCCGGCCATCGCCGCGAGCGGGTTGAAGTTGCGGGCGGACTTGTTGAAGACCAGGTTGCCGTAGCGGTCGCCCTTGGCCGCCCGCACCAGCGCGAAGTCGGTGGTGATGGCGTGCTCCAGCACGTACTGCCTGCCGTCGAACTCGCGCACCTCCTTCGGCGGCGAGGCCTGGGCGATCGAGCCGTCGGGGTGGTGGCGCAGCGGCAGGCCGCCGTCGGCGACGGGGGTGCCGACCCCGGCCGGGGTGTAGAAGGCGGGGATGCCCGCGCCGCCCGCGCGCAGCCGCTCGGCCAGGCTGCCCTGCGGGGTCAGCTCGACCTCCAGCTCGCCGGCCAGGTATTGCCGGGCGAACTCCTTGTTGTCGCCGATGTAGGAGGCGGTCACGCGGGCGATGCGCCCGGCGGCCAGCAGGATGCCGAGGCCGCCCCCGTCCACCCCGCAGTTGTTGGACACGACGCCGATGCGCTGCACGCCGGTGTCGTAGAGGGCCTGGATCAGCACGTTGGGGATGCCGCTGAGGCCGAATCCGCCGACCGCGAACGAGGCGCCGTCATGCACGCCGGCCAGCGCCTCCCCGGCCGTGGCGACCAGCTTGTCTTTCCGCACGACACTCCGTTCACCCGATGTGTTCGCTCAGCGAACTTTAGTTCACTATCGTGTGGTCGAGTATGTGTACCTGAAGGCGCTTCTGTCAAAAGCTCCTTCGATCTTGGAGGCGCGGATGGAAGCGGCCGGAACCTTGGAGCGCGGGCTGACCGTCCTGCGCGTGCTGGCCGCCGGCCCGGAGCCGGCCGCCGGTGGTCCGGACGCGGCGGCCGCCCCGGTGCGGGCGGCGGACGTGGTACGCGCGAGCGGGCGGCGGGCCCGCGCCACGGACCTCGTCCGCGCGACCGGCCTGGCCAGGTCGACCGTCGATCGCGTGCTGGCCACCCTCGTCCACCTGGGCTACGTCCGTGCCGAGGGGCGCGACGTGCTGCTGGCGCCGCGCCTGATGGAGCTGGGCGAGGCGTACCTGGCCTGCGGCGGGCTCCGGGACGTCCTCGCGCCGGCGGCCGAGCGGCTGGCGCGGGAGCTGGACGAGTCGGTGTCGCTGGCCGTCCAGGACGGGGACGGGGTGCGGTTCATCGCCCAGTTCGCCCGGCGGCGCACCATGTCGATCGTCTTCCGGGTCGGGGACCTGCTGCCGGCCGCCCGGTGCGCGGCGGGCCTGGCCCTGCTCGACCCGGACGCGCCGTGGGCCGAGGACGACCAGCTCGTGGAGCCGGGGCTGATCGCGGTCGCGCTGCCCGTACGGGATCGGGACGGGACGGCGGTCTGCGCGCTGAGCGTGGTCAGCCACACCAGCAGGCACACCATCGCCGGCCTGGTCGCCCACGCCCTGCCCCGGATGCGCGAGGCGGTGGCGGCCATGGAAGCGACCCTCGCCACACCACCGGACGCGCGCTCGGGCGCGGCCCCGGGCGTTCACGCGGCGTCGGACCTTCACGCGGCGGGCGAGCGTGCCGCGACGGCGGCAATGGCAACGGCGGCGGCGGTCGCCGGAACGGGCGTGGCGGCCGAGCCGGGCGACGGACGTCTGCAGTCGCTCGCGCGCGGCCTCGCGGTGCTGGTCGCGCTCGGCTCGGCGCGCGGCGGCGCGACCCTCGCCGACGCCTCACGGGTGACCGGTCTGCCGCGCGCCACCGTGCGGCGGGCGGTGCAGGCCCTGGAGCGCCTGGGGTACGCCGCCGCCGACGGCAGCCGCTTCGTGCTGCTGCCCAAGGTGCTGGAGCTCGGCTACGCCCACCTGTCCGGGCTGACCCTGCGCGAGATCGTCCAGCCGCACCTGGCGGACCTGGTGGGCCGGATCCACGAGTCGGCCTCGGCCGCGGTGCTGTCCGGCGACGACGTCCTCTACGTGGCCCGCGTGCCCACGGTGAGCATCATGAGTGTCAACATCACGGTCGGCACCCGCTTCCCCGCGTACGCGACCTCCATGGGCCGCGTGCTCCTGGCCGGCCGGCCAGCGGAGCGGCTGGCCGCGATCGCGCCGCTGCCGCTGACCCGGCACACGATCACCTCGCACGAGGACCTCGCCGCGGCCGTCAGCCGGGCCGCCGCGGACGGCTACGCCCTGGTCGACCAGGAGCTGGAGGAGGGGGTGAGGTCGATCGCGGTGCCGGTGCGCGCCGGGGACGGCCGGGTCGTGGCGGCCGTCAACGTGGCCACCCACGCCAGCCGCGCCGCCGCCGCCGACCTGCTGAGCGACGTCCTGCCCGAGCTCAGGCAGGCCGCCGCCCGCATCGAGGCCGACCTGGCCCACGTGCCCGGCGCCGTGCCGGACGACTCCGCGCCCGAGCGCCTGGCCGCCACGTGGTGACGGCGGCCGCACCGGCCCCTGACGCGCCGCGTGGGCGGGCCGCCGTGTCCGGCGACCCGCCCACGCGCTCACGGGGCTCTCAGCTGCAGTGTTCGAAGGGGCTGTCATAGACGGACGAGCCCGCCTTGCCGCCCCACTTGACGCACTTGTCGGCCGCGGCGGCCTTCACCGGGCCCGCGAAGTAGGCGAAGTTGCCGCTGTCGGTCACCCGGGTCTTGCCCTGCACCTCCAGGTAGGCGCTGGTCGCGCTGGCCGTGCCGATCGAAGTCTTCTTGATCGTGGCCACGCAGTTGTTGCCGTTGGCGGTGTTGTAGAGCAGGTAGACGGTGCCCGCCGTGCCCAGCGCCGCGGAGTCGATCACCGTGTAGCCGCTGCCGCACACCGACTCGGCTGTGTGCGGGTTGGTGGTGCCGCCGCCCGAGCCGGTGACGTACTGCATGTACTTGGTCCAGTCCCAGTAGCCGCCCGGGTCGGTGTGGTCGGTGCCAGGGACCTGGTTGTGCCCCACGATGTGGGTGCGGTCCTTGGGGATGCCGTAGCGGTCGGCGATGTTGCGGGTCAGCGCGGCCGAGGACCGGTACATCGCGTCGGTGAACCAGGACGCGTTGTCGACGAAGCCCTCGTGCTCGATCCCGACCGAGCGCCGGTTGTAGTCGCCGGCGTGCCAAGCCCGGTCCTTCTCCCTGACCATCTGGGTGACGGCGCCGTCGGAGGAGCGTACGACGTAGTGGGCGCTGACCTTGGCGGCCGGGTTCTGGAACCAGGAGATGGTCCCGGCGTAGGAGCCCTGCGTCACGTGGATGACGATGCGGTCGATCGCGTCGCTGGTGGGCCGGCTGGAGACGGCGTAGTTGGAGGTGCTGGCCGGCACCCACGTGGCCGACGGGTAGTCGGTGGCGGCGGCGAGCGTGGTGGGGCCGTCCAGGTCCTTGGCCTTGGCGTAGGGGCCGCGGGCGGGCTCGATGGCGCGCGGCTGCACCGTGATGCTCTCGCCGCCGGGGGTGGTGGCGCGCACGCCCTCGTTCAGCAGGTCGTAGACGGTGTCGGCGTACAGGCGGGCCACGTCCGCCGAGGTGGCGTTGCCGTACTTGGCGACGGCCTCGTACCACTTGCCGGCGTCCTTGCGGGCGGTGGCGGTCAGGCCGAGCTCGTCGGCGTAGGCGCGCAGGACTGCGGCGCCGCCGGCGATGTTGGCGGCGTCGTCGCTCTTCAGCGCCGAGACGGGCTGCTTGGTGATCGTGGCCGCGCGCTCCAGCGTGCGGGCGGCGACCAGGTGCATCACGCCGTAGCCGCCGCTGGCGCTGGGCTCGCCGTCGTGCCCGTCCAGGTGGGTCTCGGCGTAGGCGAGCGAGACCAGCAGGTCGCGCGGCACCTCGTACGTGGTGGCCGCCTTGGCGAACGCGCCGGCCATGGGGTCGGCGGCGGACGCGGTCGCGGCCGGCTGCCCCATGAGCAGCGAGACGGGGATCAGCGCGCCGGTCAGCAGCACGGCCGAGCGGCGCAGGCGGGCTAGCACAGTTCTCTCCTCAGGAATTCAGGTCGGGGGGTGTGGGAGCGGGCGGCCGCCCGGCGACCGCCCGCACGCTCAGGAAGCTCTAGCCGCAGTGCTCGAAGGGGCTGTTATAGGCGGACGTGCCGACCTTGCCGCCCCACTTGACGCACTTGCCGGCCGCGGCCGCGCGAACCGGACCCGCGTAGTAGGCGAAGTTGCCGCTGTCGGTGGCGCGGGTCTTACCCTGCACCTCCAGATAGGCGCTGGTGGCGGTGGCCTTGCCCAGCGAGGTCTTCTTGATCGTGGCCACGCAGTTGTTGCCGTTGGCCGAGTTGTAGAGCAGGTAGGCCGTGCCCGCCGTGCCCAGGGCCGCGGAGTCGACCACCTTGTAGCCGCTGCCGCACACCGACGCGGCCGTGTGCGGGTTCGTGGCGCCGCCGCAGCTGTTCTTCGAGGTCAGCGTCTGGTTCGGGTAGCCGAAGGTGACGCCGTTGAAGACGGCCTTGCGGATGTTGGCGGGGTAGCTCGTGCCCTGGCGCACCTCGAAGTGCAGGTGGGGGCTGATGTTGTTGCCCGGCTTGCTGGTGTTGCCGAGGGTGCCGAGCTTCTGGCCCTGCTTGACGCTGGCGCCGGCGGCGACCGAACGCGAGTTCAGGTGGGCGTAGTACGACGTCCAGCCGCCACCGTGGTCGATCTTGACCAGGTTGCCGTAACCGTTCGTGGAGCCCTGGTGGGCCGAGATGACGACGGTGCCCGCCGCGGCGGCGGAGACGGTGTCGCCCAGGTCGGCGTTCGCGGTGCTGCCCCGGTTGAAGTCGATCTCATACGACTGGTGGGCGCTGCTCCCGCTGGAGTTGCCGGTCCAACTCTGGCCACAGGGGAAAGGCAACTGGAAGCTCGGCGCGGCCAAGGTCGTCACCGCGGGCGGGTCAACCGTGTTCGGCGGGTCATTCGGATGCGGGGTCGACGTAGGCGCGGCCGTCGGCGTCGCGCTCGGTGCCGGCGTCGGCGCGGCGGAGGCGGCCTGACCGGCCACGAGCCCGCACATAAGAACGAACCCCACCGTAAGCACCCTGCTGGGCCTCATACGGATCCTTTCCTAACGGCTCCCGGACATGATTCGCCCGGCGCCGGTCATGGTCTGCGTGGATCTTCTCGAAGTGCGCTTGCTGGGGGTCAAGATTGCGAGTACGGCGTACAAAGAACATCCAAAATCGGTATAAAGACACAGCCAGCTCGATCGGACAACCCGACAAATGGTTGCAATACCTCCAGCTAAGGAGTAGGTGCGGTCATAGTGGTTGATCAGCCCAACTTCGGTGTTCTCGGCCCCCTACAGGTCCGTGCCGGGGACCGGATCCTGCGCATCGCGGGCAACAAACCGCGGCTGCTGCTGACCTCGCTGCTGCTCGACGCGAACCAGGTGGTCGGCACGGAAGTGCTCATCGAGGTCCTGTGGCCGCGGAACCCGCCTTCCTCCGCCACGGCCAACCTGCGCACGTACGTGAGCTCGTTGCGCGGCGTCCTCGGCGCGGCCGGGGCGAGCATCGCCGCGCACCCTTCCGGCTACGCGATCGAGGTGGAGCCGGCCCGGCTCGACGTCCTGCTGTTCGAGGACCTGGTCGCCAGGGCGCGGGCCTGCGGGCGTACCGAAGAGGCGGCCGGGCTGCTGCGCGGCGCGCTCGCGTTATGGCGCGGCGAGCCCGTCTGCGACCTGCCCGCCAGCCCTCTGTGGGACACGCGGCTGCGCTCGCTCACCCAGGCCAGGCTCAGCGCGGCCGAGGACCTCGTCGCGATGAAGCTGGCCGCCGGCGAGCACGCCTCCGCCATCGACGACCTGCGCGAGCTGATCGGCGGCCACCCCTACCGCGAGGACCTGTGGCAGCAGCTCATCCTCGCCCTGCACCGCGGCGGCCGGCGGGCCGAGGCGCTGCACGCCTACACCACGATCAGGCGGCAGTTGGTCGACGAGCTCGGCATCGAGCCCGGCCAGGACCTGCGCGAGGCGCACGCCCGCGTGCTGGCGGAGGAGGAGCCCGCGCCCGCCCCGGCCC